>CADARO010000175.1 GCA_902790345.1 uncultured Eubacteriales bacterium | reverse complement strand
TGCCCTGGGTTCTTTTTTTTCGATTTCCTCCAGCGTCTCATCGTGCACGCTGTCATCATCGTACTTCTTCTCGCTCATGGTCAGCGCTTTTGCAATCACGCTCTGAATCTCTTCAATCAGCCGCTTCATGGTGGCCGGATCCTCTTCCGCCATCACCTCGTCCGCGGTGATCGTGCCGCCGGTCATCATCTCGGTCAGCGCCGGAATGTTTTCCCGGTTCCACCGCTCCGGGCTGTGCATCATGGTGTAAAGGTCATCCACCATGCAGATCTCTTTTTCCATCCGCTTCCAGATGGCCATCGTGAACTGCAGCGCAACCGCCTTCCCGCCGATCCGGATCTCCGTCCGAATCTTTTTATCTTTTCCGTTTTCCTTCCGGTAAATCTCGAAAATCATTTTGTTTCTTTCCCTTCCTTCCGGATGGCCCCAATCTCCTTCAGCCACCAGACAATGTTATGCGGCTTCTCCTGATAAATCTTCTTCAGCCTCGCCTCGTCCATGCTCACCTGGAAAAGCTCCGCCCGGTCCTGGGTGCTGATATGGTTCATGGCATCCGGCCAGCGCGAGATAATATACCGCCGGATCAGTTCCACCCATTCCTCCCTGGTGTGCCCCGGCAGCTCTGCCTGCCCGTTCAGCTCCCAGTAATAATCCAGCTCGGCCCGCGCCGCGGAGCAGATGGCATCGTAATGCCGTCCCGCTTCCTCGTAGGCCTCGCACAGCCTCACCCGTTTCTTGAAAAGGCTGATGTTCCGCCGGGCCTCGCCGCCGGTATAGTTGCTCAGGCTCTCTTCCCGGTAGCACCACATGTACACCGGCTCCGGCATCTTCGCGATCCGCTTCGGGTCTGCCTTGATGTACACCAGGCTGTTGAACATGGCGTCCTCGCTGTAGTCCAGATCCTCGTCAAACCGAATCCCGTTCTCCAGCAGGAAGTTCCGCCGGTAAACCTTCCCGTGGTTGAAAACCGCGTTCCGGCCCTTTTTCTGCCGGGCGTACTTTTCCCCGCGCAGCTCCACCCAGAAGTCACTCCAAAGCAGATCCCCCCGGTCCCCGGCCTCGCGTATGCTCTCCAGCACGCGCCACAGGCTGTCCAGCGCGTAAAAGCTGTCATCGCAGTCGCAGAACATCACCCAGGGCGCCGAAGCGGCATCCAGCCCGGCGTTTCTCGCCGCGCTCACCCCGCTCTGCGGTATCTGCAGAAACGTCCCCACGAAGGGATAAACCCTGGCCACCCGCTCCATGTCAATGTGCCTGTCATCGCCATCCTGAACAAAAATGACGTTGAACTCCCATTCCTTCACGCCCCGCTGCAGCCGCAGCATTTCAAACATTTTCCGGCAGTCTTCCCATGCTTCGTTGTGGTGCGTGATAATCAGATCCAGCAGATGCATCTTTTCCTCCCGGCCTGTGGCCGTCTTTAAAAATCACGCCCTCCCATCCCGGGAGGGCGTGTGTTCTGTCAGGTGATGTTCGCCTTGCCGTTCAGGTAGGTCTTCGCCGCGGCCAGCGTGGTGAACACCTGCTGCTTGCGGTATTTGGCCTTGCCAGTCGCGTCATCGTAAACAGCAAGCCCCTTGCCGCTGATCGTGGGGGTGCCCCAGCTGATCTGGCGCTGCTTGGTGTTGTCCGTCTCGTTGCCGGCGGTAAACTGAAGCTTGGGATACCACACCGCCTTGTAAAGGCGAACGCCCCGGCGCTTCAGCACCCGGATGTAGCCGAAGCCGCCATATGGCGCGCTGTCATCCGTGATCTCGTATTCGTCGGTCTCGCCCACCTTCTGGAATCCGAGCACCGCGGCCTCCTTGGCTTCCTCCAGCTCGGTGGTGCCGATGTCCAGGGTGTAGCCGGTGATGCTGCCGTCCGTTTCCGCCACGGCGTCATCGCCGTAAAGCTCGGAATCGTCCTTTTCCCAGCTCAGGTTGGCGTTTACCGCCCGGCCCAGCACAAGGCCGGTGCCGTAGGTCGGCGTGTGATTGCTTTCCCCGGTCAGCTCCGCCCAAACGGGATACTGCATGCCGATTGCAGCCATTCTTTTTCCCTCCTTTAATCGCTTTCCCAAACGCGGGCCATGGCTTCCTCGGCAGGTGCCCTGCCCAGATCCTCGGCCGCGTCAACAAAGTTGTCGCCCTTAATTTTGCTGGTGCCGTAATGAAGAATCGCCGCCTTCTCCATGTTCCGCTTCCCGTTCCGGTCTTTGCCGCGCGGGTAAACGTTCACGGTGTAGCCGTCGTCCTTCCGGTGGATCCGCCCGTCGGAGGCCACGCTGTCGCGCATGTCGCCGTTCTTCACATGCTTGCGCGCCACAATCGTTTCCTTCCAGGCGCGGGTCATGATCGCGCTGCCGGCTTCCAGCATTTCCGGCGCCTTCCGGCTCAGCCTTTCGCTTTCCCGGAAAAGCTCGTCCATCATCTCCTGGCATCCGCTGAAGGTCATCCGGGCCATTAAATCCCCTCGCAGTCGTAGATGTGGTGAATGTACCCCGTGTCCCGTTCATAGTCCACATGGTAGTCCACCGCGATGTCGTCCTGTTCCTCCAGCGTTTCCAGCAGCTGCCGGGCGATCTCCTCGTCCTCTTCCTGTGTGAATCGGTCAACCTGAAAATGCAGGCTGCCCTCTTCCCGGCCGTCCCCGTAAAGCCCGATGGGGCTGATCTCGCGCCACACGGTGTATGCTTCGCTGCCCTTGTGGTCGTGGTCGTAACGCTGCACGTCCGGATCCACGCTGATCAGCAGCGCCTTCACCTCTGCCGTGGTCATCTTTCGTCCACCCCCAGCGTCAGGTCACTGATCTCCATTCCGCTGTCCTCGTCCGTCCCGTGCCAGGCGCGGGTGATCCGGTAATACTCCGGCTTGGCGTCGTTCCCGTCAAACGGGATCAGCTCCGCCACGTCCTGGTTTTTAATCTGGCGATTCTGCAGAATGCGCACCCGTGTTGCCGTCTCGGTCTCCTCGCGGGCCTCGGTAGGCCTGCGGGGGCTGGTCTCAAAGGCCAGCTCCCCGTAATAGCTTTCATGCATCAGTCGCGGCGTATAGGTGGGCTTTCCGCCCGCCGGTGTGGTGCTCTCCCGCCGGTAAATCCGGCAGATTCCGCGGTCCAGTATCATTTCGATACCTCCCGCAGCCACCGTTCACGTCGCCTCAGCCGCAGCCAGTCCGGCATGCCGCCGGCGCTGTCCCGGTTCTGATAGCTCCAAACGGTGTAGTCCACCACCAGCATCATGTCGTCCGCGCTGTCGGTGAGGGAGATGCCCGTGCCCTCCAGCTCAGCCGCAGCCGCTTCAATGCGCCGGGTGAAGTAGGCGTCCATGGGGGTGTCCGCCGTCATCCGGTTCAGCCGCTGCTTCACCAGCGTCAGCGCGGTGTTCATGTCAAGCTTCATTCTCCCTCACCTCTTGTTAATTAAGCGTTGGCGGTGTCAGCCGCAAACTGCTTCGTGGTCGTGGGGGCCACGTTGGCGAAGTTCACAACCACGAAGCCCTCGCCGCCGATCGGCTTGCCGTCATAGCGCGCGGTGCCCTTGAACACGGTCTGGTCCTCGAGGAACAGCGGAATGTCGCTGCTGGCGAACTGCAGCCCGGCGCGCTCAACCAGCAGATAGTTGCCGCCGAAGCCGCCGATGATCTCGTTGTCGGCGATGTCATCGTCGTCCATCTCGATCACGGTGCCGCCCAGCACGGGCATCATGGTGGTGTTGCTCACCAGCGCGGCAGCGCTGTTGAACGCGAGCGCCTTGGCCATGATGGCGATGTGGGTCTTCCGGTTCATGACCCAGAACAGGCCGTCGCTGGAATAGCGGGGCTTGGCCACGCCCAGCGCCTGAACCAGCGCGGCGAAGAACTCGGCGCCGCTCTTGTCGGCAATGGAGATCTTCAGCACGTTCGTGGCGTGCAGATCCGTCCAGGTGGGAGCGTTGGCGCCCCAGTTGGCCGGCTCCGCGGTCTGGGCCAGCCGGGTCACGATGCCGATGGGCATCTTGGTGCCGGTGCCGAACAGGATGGCCTTGTCCAGGGCCTTGGCGATGGCGCAGCCGATGGCGTGCACAATCTCGTCCGCCAGATTGACGTCGCTGTCCTCCAGCGTGGCGTTGCAGATCGGGATATACGCGCCAACCTTGTAGCCGTCCGCCTCAACCTGATTGAAGCCGATGTCCAGCTCATTGATCTTGGCGCACATCTCGGTCCATACCGCTTCCGGAATGGTGCCGAGAATGTTCTGGCGGCTGGTGCCGCCGATGTGGCGCATGGTCACGAAGGGCAGCAGCTTGCTGCGCTCGGCCACGGTCTCGCGGATCAGGCCGAGCATCACATCCGGGATGGTCAGGCCGGCGCCGGTAATGGCGCGCTTTTCCTTAATCGCGGCGCGCACCTCGGCCAGATAGGTCTTGGTGTCCTCGCGGGCAAAGAAGGCGTCGCGGGTCTGGGCATCCATCTGAGCAAAGCTCCGAATACGATTCATGTTCATTCCTCCTCTTTCCTGGGGCGCGGCGTCCTGCGGCGCGCTCTCCGGTGTTTCTTCGCTCCCGCCTTCGGGGGCGTCGGTGTTCTGGGCCGCTTCCTCAGCCTGCAGCTCGGTCTCCAGCTCGGAGATCTCCCGTTCCAGCGTGTCGCCGGCCTGCTCGGTCTGGGTGCGCTCCTCGTCAAACTTGGCGATTTCCTCGTCCATGGCGGTCCGCTGCTCCTCAGTCTCCACCTCTTCGATGGCCTTGGTCAGATCCGCCTCGCGCTGGGCAAATCCGTCCATCTTCGTCCGGATTTCCTCCAGCTCCTTTTTCTTCAGGTCAATGCGCCGCCTGAGCAAAAGTGCTTTCAGCATGTCATTTTTCCTCCTTGGTGATTCTCGCCCTGGCGGCTGTCTTCCAGTCGTCCAGGCGGTTTTTGCTCAGCTCGCGGCGCTGTGCCTCGCGGGCCGAAACGTTCGTGTCCTCGTAGGCCGGGAAGGTGCAAACGCTCACCTCAAACAGCTCCACCTCGGTGATCCTCCAGTGGATAGATCCATCCTCTCGGAAATCGGTTTCCTCGCTGATGATCCGGAAGCCGAAGCTGCACTGGTCCACATCCCCGCGCCTGACCCGCTCGTAAAGGTTCATGGCATCCTGATCGTTCGGATTGATCAGGATGTCGCCCCACAGTCCGTGCTCGTCAATGCGCAGCTCCAATGTGTGGGCCTTCGTGCGCCCCAGCACCATGTCGCTGTTGTGGTTGATCAGCGCTCTGATGTCCCCGCCAACGGTATTATCGAAAGCGTGCCGGTCTACGCTCTCCGTCATTCCCGGCCCGATTTCGTACACGCCATCAAACACCGAGAAATACCCGGTGATGTG
>CADARO010000174.1 GCA_902790345.1 uncultured Eubacteriales bacterium | reverse complement strand
ACTCGCAGTACGACGCCATGGCCCACAGCGTGCGCAGGGAGACCGTCTCCGCCTTCGACAACCATGAGCACCTCGACTGGGAGAACCCCTTCACCGGGGCGCACACCACGGAGAGCTTCTGGGACCTCTACGAGGAGGCACAGGCACGCGTCTTCGACGCGGAGCGCCTGTTCTTCTCTGAGGGCTTCGACCAGGAGCGGGCGCGCGAGCTCTCGGGCGACCTCAACTTCGACGGCCAGCCGCTCGACGCCGATGGCCTCACGGACGACGAGGCATAAGGTGGCCGTAGAGCGCGCGCTTGCCATCAGACACGTCATGCAGGCAAACAAGAGCAAGGACACCGGTCCTGAGCTTTTGGTGCGCACCGCCCTGCGCGCGGCGGGCTATCCAGGCTACCGCCTGCACTGGAAGAAGGCTCCGGGCCATCCCGACATCTGCTTTCCGGGGCGCAAGCTGGCCATCTTCGTGAACGGCTGCTACTGGCACCGCTGCCCGTACTGCACGGGCACGTCCCCCAAGACCAACGTGGCGTTCTGGGAGAACAAGTTCGCGCGCAACCAGGCCCGTGACCAGCGCGACCAGGAGCTCCTGAGCGGCGCCGGATGGGACGTCGTGGTGGTGCGGGAATGCCGTCTCAAGCACGGGCGCGCTTCGGCCACCCTCGCGGCCCTCGTCGAGGAACTGGGCGTGCGCAGCGCCGAGGCGGCGTCTCACGAGCCGCTCGCGGGGCGCGTGGTGGCCGCACTCGAACACCCACTCCAGCGCCTCCCGGGCAATGTGCCTCTCGCCCCGCGCCCGCATGAGCCCCGCCGCCATCTGCACGATGTTCACCGCCTCGCGGCCGCTGGCGGCGTAGCGCCCCACCAGCGCGGCTTCCTCCCGGGCCAGGGTGAACCCGGCCTTTCGGGCCGCGCCCTCCGCGATGCGGCTCAGGTCCTCCGGCTCCAGCGGGCGGAAGAAGATCTCCATGCAGCGGGAACGCAGCGCCGGCGGCAGCTCCTCCGGCGCGCGGGTGGTGGCGCCGATGAGGCGAAAGTCGGCGGGCAGGCCGTTCTGGAAGATATCGTGGATGTGGCGGGGCGTGTGACTGTCGCTGGGGGAGTAGTAGGCGCTCTCGAAGCGCACCAGCCGATCCTCCAGCACCTTCAGCAGCTTGTTCATCTGGGTGGGCTGCAGCTCGCCGATCTCGTCCAGAAACAGCACGCCGCCGTTGGCCCGGGTGACGGCCCCGGGCTTGGGCTGGGGCACGCCGCTGACGCCCAGCGCGCCTGCCCCCTGATAGATGGGGTCGTGCACCGAGCCGATGAGGGGGTCCGCGATGGCCCGCTCGTCGAAGCGCACGGTGGTGGCGTCCATCTCGATGAAGGGGGCGTCCGCCGCGAAGGGGGTGTAGGGCAGATGCCGGGCTTCCTCCAGCGCCAGCCGCGCCGCGCAGGTCTTGCCCACGCCGGGCGGGCCGTAGATGATGACGTGCTGGGGGTTCTCGCAGCAGAGCACCGCCCGCAGCGCGCGCACGCCGTCCTCCTGGCCGATGATGTCCTCCATCCGGGCGGGGCGCACCCGCTCGCTGAGGGGCTGAGTCAGGCGCACCCGGCGCATGCGCTCCAGCTTGTCCATCTCCGCCCGGCTGTCGGCCCGCCGCTCGGGCAGGGCGGCCTCCTGCTGGCTTTTCAGCTGATGATAGAAATAGCAGCCGACGATCAGTGTGACGGTCAGCTGCGCGAGGGAAAGGATCAGGTAAAACACGCGTCTTTCCTCCTGAATGGGAATGATTCAGGGGTAGTATGTGGAAAAACGCGGAAACTATGCGCCTCAGGCCCGGCGCTGAAGCAGGCGGAGGGTCTTTTCGCTGCGGCGCAGCGTCAGCTTGCCCTCCAGTATGCCCTCGAACACGCCGTCGGCGTACACCCGGGCCTCCTGGGGACTGAAGCGGGGCGCGGCGGAGAGGGTGAGAGAGGCGCTGTCCGGAAAGACGATGGGGGCGCGGTTCAGCCCGGTGGGACAAAGCGGCGTGAGCACGAAGCAGCCGCAGTCCGGCAACAGGCGGGGGCCGCCGGCGGAGAGATTGTAGGCGCTGGAGCCGGTGGGGGTGGCGATGAGCAGGCCGTCGCCTTGCCAGCCGTCCAGCTTTTCGCCGTTCAGCGCGGCGTCCACGTCCAGCGTGGTGCCGTAGTCGTTCTTGGCGATGGTCAGCTCGTTCAGCGCCCGGCGGGTCTCGCCCTGCCAGTCGTATTCGATCAACGTGCGGTTGCTCACGGGCAGGGCGCGGAGCGCCGCCTCGTCGAAGGCGGCGAGGTCTTCCTCCGTGAGGGCGCAAAGATACCCCAGCCGCCCGGTGTTCACGCCCAGCAGCGGCCTGTTCGCGGCCAGGGCCACCCGGGCGGCCCGCAGCATGGTGCCGTCGCCGCCGAAGGCCATCACCAGGTCGCAGGCGTCGGCTTCCCCGGCCGGGCAGCCCAGCCAGCCGGCGTTTTCCGCGCCGGCGACGCAGTCGAACCGGCCGGCCAGCGAGAAATAGTTTCATAGCATTCGTAATGTTTTACTTTCTCGCCATAAGCGCCTTGTCGATGGCGGAGGCGGCGATTTTGCCCGCGCCCATGGCGGAGATCACCGTGGCCGCGCCGGTCACGGCATCGCCGCCGGCATACACGGCCTGGCGGGAGGTGAGCCCGCCTTCGTTGACGATGATGCCGCCGTGGCTGTTGACCTCCAGCCCCGCCGTGGTGTTCTTGATGAGCGGATTCGGCGAGGTGCCGATGGCCATGATGACCGTGTCCACGTCCAGTTCAAATTCACTGCCCGGAATGGGAACGGGGCGGCGGCGGCCCTTGGCGTCCGGCTCGCCCAGCTCCATGCGGATGCAGCGCATGCCGGTCACAAAGCCGTTTTTCGGATCGCGCGGGTCGTCCGGGTTGTTGTAGCCCAGGATTTCCACAGGATTTCGCAGCAGCTGGAAGTCGATGCCCTCCTCCATGGCGTGCTCAACTTCTTCCCGCCGCGCGGGCAGCTCGTCCATCGAGCGGCGATAGACGATGTAAACATGCTCCGCCCCCAGGCGCAGCGCTGTGCGGGCCGCGTCCATGGCCACGTTGCCGCCGCCCACCACGGCCACCCGGCCGCCCTTCATGATGGGGGTGTGGGGATCGTCCCGATAGGCCTTCATGAGGTTCGAACGCGTGAGGAATTCGTTGGCGGAATACACGCCCTTATAGGCCTCGCCGGGAATGTTCATGAAATTGGGCAGGCCTGCGCCGGAGCCGATGAACACGGCCTCATAGCCCATGTCAAAGAGCTCGTCGATGGTCAGCGTCTTGCCGATGATGACGTTGGTCTCCACGTCCACTCCCAGCGCCCTGAGCGTGTCCACTTCCTTGGCCACGATGGCCTTGGGCAGACGGAATTCGGGAATGCCGTAGACCAGCACGCCGCCGGCCGTGTGCAGCGCTTCATAGACGGTGACTTTGTAGCCCTTCTTGGCCAGGTCGCCCGCGCAGGTGAGGCCGCTGGGCCCGCTGCCCACGATGGCCACCTTGTGTCCGTTGCTCTGGGGCGCCGCGGGCTTTTCGGCGGTGTTTTCATTGTGCCAGTCGGCGACAAAGCGCTCCAGCCGGCCGATTCCCACCGGCTCAAACTTGATGCCCAGCGTGCATTTCATTTCGCACTGGGTCTCCTGCGGGCACACGCGGCCGCACACGGCGGGCAGCGACGAAGACTTCGAGATGACCCGATAGGCTCCCTCAAAATTGCCCTCTTTTATGCGGGCAATGAAATCGGGGATGTCGATGTTGACCGGGCAGCCTGCCACGCAGGGCCGGTTTTTGCAGTTGAGGCAGCGATTGGCCTCCTCAACGGCGATCTCCGCGGAATATCCCAGCGCGACTTCGCTGAAATTATGCGCTCGCACTTCGGGAGCCTGGGTGGGCATTTCGTGTTTCTTTGGGATGATGGCCATACTGTTCGCCCTCCTCACGCATTTTTGAACAGGTTGCAGGTCTCTTCATAGGCGTGCCGCTCGTAGTCCGCATACATTCGGCTGCGGCTCATGGCCTCATCGAAATCGATCTCGTAGCCATTGAAGTCCGGGCCGTCCACACAGGCGAATTTCGTCACGCGCTTATCGTCCTTCACCAGGGTGATGCGGCAGCCGCCGCACATGCCCGTGCCGTCGATCATGATGGGGTTCATGGAGACGGTGACAGGCACGCCAAAGGGCTTGGCCGCCAGCACGACGAATTTCATCATGATCAGCGGGCCGATGGTGATGATCTGGTCGAAGGTCTCGCCCGCTTCCAGCATTTCCTTGAGCGGCACGGTGACGTTGCCGTGGCGGCCGTAGGAGCCGTCGTCGGTCATGATGAAGAGCCGGTCGGAGCAGGCGCGGAATTCATCCTCCAGGATGAGGAGATCCTTGCTGCGGAAGCCGATGACGCTGGTCACCTCGGCGCCCAGCCGATGGAACTCCTGCGCGACGGGCATGGCAATGGCACAGCCGACGCCGCCGCCCACGATGCACACCTTTTTGACGCCCTCCGTGTGCGTGGCGACGCCCAGGGGCCCCGCAAAATCCTGAATGAATTCGCCCTGTTCTTTATGATTCAGAAGGGCGGTGGTCGCTCCCACGATCTGAAAGATGATCTTTACCGTTCCCTCCTCGGGATTCGTACCGGCCACGGTGAGAGGAATGCGCTCGCCCTCTTCGTCGACGCGCAGGATGATGAACTGACCGGGCCGAGCCTTGCGGGCCACCAGCGGCGCTTCAATTTCCATCTGCGTGACGGTGGAATTCAGCACCTTCTTCGTGACGATTTTGTACATGCCATTCACCTCTTTCGCATTATGCAAATTCATTATAGCATAACGCTTTCTTTTCTAACAATGTTTTTTTGGCTATATTTCAAAATTTCACACAGGAAAAGTGAAAATAATAATCCATTTCATTGCCGAAAAACGACGTTTCGTTCGTCTTATAAAGTGAGGCACAGGAAAGGAGGGCCGGACGATGACGGAGGAGGATTTCACGCGCCGGGTCATGGCCATGAGAAACCAGCTCTGGCACGTGGGCCGCGCCATGCTCTGGAACGACGAGGACGCGGCGGACGCTGTTCAGGAGGCCATGCTGACCGCCTGGAAGAAGCGGCGCGCCCTGCGAGAGGAGGAAAAATTTGAGGCCTGGTTCATGCGCGTGTTTATCAGCCGCTGCCGCGACGCGCAGCGTCGCCAAATCAGGCAGCGGGAGGCCATGCTGGACGCGGCGAACCGCTATGACGACGTCGCGCCGGAATCGGGCGAGGCGCTGAAGGCGCTTTCCACGCTGCCGGAGAAGCTGCGCCTGCCCGCGATTCTCTTCTATGTGGAGGGGTATTCGCAGAAGGAGACCGCCGCCCTGCTGGGCATCGACCCGGAGCAGGTGAACACGCGGCTCAGGCAGGCGAGAGGACGGCTGCGCCGGGCGCTGACGGAAGGAGATGAGCAGGATGACTGAGTGGAAGGACAGACTGACCATGCCCGAGGCCCCGGCGCGCTTCGTGGAGGCCATCCGCGCGGGGGGCGAGGACATACGCCGCCACGAGGCGAAGCGCCGGAGAGCCTGGCGGATCGCCGGGGCGGCGGCGGCCGTGGCGCTGCTGCTGGGCGTGGGCGTCTTCGCGGCCACCCGGGGCCTGACGCCAAAGCAAGATCACATCTACGCGGCTCAGGGCGGCTCCACCGCCGCGCCGAAGGCCAGCGAAGCGCCGGAAGACAGCGCCATGCTGACGCCGGAAATCCACATGACCCCCGATCCCAGCGCCGCGCCGACCCTTGAGCCTCAGCCCGCTCCGGGCGCGCTGCTGTTCGGCAGGGGGCCCTTCACCCCGGACGAGGCGCTGATGGAAGCGGGCCTGCCGGAAACGCCGGAGATTCAGCACGCCAGTTACATCGCCACAGGGGCGTCGTTCACGCCGGAGACCTTCGCCGCCATGCTGTGGGGCGATGGGTGGACGCTGGACGAGAGCGGCAACTACGTCGTTCACGCGAAGGACAATCCCTTCGGCGACTATGCCATGACGGGGACTTTTTCCGAGGACGGACACTACTCGGTCTACTCGTCGTTTTCCGCGGAAGACACAGGCGCCCCCTTCGCCAATCGGGATGAGGCGTATGAGGCGGCTCGCGCCTGGCTGTCTGCCTGGCTGCCGGAGGAGCCGTATCTGGAAACGCTGTCGGGCGTGACGGCGGTGGGCTCGCATGTGGAGCGGCCGGACGGCGTCTATGTCAGCTGGACCCGGCAGCTTGAGCCGGGTGTTTGGGCGGAGGACTGTTACGTCACCGCGAGCTATGTCCCGCAGGGCCCGGAATCGCTGGACATGGCGTGGCGGGAATTCGTGCCGGCCAGCGACGACCCGGTTCCCGTGCTGCTGACGGCGGCCCAGGCCATCGACGCCTTCAACGACGTGTACTTTGATCTCAAGGAGGACGAATACAATGACCTCTGGGATCCGAAGCAGGGCTATGTCATGGGGATAAGCGCGATCTATTCAAACCGGTTCGAGGCGCTGGGCGTGGAAACCCAGTGGGTCGATCAGGCGCATATCTCCGAGCAGGTGACCGCTTCGGCCGAAACGCTGGCGCTGGCCGACTGCGACGGCATCATCATCTGCAACTCCGCCTCCGCCGAAATGGGCTCCGTCATCAAGACCTGGGACGAGAACGAGGTCTATGTGGCGCAGTTCTTCCGCGTGATCGACATGGACGCCAACCCCGACGAGTACGCCCAGGCCTGCGCGTCCAAGTACTATGTGGGCGCAGTGCATGAGTCCGAATTCGACAACGGCAAGACCCTGGTCACCATCCTGGGCGAAAAGGGCTGCCGCAAGATCGGCCTGGAGGGCTGGGAGCCCGGCGACGCCACCTTCCTGGGCCGCTGGGAAGGCTACAAGGCCGGCGTTGAAGCCTGGAACGCGGAACATCCCGACGATCAGATGGTCATGCTGGATCCCCAGTATGGCCGCACCACCACCGATACCGGCCGTCAGGCTGCTGAAGCCATCATCGACGCCAATCTCGACATCGACGCGCTGATCGTCGCGGGCGGCGGCGGCGACACCCTGCTGGGCGCTATCGCCGGCATCGAAGCCAAGGGCCTGACCGGCAAGATCGCCGTCGTGTCCACCGACTTCCTGCCCGACCTGGACGTGAAGCTGCAGACCGGCGCCATGGCTGCCGAGTCCGGCGGCCACTATGCCGATCCCTTCTTCGCCTTCCTGATGGTCTACAACGCCATCAAGGGCAGCTATGAAACCAGCACCAACGGCTTCTACAACATGGTATTCCCCTACATGTTCGTCGCCTCCCCCGAGGACTACGCCAACTACGCGAAGTACTTCACCGGCACCGAGCTGCCCTACTATCAGGACGAGATCGTGAAGCTGGCCGAGCTGAGCCTCGACGAACTGGCCGACGCCTGCGCCGCCCTGTCCGTGGAGGACGTGGTGGCCCGCCACACCAAGTAATATCCGCGCGTCCCGGGGATGGGGGCAGCCGCCAGGCGCGGCGGAGCCCCGCCCCGGGCTTTGCATGCTTTTCTCCCCCACGGCACCCATTACAAGGCACGCTGCGCCCGCCGCAGGAAGCCGAAAGATAGGAAGCGAAATTCATGGCGCAAAAAATGGAAAAGCTCAAAAGCAGCAAATACTACGGCTTCGTCCTGCTGGCGGCCATGGTGCTGTTTTTTTACGGGGTCTTCAAGATCCTGACGCCCGGCAACTTCGGTTCTCCGGCCAACCTGTATTCGTACCTGCAATCCTCCATCATCTACTCCGTCGGCGGCTGCGGCCTGTATTTCATCGTGGTCATGGGCCTGTTCGATTTCGCCGTCGGCGCC
>CADARO010000173.1 GCA_902790345.1 uncultured Eubacteriales bacterium | reverse complement strand
TGAAACCGCATGAGCATACGATACAGGGGCATACGCATACGATACCCCATAAGCATACGGTTTTTGGTCATAAGCATACGATTCCGAAGCATCGTATGCTCATGCCAATGAGAGAACAGCTTTTCTGTGGAGCAAAAGGGCTGGAAAGAGCGTCATGCGCATACGATGCCTTCCCGGAAATGCCGAGAAATCAGGGCTTAAAGCCAAAAAAGTCACAACCCCAATCTCGTATCAAGATTAGGGTTGTGATGTGGCGGGCCGCTCGGGATTCCACTTCTCCCCCTTTTCGTGGGTGATGCCGATTTTCGCCGCGTCGAATATGGGCATGCGCCGGTAAGCCACGCCCTCCGGCAGCGATTCCGGCTTCTGGGCGATCTCGTCGTCGGTGCGCAGGTCGATGACCAACGAGAGGCCGCATTGCCGCCTGAGCGCGTCCACGGCTTCACCGGGCACGCCGGAGAGGCAGGCAGAGCGCAGCAGCCGGTTCTTCCGGATCACGCCGCCCGCGGCGGGCAGGCCGCCCAGGTCGCGGCCGTTGCGCAGACCGGGGATATGAATCCTTCTGTCCGCCATGGCCGCCTCATTTCAGGGCCAGGCCGTCGCCGAAGGCCTTGCCGACCACGCCGCCCACCTCGCGGTAGGTCAGCCCGGCGGCGTCGAAGATGATGGGCCGCAGCTTGGCCTGATCCACCTTGCCGTCGGTGAGGATGGACTCGTCCGCCTGCATGCTCACGATCTCGCCCACCAGCACGCCGGTTTCCGGGTCCCACTTGCGGCACTTGCACTCCAGGGTCAGCGGATACTCCTCGATGATGGGCGCGTTGACGTGGGCGCTCCTGCGCACATGGCAGCCGGCCTTCTCGATCTTGTTCACCTTGTTGCCGGTCTCCACGCCGAAATAGTCGGAGATGCGCACGGTGTCCACCGTGCCGAAGGCCACGGTGAAGGCGCCGGTCTTCTCGATGTTGTCGGTGGTCTTATGCTTGCCCAGGAACAGGGTGATCTCGCCGTAGTCGGACTGAGCGCCCCAGGCGGCGTTCATGGCGTTGGGCACGCCGTTTTCGTCGTAAGTGCCGATGATGAACACGCCCTCCGGCGTAATGACCGATTTCTTCGCTTCAAATTCAACGCTCATGATATATTCCTCCTCTGAATTCGCCTTCCGGCATCTCTGCTCCTCCATTATATCGGCTGTTTCCGGAAATGGCAATGCTTTTTTATATTCCACGATAAAAGAAATTGACTTTTCCAAAGGCGTTTGTTATAATGAAGTTAACAAATCCGCGACCAAATGAGGACAGGAGGATCAGCATGGAAAACAAGGCGTTTCCCCGCACCACAGTGGCGGGGCTCTCCCTCTCGCGCATGATCATCGGCACAAACTGGATCCTGGGCTGGAGCCACACCTCTCCCGCGGCCGATCACCAGATCAAGCGCCGCTATCACGACGGCCTGAGCTGCGTGCCTCTGCTGGAGACCTTCCTGAATCACGGCGTGGACACCATCATGGGCATGCTGCAGCAGGAAAAGGTCATGCAAGACGCCGTGAAGGCCGCCGAGGACAAAACCGGCAAGAAGCTGATCGTCATCGACACCCCCATCCTGAACGTGGACGACAACGAGGCCGCCCGCCGGGAGGCCCGGGCCACCGTCAAGCGGAGCAAGGACGCCGGGGCCACCTTCTGCTTCCTGCACCACAGCTGCGCCGAGCAGCTGGTGAACAAGAACAAGCACCAGATCACCCGCCTCAGCGACTACACCGACATGATCCGCCAGGAGGGCCTGATTCCCGGCCTGTCCGCCCACATGCCGGAGCTCATCCTGTATTCCGACGAAAACGGCTACGACGTGGAGACCTACATCCAGCTGTACAACTGCATGGGCTTCCTCATGCAGATCGAGGTGGAGACCATCGCCTCCATCATCAACAGCGCCAAGAAGCCGGTCATGACCATCAAGCCCATGGCGGCGGGCCGGGTGTCGCCCTACGTGGGGCTGAACTTCGTTTGGAACACCATCCGACCCTGCGACATGGTCACGGTGGGCTGCTTCCATCCGGAGGAGGCCGAGGAGGACATCGAAATCTCCCTGGCGGCCATCGAGCGGCGCTTCCCGGAGATCGGCAAGCGCTCCAGCCCCAACGTGGGGCAGGACGCCTTCGGCGGCGGCGTGGAATGAGCCCAATACAGAAACCATCCCCCGGCCACACGGCTGGGGGATGATCTTTGTCAGGGCTCCGCGTCCACCTGGAGGACGTCGTTGAAGCAGTTGTTGGCGATCATGAACACGCCCATGGTGGTCAACACCACCACCGTCTCCTCTCCAAAGCGATTCAGCAGCGCTTCGGTCAGTTCCTTCGGGATCCCCTTGGGGTCTTTCGCCATGGCGCGGCCAAAGGCGATCACCAGCTCCTCCTCCTCCGTGAAGGCGAAGGCCTCGAAATCCGTGACGCCGTACTTACGCAGCAGCTTGCCGAAATAGGTGGAGCACACCAGGCAGTCGTTCTGAAGCGAAATGGCGTACTCAAAGAAGTCCGCCGCCCGCTGGCCGATCAGCCGGGCCAGCTCCCGATCCACGGCGTAGGACTGCGCCTCCAGCGCCTCAAAGCAGGTCACGTTGTGCAGCAGCGTCAGCTTCTCGTTGGTGACGCGATGGCCCTGGGCCACGTGCCGGTCAATCGCCCGCCTGACCTCCTCGGACGCCGTCAAAGGATCAATTTTGGAAATCAAAGCCATACTTTCGCCCCCGTTTCAATAACCTATCTATATTATAGGTTATTGGTGGGCGCTATGTCAAGGCGCGGCGCGATGGTTTGTCTCTATGGCGGGCGAAAGGAAAAATCAATCGGCGCGCGTCACGCTGATCTCCCCCACCCCGAACCGGCGGAAGGCGGCGGCCACCTCTTCGGTGATTTCCTCGCCGCTGACGGCAATGGGAATGGCGGGCGGGCAGGACACCGTGGGGGCGGCGCACACCCGGCCCATGGCCGCGTCCACGGGCAGCACCTCGTCCGGGGCGAACAGCGCCTGGCGGATGGTCATGCGGCGGGGCGGGCGGGGCGGCCTATAGGGGCGCGGCGCGTGGGGCGGCGGCGCGACCAGCGCCTGCTCGACCCGCCGGAAATCCGCCTCGTCGTTGTCCGGGGCGGCCATGAGCACCACGTGGCCCTCGTCGGCGTACTCGCACTCCACCCCCTGTTCCCGCAGCAGCGCCGCCACCCAGGGGCCGTCGGTGGCGAGGGTCAGCTTCATGGGCTCGGTGTCCAGCACATCAAATCCACGATCGCGCAGCGTCGCCTTTAGCCGGTCCAGCCGCGCCCGGCAGGCGGCGAGGCGCTCCGGCCAGTCGGCGGAGAGAATCGCGTTGGCACAGTCCAGCGACTGCAGGATGAGATAGGAGGGACTGGTGGAGCCGAACAGCGCCAGCGCCCGCTTCGCCGCGTCGGCAAAGCGGGGGTCGGCGGCCTTTGAAATGTGCAGATAGGCCCCGCCGGTGAGCACGGGCAGGGTCTTGTGGGCCGAGTCGCAGCACAGGTCCGCGCCCAGCTCCATGGGATGAGCCGCCTCCGGCAGGAACCGCAGATACGCGCCGTGGGCGTTGTCCACCAGCAGGGGCACGCCATGCCCGTGGCATACCGCCGCCAGCGCCGCGATGTCCAGCACGCCCCCCAGGTAGTCCGGCGAGGTCACGTACACGCAGAAGGGGGGCTCGGCCAGGGCGTCCAGCGCCGCCGCCAGCCCCGCCGCCGTCACCGGACAGGCGCACAGCGAGGCGGCGTCCGCCTCCGGGTAGAGCCATTCCACGTCGAAATCGCACAGCGCCGCCGCGAAGAGAAACGCCTTGTGGGCGTTGCAGGCCGCCAGAGCCACGGGTCGGCCCCGCCCGGGCCGGCGCAGGGTGAGGGCCAGGTACAGCATCGCCCGCACGCACTGGGAGGAGCCCTCCGTGGCGTACAGCGTGCGCCCCGTGCCGAAGAGGGAGGCGGCGTTTTCCTCGCTCTCCGCGATCACGCCGGAGGCCTCGTAGAGCGCGTCCGCGCCGGCGATCTCGGTGATGTCCATGCTCTCGCAGCCCAGGGGGCCCTTGCCCTTGTGCCCGGGCATATGCAGGCGCGATATGCCGCTGCCGGCATATCGCGCCACAAAATCCCTGATGGGGGTATTCATGCTTCGTCCTCCGCGCCGTCCACGGCCTGGGCCACCTGCATCATGATGGCGCACTCCATGCGCTTCTTGAACAGCTGGCAGCCATATTCGTACACGCCGCGAATGCTGCCGGTGGCGTGGTAGGCGTTGGCCGCGCAGCCGCCGGAGCAGTACAGCTTGGCCCAGCAGTTTTTGCACTCCGGCCGGGCGTAGGCGTTGACCATCTTGAATTCGCCCCGCATCGCCTCGTTGGTGACGCCGGTCCAGATGTCGCCCAGCTTGTACTTCTCCTCGCCCACGAACTGATGGCAGGGATACAGGTCGCCCCAGGGGGTCACGGCCATGTACTCCGTGCCCGAGCCGCAGCCGGTGACGCGCTTGTAGATGCAGGGGCCGCCGGTCAGATCGATCATGTAGTGATAGAAGGTGAAGGGCCGGCCCTCCTTCTGCCGCTTCAGCATCTCCTTGGCCAGGATCTCATACTGCTCGAACAGGATGGGCAGATCCTCCGCCCGCAGCGCCTCCGGATCTCCCGGCGCGCACACCACGGGCTCCATGCTGAGCTCGGTGAAGCCCAGATCCGCCATGTGGAACACGTCGTTGGTGAAATCCAGGTTGTGGCGGGTGAAGGTGCCGCGCATGTAGTAGTTCTTGCCGCCCCGGGCTTCCACGAACTTCTTGAACTTCGGCACGATTTTGTCGTAGCTGCCATGGCCCGCGTAGTCCACCCGCAGCCGGTCGTGAACCTCCTTGCGGCCGTCCAGGCTGAGCACCACGTTGCTCATCTCCCGGTTGCAGAAGTCGATCACGTCGTCGTCGATCAGCATGCCGTTGGTGGTGAGGGTGAAGCGGAAGTTCTTGTTGTGGAGGGGCTCCTGAGTGCGGGCGTATGCCACCAGGCGCTTCACCACGTCCCAGTTCATCAGCGGCTCGCCGCCGAAGAAGTCCACCTCCAGGTTGTGCCGGGTGCCGGAATTGGCGATGAGGAAATCCAGCGCCTGCTTGCCCACTTCGAAGGACATGCGCGCCCGCTCGCCGTGATACTTGCCCTGGCTGGCGAAGCAGTAGGAGCAGTTCAGGTTGCAGGTGTGCGCCACATGCAGGCACAGCGCCTTCACCACCACCGGCCGCGCCTTGAAATCGAAGGCCAGGTCCTCGTAGATGTCCTCGGAGAACAGCTTGCCCTCCTTCTCCAGCGCGCGCACGTCGCC
>CADARO010000172.1 GCA_902790345.1 uncultured Eubacteriales bacterium | reverse complement strand
AGTCCAGCGTCAGCGTCGTCACGTCGTTCAGCCCGCCCAGCTCCTTCTCGAGCTCCGGCGCGGTGGTGGTGTCCAGTCGGCCCTCCAGGGCGATTTCCAGCGCTGTCCCGTTCTGCTTCCTGTTGATGGTCATTTTCTCGTGCTCCTTTTCAAGTCTTAAATGTGCTTGCGGATGGTCAGCTCATTGCGGCCCTCCGCGTATTGATACTCAACGGCGTCCATCGTCTTCTTGACCAGGAAAATCCCCAGCCCGCCCTCGCCGCGCTCCTCAACGGGGAGCGACACGTCCGGGTCGCCCTTTTTGAGCGGGTCGAAGGGCACGCCGCTGTCCACAAAGGTGACCGAGGCAACGCGGGCGACCTCGTCGAATTCAAAACGCACCGTCGCGTCGCCTTCCCCGGGGGCGTAGGCGTAGCGGGCGATGTTGCTGAACAGTTCGTCGATGGCGACGTCAATCTGCATCTGTGCCTTCATGGGGCAGTCCAGCGCCTCCAGCTGTTCGTCAATGAAGGCGGTCACCTCGGGGATGTTGTCCAGCTTCGCCTTCAAAACAAGTTCCTTCACGGCCTGTCCCTCCTTGATTTGCTGTGCCTGATCGATCCTGCGTTTCATTCCGCCGCGCTCCGAATGGAATCGCCGCCAGCCCCGAAAAAAGCAGGAATATAACTGTTTTCTTCATGAGCACGCGCTTTTCCTTCCCGCGGCGCCAATTAATCATTCGGTCAATGGCCATTTCTTCAGCCCAGCGCCACGGACAGCAGGCCGAAGAACACGATCATCACCACCAGCAGCGCCGCCTCCTGGGGCACGCGGTTCATCAGAAGGCCCGCGCACTCCCGCATGAAGGCGTTGGGCCAATACCACCACTTGGTGCCGCTGCCCATGCCCTCGGCGGACAGCCCTGCCCGGTTGGCCCACACGCCGCTGCGAAAGACGTGGTAATTCGTGGTGGCGAAGACCACCTTCGCGCCGGGAGCGCGCCCATCGATGAGCGTCTTGGAATACGCCATGTTCTGATAGGTGTTGCGGGACTGATCCTCCAGCTCGATCTTCTCCGCCGGCACGCCCCGCTCCGCCAGATAGCGCCGCATGGCCTCCGCCTCGGGGATGGGCTCGTCCGCGCCCTGGCCGCCGGAGGGCATTAGAATCGCCTCCCGGCCGGTGGTCTCACGCTGGTCCTTCCAGAACTCAACGGCCCGATCTACCCGGCCCCTGAGCAGCGGCGTCAGCGTGCCGTCCCGGTGGAACCGACAGCCGAGGATCAGGATGTAGTCCGCGTTCGCCGCCGGAACGTGCCGCGCCGCCTTCACGCCGCACACAATCGCCCCGATGAGCATGCACTCGAACCAGGCGAACCCCGCGGCGTACACGTTGCACAGGGTGTTCCACAGCCGCCATTCCCACTCGGAGCCGGAGAAATCGCGGCTGAACAGGAAGAACGCCAGCGCCTCGCCCAGCGCCATGAACACGCCCACACCGATGCCCAGCACGTTCTTCGGGCTGAATCCCTCGTGCCGCCACAGCGCCACGTTGCTCACGCTCATGGCCACGGCGAATGCCAGCACGAAGGGCAGGGTCAGCAGCATAAACTGCCAGCCCGCGCTGGTGAGGGCGCTGTAGGCGCTGAGCATGATGAACTCGTGGGGGCGCAGCCAGTGCCTGAGCGTCACGATCAGCATGATTACCCCGGTGAGCAGCGCGAACAGCGAAAAGCCCACCGCGTGGATGGTGCCGTAGGCGTAAAAGGCCGGCCCCTTCGCCCCGCGATACGCGCGAAACATGATGGCCGCCACGCCCAGGCAGAACGCCGTCAGCGCCGCCAGCACAACGGAATCCCCGGTGAAGCCGCCGGTGGTCCAGTCGTAGACGGTGCCGAACCGGCCCACGGAGAAATACATCAGGCCGATGTCGTTGCCCGCGCCGTCCCACACCTCCACGAAGGTCTTGCCCGGCTGCCGGGGATGGATGGGAACGCGCAGCCAGTCTTCCCGGAGCTCCGGTGCGCCGTGATCCAGCACGTCGGGGGTTGCCATTGAAAAGCGAACGTCTTCCGGCCGGAAACCGCGCGCGGGCATCCCGGCCATATAGGTGTTGTCCATCGCCAGCCGGCAGACCAAACAGAGCGCCAGCAGCGCCGCCGCCAGCACGGCGATTTGAATTGCCGTCTTCTTCATTTTCATCACCCGGTGTAAAATCACGCCGCCAGACACGGCGGTCCGCTTACGTCAGGTCCCGTAGCACCAGCGTCAGGTTGTTCAGGTTCATGGAATAGGTGTAGCGGGCCTCGTCCGCCATGCGCATGGCCAGGCGGATGCCCACGCTCTCCTGCCCGTTTTCCTCAGACACATGATGCACCGGGTCGAAGGCCATGCAGTCGTCCCGGAAGCGCAGGGTCCAGCGGCCGTCCTTGCGCTGCAGGCGGATGGACAGGCGGTTTTTTCCCTTTTCCGCAAAGCCGTGGGAGACGATGTTGCTTCCCATCTCCTCCACGCACAGCGCCAGGTGGCTGGCCATGCGCCCGCTGCCGCCGTGTTCGCGGCAGAAGGTCTCCGCCGCCCGGGACAGCGCCATCACCTCGTCCAGGCTGGCGGGATCGCCCTCCAGCAGATCCCTGGGCTGCACGCCGAAATCCTCCCGCAGCAGCAGGATATCCTCCGCCCGGGTGGTGAAGCGGCCCTTCTTCCAGCACACATAGGCGAACACGCCCAGCACCGTCAGCGCCTCGCTGGCCATAAACAGGAACCAAACCCCGTCCACCCCCGCGATCAGGCTGAACAGCAGCGCCGTCAGGATGGGCAGCGCGCCGTTGGCGCACACGGAGATGGCCTCCATCATCCGCACCCGGCCGGTTCCCTGATAGCAGTTCCTCAGCACGTTGCTCAGGCAGCAGAAGGTGAGCCCCAGGGCGTAGATCCGCAGGCCCTGAATCGCCAGGGTCTGGCTCTCGCAGGCATAGGGGATGAACAGCTCCACGCAGGGACGGGCGAAGGCGATCAGGAGCGCCGTCACCACCACGCCCAGCACCAGGGCACAGCGCGCCATGACGCGCAGCAGCTCGGCCAGGCCTCCGCGATCCTCCTCGTTGCTGAGCACGCCGGACAGGGTCAGCGCCACGCCACCCGAGCCGGTGCTGATGCAGTTGCTGGCGTTCACCAGCGTGGTGACCACGGAGAAGGCCGCCACCGCCGCCTTGCCTCCCGCGTTCAGCAGGATCTGGTTTACGGCGAACACCATCGCCACCGACGAGGCCATGCCGAACATGGTGGGCACGCCGTTGGCGAACAGCTCCTTCACCTTCCGCCCCTTGATCCGCTTCAGCGAGAAGGAGAATACGCACTTTTTCGACAGGAAATAGCCGCCGCCGATGACCATGGCCACGTAATAGCTGAGGGCCGAAGCAAGGCCCATGCCGAACATGCCGCCATGGAACACCAGCACATTCAGAAGGTCAAAGGCCACGTCCGCCACCGTCATGCCCAGCACCGCCACGATGAGCAGATTGCTCTGCCCCGCCATCTGCAAAAACGGCACAAGCACCAGCGCGCCCATGGTGGCCGGGGCGCCGATGCTGAAGCCCGCCATGTAGGTGCTGGTGTCCGTCAGCAGCGCGGGCTCCTTCCCCGCGCCCAGCAGCCGGGCAATGGGCACCCGCAGCAGCAGCGCCAGCGCCGTAAACGCCAGCGAAAACAC
Source organism: uncultured Eubacteriales bacterium (assembly GCA_902790345.1). Taxonomy (GTDB): domain Bacteria; phylum Bacillota; class Clostridia; order Christensenellales; family Aristaeellaceae; genus Firm-10. Next base: position 1,672 of record CADARO010000172.1, on the reverse strand, counting down.
AGCCGCCGCCGCCACGGTGGAAGAATAACCCACGTTGGTCTCCTCCTGATCGCCGCGCCCCAGCGACTTGCTGCAGGCCACCTGCGCGCCGGCGCACAGCATGCTGCCCACCGCGCCGATGACCAGCAGCATGGGATTGGCCAGGCCATAGGCGGTCAGCGCGCGCTCGCCCAGATAGCGTCCGATCATGATATTGTCGATCAGCAGGCAAAGCGATACCGTCAGCGCGGAGAGAATCTGAGCGGTCAGCATCTGGCGCACGAGTTTCTTGATCATTTCCCGTCCCTCTTTATCCTTTGAATTCCCAAATCACTTGACATTGGCGCCTCTCAAACTCACTTCACCCACCGGGCGGCATCCAGGATTTCCTCCCACAGCCGGAAGCTCTCCTCCTGCCCCGCCTCCCGCACGTAGGCATTGAGATAGTAGATAACGCCGCCGTCCTTCACGACACAGCAGTCCCCCGCCATGCCCACGCCCTGAGCCTGATAGGTATAGCGGAAGCCGCAGGCCTTTTTGCCGTCCATCCGTCCGTTTTGCCAGCGCAGCTGCCTGTAGCCATACGTCTTCATGGCGGCCGCCACCCGGGACTGGGATGCCTTGGCCACGTCCACGCTGTCCAGCGTCAAGCGGGGCAGCAGACCCACCTTTTTATAGCCCAGACTGACCAGAATGTGTCTCTCTTCATCCCGGAGGCACACCCCCACGCCGGCTTCTATAAAGGTCAGCTTGCTCGTTTCCGCTTCGGTCAGCCGCCGGAACCCGTCGGGAAAGGAAAGCGTCAGCGCGTTGTTCAGCGTTATGTTCTCCATTTGTCCAAATATACGTCTCCTTTATGGATCATTGGAACGATTCCACATAGTACTTCAAAAGGCGCGAGAGGCCATGAAAAAAAAGCGGTCTTTCTGCGGCATATTTTACCACAGACCGCTTGCGCTTGCAACCGCCAGCCTTTGTTTGGCTATTAAGTTTACGATTATTGAGGCCAGACACCGCCTGAAATGGCGGGTTCAGTCATTCATTTTCAGGTCCTTTGCGTAGTACAGCACGCGCTCGCCCGATTCCTCCGCTTCCAGCACGAGCCGGGTAAAGCCCCAATGATGATAGATCGCCCAGTTTCGCGCCTCGCCCTCATCGACGCCAATGGTCAGGCGCGTGTAGCCGCGCTCCAGCGCGTACCGCTCCATGACGCGCTCCAGTTTCGATATATGCCCCTGGCCCTCGAAGGCCTCGTCGATGCGCAGCGCGTTGATGTTGGCCGTTGTCTGATGATCCGCCAGCATGAGGCGGCCTCTGATGGCACGGCAGTCCGGAGAAAACAGCAGCGTGCCCTGCCCCACCGGTTCGCCCTTGGCAATGACCACGAAGGTTTTTGCCGCGCCGCGCTGATTGTCGTCAATGAATTGCCTTTTCCACCGCACGTAGTTTTCATCGCCGGGATTATCCGCGATGTCTTTATCCCATATCCGCTCCAGTTCTTCCTCTGTCGCGGGGTGATATTCATATTTTGTCATGAGAACATACCATCCTTTCGTGTGTTTTCATGATAACATGGAAAGCACAGGGACGCAATAAAAAACGCCAGCTTTTTGCAAAGTTGGCGTTTTCAGCTCCCCAGGTAGGGCTCGAACCTACAACAACTCGGTTAACAGCCGAGTGCTCTGCCATTGAG
>CADARO010000171.1 GCA_902790345.1 uncultured Eubacteriales bacterium | reverse complement strand
GGGCTCTTCTCCCGCTCCGCGCCCCGGCGCACCGCCGCCTCGATGTCCGGCCCGATGCGGTAGCTGGCCTCGTAGATCAGCCGCACCACCGCCTCCTCAATGGCGGACGCTGATATTTCCCTCATGTCGTCTTTCCTCCGAATGCCGTCGATATGCCGAAAAGAGGCGGCGCGCAAGCGACGCGCGACGCCCCCATGGTTCCTCTTTTACTTCAGGTTGTGCTCCTTCACGAAGGAGACCAGCTCGTCCACCGTGGTGAAGGCCAGACCGGTCACCGTGTCCGCGCAGCCATAGTAGATGGCGATGCGGCCGGTGGCGGCGTCGGCCAGTGCCGCGCAGGGGAAGGTGACGTTGGGCACGTCGCCCACGCACTCATACAGCTCCCAGGGCGCCAGGATGTAGTCCTTGGTGCGATACTTCACCTTCCAGGGCTCGTCGATGTCCAGGATGGCGCAGCCCATGCGGTACACGAAGCCGTTGCAGGTGGTCAGCACGCCGTGATAGATCAGCAGCCAGCCCTCGTCCGTCTCGATAGGGGCGGGGCCGGGGCCCACCTTGGTGGACTGCCAGGCGGACTCGTTGCCACCGTAGGTGCCGAACACATAGCGATGACGGCCCCAGAACTCCAGATCCTTCGACTGGCTCAGGTAGATGTCGCCAAAGGGGGTGTGGCCGGTGTCGGAGGGGCGGGACAGCATCATGTACATGCCGTTCACCTTGCGGGGGAACAGCACGCCGTTGCGGTTGTAGGGCAGGAAGGCGTTCTCAAGCTGGTGGAAGGTCTTGAAGTCCTCGGTCCAGGCCACGCCGATGGTGGGGCCGTGGTAGCCGTTGCACCAGGTCACGTAGTACTTGCCCTCCAGAGGGATGATGCGGGCGTCGTAGCGGTACTGGTTGGGGGCGATCTCGGGATCGGCGCCCACCAGGTTCAGGGATTCGTCCTCGATCTGCCAGTGGATGCCGTCCTTGGAATGGCCCGCGAACAGATCCATCGAGATGGAGCGGCTGTCGCAGCGGAACACGCCGGCAAAGCCGTCCTCAAAGGGCACCACGGCGCTGTTGAACACGCTGTTGGAATGCTTGTTGCCGTTGCGGCCGATGATGGGGTTGTTCGTGTAGCGCCAGACCGGATCGGTGTAGCCGGCGGGCTTGTCCTGCCAGGGCAGGTTGGGAATCGCGTTGCCGATGATCTTGGCCATGGGAAATTCCTCGCTTTCGCTGTGACGGGCGTGGGCCGCGTCAATGATTCATACAGAGTATTTCTCCGCCGCCGCGCCGCTTTCCTTCACATCCGGCCGGATTGCGGGAAATTTTACCGCGCGGCGTCGTCTTTTTTCGCGCCGCCCAGCAGCTTATCCAGCAGGGTTCTCAGCGTGTCCCGCTCCTCCTCCGTGAGCGCGGCGAACCGGGCGTCCCGCTCCGCCGGGGAAGGCGCCTGCCCCGCCGCCTCGCGGCCGGCGTCCGTCAGGCGCAGCAACACCCGGCGCTTGTCTTCCCCATCCTGTTCCCGGGTGAGCAGGCCCTTGTCCTCCAGCTTGGTCACCAGCTCGCTCAGGCTGCCCGGCTGGATGCCCAGGCCCTCCTGCAGCGCCCGCTGGGAAAGGCCGTCCTGTCGGGCCAGAATGCGCAGCACCCGGCCCTGGCTGGCGCCCTGTCCCTCCGGGCGGCGCAGCTCGTGGGCACAGCGCATGAACAGCGAGGTCAGGGAACCGTCGTCCTCGATGGGCATGAAGCCGCGAGGGCCGCGGCCGTGGGGGCCGTGCTCACCGCGAGGGCCATGTTCGCCATGGGGGCCGTGCTCGCCGCGAGGGCCGTGCTCGCCGCGAGGGCCGTGCTCGCCGTGGGGGCCGTGCTCGCCGCGAGGGCCGTGCTCGCCACGAGAGCCGTGCTCGCCGCGAGGACCGCGCTCATACTCCCCTTCTTCCCGCACCGCCAGCGCGAATTCGCCGCGCATTTCGGCCGCGAAGGCCTCGCCTCTCGGGCAGCGCACTTCGTCGATGGGGCAATGTCGGCCGCAGTTCGGACAAACCATATTGTTCTTTTCTTCCATAGTCATGTTTTGCATACATCCTTTCATGCGTCGTTTCATATCGTTCTGTACCTAACGATTATGAGTATAGCACCGCCTTTCTGATATGTCAAGGTGCCTAAGTATTTATTTTCACAATCTTTACTTTTATCTGCCCAGGTTTTTTTACATCTTTCCCCGCCGTTTTACCCTTGACAACGGGCCTGGTTTGACCAAAAATAGACTTGACAGTGAAAAAAGCGCGGCGGCGCGCCGCAAACAGGAGGCCGTTATGAAGCTGACAACCCGGGGCAAGTATTTCTATCTGGATGGAAAGCCGTTTTTCTGGCTGGGCGACACGGCCTGGCTGCTGTTCTCCCGGCTCACCACGGAGGAGGCGAAGGCCTATCTGCGCAACCGCGCGGAGAAGGGCTTCACCGTGATTCAGGCGACGCTGATCCATTCGCCGAATTACGCCACCCTGGACGGGCGCAGGGCCCTGCTGAACGAGGATTTCGCCGCGCCTGCCCGGGAGGGCTACTGGGAGCACGCGCTGGAGCTGGTGCGCTACGCGAAGAAGCTGGGCCTTTTCATGGCGCTGCTGCCCGCCTGGGGCGGCTTCGTGCGGGACGGACAGCTGAATGAAGAGAACATCCCGGCATACATCGCCTTTCTGGCGGAGACCTTCGGCCGGGAGGAAAACGTGATCTGGCTGGCGGGCGGCGATGTGCGGGGCAGCGCGGCGCCAGAGGCCTTCCGGCTGATCGGCCGCGCGCTCAAGCGCCTCTGCCCCGATCATCTGGTGGGCTTCCATCCCTTCGGCCGATGCTCCTCCTCCTTCTGGTTTGGCGGCGACGACTGGCTGGACTTCAACATGTTCCAGAGCGGACATCGGGATTACGGGCAGAAGAACATGAGCGCGTGGGACGACAACGACGTGTTCTACGGCGAGGACAACTACCGCTACGTGCAGGAGGATCACAGGGCCTGCCCGGACAAGCCCACCCTGGACGGCGAGCCCAGCTATGAGCTGATCCCCCACGGCCTGCACGACGGCACCCAGCCCTACTGGCAGGCCGCCGACGTGCGCCGCTACGCCTGGTGGTCGCTGCTCACCGGCGCGGCCGGCCACACCTACGGCGACAACGCCATCATGCAGTTCTTAAAGCCCGGCTTCGCCCCCTCCTTCAGCGCGCTGGAGAACTGGGACGAGGCGCTGCACGATCCGGGCAGCGGCCAGATGCGCCACGCGAAATGGCTGCTGGAAAAGGTCGCCTTCACCACTGGCCGGAGCGCTCAGGAATTCATCGCCGAACCGAACGGAGAGCGTCACGCCTACCGGGCCGCGCTGCTCACCGACAAGGCGCTGCTGGTCTACAGCTACGAGGGCGACGTCGTCAGCCTGAACACCGCCCGGCTGCCCTTTGAGCGCCCCGTGTTCAGCTGGTTCGATCCGGTATCCGGCGCGCTCAGCTACGCCGGGGCCGCAGCAAAGGCGGAGAAGGTGGATTTCACCCTGCCGAACCGCCGCGAAGCCGTCAACGACTGGGGGCTGGTGATCGAGGAAGCCAACGACTGAACGCGATATCAAACAGAGACGGAGGTGAAGGTGCATGCCAATAGGCGTACTTTGCAACGTGCTGGCCGTGGCCATCGGCGGTGCGGTGGGCGCGAAGGCCGGAAAAAAGCTGAGTCGGGAACTGATCGACAAAATCAATCTCATTTTCGGCGTGTGCTCCATGGGCATCGGCGTGTGTTCCATTGTTCTGATACAGAACATGCCCGCCGTCATCCTCGCGCTGATACTGGGCACCATCATCGGCGTGCAAACGCATCTGGGCCATCGCATTGAGCGCGCCGGACAGAAGCTGGCTGGTCTGATCCCCGGCCAGGGGCAGGTCTCCGACAACGCGCTGCTGGTCACGGCCATCGTGCTGTTCTGCGCCAGTGGAACGGGTATCTATGGCTCCATCGTGTCCGGCATGAGCGGAGACCACAGCATCCTGCTGGCCAAATCCATACTGGATTTATTTACGGCCATGATCTTTGCCTGCTCCCTCGGCATGATAACGGCGCTGATCGCCATCCCACAGGCGGCGCTTTTCCTGCTGCTTTTTGCCTGCGCGCGGCTGATCTATCCGCTGACCACGCCCGCCATGATCGGCGACTTCAAGGCCTGCGGCGGGCTCATCATGCTGGCCACAGGCTTCCGCATCGCAAAGATCAAGGATTTTCCCATCGCGGACATGAGTCCGGCCATGATCCTGGTCTGACCCCTCAGCTGGATGTGGGCTGCCTGGATCCTGCCCCTGCTCGGCTGAACCGGGGCGGGCCGCCGCTTCACAAAGCAATCACACAAAAACGGGCTCTGCACTTCACGCGAAATGCAGAGCCCGTTTTCTGTTGGGTGGGAACCGCCGACCGGTTTCCCCTCCGCCGTTACTTGAACAGCGGGTAGGTGCTGCCGACGGGGTAGCGCTGGACGTGCTGATATCTGGTCTGAGTCTGTCCGCCAACGCTGACATAGATGGGATAGTCGTCGTACTGTTCGATGTAGTTGAACAACTCTGTCAGGTCAATCACACTGTTTCCGTTGCCGTAGGGAGACTTATCCGCCGGCAAGTTGCCTGTCTTGCCAACGCCCTCCACCAGCCACCGGATGAACAGATTGCCCTTGGTGTTGTTGCCATAGCTCTCTTCATGGTGTCTGGAGGCGGCCAGCACGTAGAACTTGTTGGCAACTCGCAGGTCGCCCGTGGTTCTCGTCTCTTCGTCGTAAACCTCGTGAGTGAGCATCGTGTCTTCACTGGCGAAGGCGCTGATGGCCTTGCTCAGGAAGGCGTCCGGATCGAATTCTGCCTCGGCGTCGCGCGTCATGCCGTTCTGCTCGGAAGCGGAGTAGATGGCGGAACCGGCGCCGCAGGATTCCAGCAGGATGATGACTTCGCCCTTGACATACTTCTTCAGCCAGGAAGCCAGCGTGCTGAACGAGAGCTTCCAGTTGCCGTTGAAGTAGGCGTTGACATTGGACGTCGTGATCGAGGAGTACGGATAAGGCATCTGCAGTTCACCCTCGCCGCTGCTGTTGCCGTGGGAGGAAATCATGAACAGGGAGACGTCGTTGTCCGTGGTATCCTTGAAGGTCTGCTGGATGAGCTGCTCAATCTGGCTGTAGGTGGCATCCTGAACAGGCGTGATGTCGTATGTTCCCGTGCCGCCGCGAGCGCCCTTGACGCCATTCAGCATGGTCTGAACCAGCTCGCAGTCGATGTAGTTTCTGGTGCACTTGTCCCAATCGAAGCCAGTCGAGGTGCTGCTCGAACTCTTGAGGTGCGTCACTTCGCCGATCAGCAGCGCCCTGTACTTGGGCT
>CADARO010000170.1 GCA_902790345.1 uncultured Eubacteriales bacterium | reverse complement strand
GAACATGTCCACCGGCTGGGCCCATTCCATCCGGTAGCCGCCCTCCTGGGTCAGGCGCTTCACATCCCGGGCCAGGGTGCCGGGGTTGCAGCTCACGTACACGATCCGGGGCACCTTCGTCTGAATGATGGCATCCAGAAGGCTGGCGTCCACGCCCTTTCGCGGCGGGTCCACCACCAGCAGGTCGATCTGGCCCCGCTGCTTCAAGAGGTCCACCACCAGCTTCCCCGCGTCCCCCGCGTAGAACTCGGTCTTGTCGGACAGCTTGTTCCGCTTGGCGTTCAGCCGCGCGTTTTCTATGGCCGCCTCCAGAATTTCCACGCCGATCACCTTCGCCGCCTCCCGGGCCAGCACCAGCGAGATGGTGCCGCAGCCGCAGTAGGCGTCGATGACGGTCTCGCTGCCGGTGAGCGCGGCGGCCCGGCGCACGCATTCGTAGAGCACCTCGGTCTGGGCATGGTTCACCTGGAAGAAGGTCTTGGGCGACATCTCGAAGGAGAGGCCCATCAGCTGGTCGTACAGCACGCGCTTGCCCTGCACCGACTCCACGCGCCCGTCCAGCGCGTGGGCGGGCCGCCTGGCCAGCACCAGGTGATTCAGCGAGCGGAACCGGCCGGAAAACTGGGTGTTCAGCATGTCGAACAGCTGGTTCAGATTCTTCACGCGGCGGCCGGTGGTGCACAGGATGAGCATCAGCTCCCCCGCGCGGTTGACGCGGGTCACCACATAGCGCACGCCGCCCTCGGACGCGGCCCTGGCATCCCAGGCGGGCACGCAGTAGATCTGCATCCACTGGGAAACCACCTTCACCGCCTGCATGGCGAGCTCGCTCTGCAGCATGCAGTCGTCCACGGGCAGCACCTCGCTGGAGCCCTGGGCGCGCACGCCGATGTAGGGGGTCTGGGTCCGCTGGTCGGTGGCGACGAAGAATTCAGCCTTGTTGCGATAGCGCCAGGGCTTCTCCGCGCCCATCACGGGCAGCACGACGGCCCCGTCCACCCCGCCGATGCGCTCCATCTGCTGGCGCACCACCTGCTCCTTCAATTCCAGGGAGCGCTGATAGCTCATGTGCTGCGCCCGGCAGCCGCCGCACCGGCCGTACAGCGGACACAGCGGCGTTACCCGCTGAGGCGCGGCCTCGATGACAGCCGTCAGCCGGCCCTCCATGAAGCGCTCCGCCTCGCGCCCGATTGCCGCCTCCACGCGCTCTCCCGGCAGCGCACCGGGCACAAATACCACCCGTCCGTCATTGGCCCGGCCCACGCCCTGCAGCTCCGCGCCGACCCCCGTGATATCCAGAATCACATCGGTAACCCCCTGCGTCTTGAATAATAAGAAATCAGGCGGCCGCTGGCCGACCGGGCGGCAAAAACCGCCCGCGCCGACCGGCGACGACCTGGTCATGAATGTGGTTTCGCGTCACTTGCCCGCCACGGACAGCTTGCCGATCAGAAGATCCGGTGAGGCCACGGAGGAGAAGGTGAACTCCAGATTGCTGGCCACGGCGGTCACGTTCTTCATCAGCTCGAAGAAGTTGCCTGCCACGGTGATCTGGCTCACGGGCCGGGTGACCTTGCCGCCCTCAATGAGGAAGCCCCGGGCGCCCAGCGAGAAGTCGCCGCTGATCTGGTTCGCGCCGGAGTGCAGGCCCTGCACGTCGGTGATGAGCACGCCGTTACCCGCCAGAGCGAGAAGCTCATCAGGCGTGGTGTCGGAGGGCACGATGTGCATGGAGTGGGCCGACACGCCCACCGGCGAGGCGTAGCTGGGCTTGGAGGCGCTGCCTGTGGTCTCAACGCCCTGCTTCTTCGCGGTCTTCAGGTTGTGCAGCAGCGTGTTCAGCCGGCCTCCGCTCACGATCTCCAGCCGCCGGGCGGCTACGCCTTCGCCGTCGAAGGGGGTGGCGCCGGGGGAGGCGGGGTTGAGGGGGTCGTCCACGATGGTGAGGGCTTCGCTGCCGATGACCTCGCCCTCCCGGCCCTTCAAAAGAGACATGCCCTTCTGAGCCACGTCTGCGCTGAACACGGAGGCGAAGGTGCGCAGGATCGCGCCGGCCACGTCGCCCCGCAGGATGACCTTGTACTCGCCGGAGACGGCCTTGTCCGCCTTCAGTCCGTCCACGGCCTCCTTCACGGCCTTTTCGGCCTCGGCCTGGATGTCCAGCTCCTTCGGGTCGCGGGCCATGCGGAAGGCGCTGCCGCTGGTGACCTCGCCGTTTTCCTGGGCCAGCACGCCGGCGTACAGGCCAATGTAGTTCTCCCGGAAGGACACGTCCAGCCCACGGGAGTTGACCAGGCGGCGGGTGCCGGAGCCGCTCATGATCTCCACCGCCTCGCACTGGGTCACCCGGGGATCGATGGACACGCAGGCCTTTTCCAGGCGGCGGGCCATGTCGATCTTCTCCGCGGCGGTGATCTTGTCGATTTCGTCGTTGTACACGTCCATCCGGGGATAGCTGTCGCTGCCCGCGAAGATGAACTCCTCATCGTCGTTTTCGATGAGTGCCGCGTTCTCCGTCGCCCCGGCGATGAGCAGATCCAGGGCGTCCTCGTCCAGCACCTGGGTGCTGGCGTAGCCCATCTTGCCCTTCGAGAGGGCGCGGAAGCCCAGGCCCATGCCCGCGCTCACGTTGTAATCCACGATTTCGCCGCCCTTGACCGCCACGGAGAACTCCTCGCTGCCGGCGTAATCGGCCTCGCAGGCCTCGAATCCGGCCTCAGCGGCCCGCTCGAACAGTTTTTTGATGAATTCATTCACATTCATGTCTCGTCCCTCCTCAGCGGCCGCCGACGGTGATGTCCGTCACGCGGATCATGGGCTGGCCCACGTTGGTGGGCACGGAGCCGCTCTTCGAGCCGCACACGCCCTGTGCCATCTTCATGTTCTTGCCCACGCGGTCGATCTTCTTCAGGATCTCGCTGCCCTTGCCAACCAGCGTCGCGCCGCGCACGGGCCGGTCGATCTTGCCGTCCTTGATGAGGTAGCCCTCCATGACGGCGAAGTTGAACTCGCCGGTGGCCGGGTTCACCGAGCCGCCGCCCATCTTCTTGGCGTACAGCGCGTCGCCGGCGGTGGCGATGATCTCGGCGTCGTTGTCGTTGCCGGGGGCGATGAAGGTGTTGCGCATGCGGGAGGTGGGGGCGAAGGTGTAATCCTGTCGGCGGGCCGAGCCGGTCACGGGCATCTTCATGCGGCGGCCGTTCAGCCGGTCGATCATGTAGTTTTTCAGGATGCCGTTTTCGATGAGCACCAGCCGGGTGGTGGGGATGCCCTCGTCGTCGATGTTGATGGAGCCCCACTCGTTGGGCATGGTGCCGTCGTCGACGGCGGTCACGATGGGTGAGGCGATCTGCTGGCCCAGCTTGCCGCAGAACTCGCTGTTGCCCAGGGCCACCTGGGTGGCCTCCAGGGAATGGCCGCAGGCCTCGTGGAAGATGACGCCGCCGAAGCCGTTGTCGATGATGACGGGCATGACGCCGCCGGGGCACTTGTCCGCCCGCAGCATGGTCACGGCGGTCTCGGCCGCCTGGCGCGCGCAGGCCTCCACGTCGATCTTATCCCGGAACAGCTCGTAGCCGATCATGCCGCCGGGGCCCTGGCTGCCGGTCTGGTTTTCCTGGCCGTTGGAGGCCATGGCCACCACGGAGAAACGGGTGTAGACCCGCTTGTCGCCGGTGAACAGGCCGTCCGTGTTGGCGATGAGCACGTCGGTTTCCTTGCCCATCAGGGAGGCGCGCACCTGCTTGATGGCGCTGTCGTAGTCCTTGGCCGCCTGATAGGCCGCGTGCACCAGCCTGGCCTTTTCCGCGCCGCTCACGTCCATGGGCAGGCGCTCGATCTGATGGATATTGCGCACGATGGAGCCGGTGAGGGTGATGTCCCGGGCCACGTCCTTATTGCCGATGGCGGAAGCCGCCTGCCGCGCCGCCTTCATGAGACCTGCCTCGCTGGTGTCGTTGGTGTGCACATACACGCCTTCCAGCCCGTTGTAGATGCGGATGCCCGCGCCGTGCCGCCGGCCGGTGGTGGCGCTGTCGATGGCGCCGTCCACCAGGCTCAGGTTGTTGGAGCGGGTGTCCTCCATGAACAGTTCCGCGAAATCGCCGCCGGAACGAACCGCCTCGGCGAGCACCCGTTCGGCCGCTGCCTTTGAAATCATAATGCGTTCCCTCCTGGATTCATTTGCAATAGCTGCATTATCCATATATTACCATACTATTCGCTTTGTTTCAAGCGCGGGGAAGGGGATTCGCGTATCCGCCCCGAAAAAAAGCCCTTTACAAAGCCCCATGGCGGTATTATGATATATTGTATAGTTATATAGCGACAGCCGGCGGCTTGGTCTGCCCCGCGAGAGAGGAACGGAGGAGATTTCTTTGTCGGAAGCCGAACAGAAGAGAAGAAAGCACGGTGAGCACACCGTGTTTTTTCTTATTCTGTCGCAGACAATCATTTCCTGATGGTGTATATTATAAATGTATAAGTATGTAACGGAGGATCCATGAACCGCAACAGAAGGCAATCGAAGTATTTCAAATGGGGCATGACGGGAACACTGATGCTGGTCGCAGCCATCTCGTTCTTTTTCATCCTGTACCGTTTTGAGGAACTGACAGAGGTCATATCGACACTCGGCGATATTATGATGCCTTTTGTATACGGACTGGTCATGGCCTATCTGGTCTGCCCGCTGTATAACGTCTGTGTGCGCGGGTTCAGCAAGATCAAATGGCCGAAGATCCGCGGGAAAGATCAGTCGGTCGGCATCGCCAAGGGGATCGCGACGCTGATCTCGATCGCGATGATTTTCCTCGTCATCGGTGCGCTGCTGTATCTGATCATCCCGCAGCTCATTGAAAGCGTGACGGTCATCGCAAAGGAAATGCCTGACTATGTACGCAATGTGGTGCGATTCCTGCAGGACAGCGCCAACCATCTGCCGTATGCGTTCAAGGTGCAGGCGGAAGCGCTCATCAGCGAGGCCGGCGGTTCCTTCACGGACTGGGTCCAGTCGACACTGCTGCCGCGTTATGACAGCATTCTGGCGACGGTCTCGGAAAGCATACTCGGCATTCTCGGCGCGATCCTGGACTTCTTTATCGGAGTCATTGTCTGTGCGTTCTTTATCAACCGGAAAGAGATCTTCCTGGCGCAGGCCAAGAAGCTGATCCTGGCTCTGTTCAAAGAAGAGCATGCGGACGGCATCCTTCGCGGTGCTGCATTTACAAACAAGACATTCTGGGGCTTTATCAGCGGCAAGCTGATCGACAGCCTGGTGATCGGGATCATCTGCTTTATCGTCATGACGATCCTGCACTGGCCGTATGCGGTGCTGATCAGCGTGATCATCGGCGTCACGAACATCATTCCGTTCTTCGGGCC
>CADARO010000169.1 GCA_902790345.1 uncultured Eubacteriales bacterium | reverse complement strand
CGGTGAACGGCCGCTTCCGCACGCCGGAGGGGGAGGAATTCACCACCCGCTTCATCTCCTGCGACGGAGAGGGCGAGCTGCGCAGCGCCGCCGAGACGGAAAAAGTGGTGGAGCGGATGAAGAAGGCCGCGTTCACCATCGGCTCCGTGCGCCTGAGCGAGCGCCGCAAGTATCCCGCCGCGCCGTTTACCACCTCGAACCTGCAGCAGGAGGCCTCCCGCAAGCTGGGCTTTACCACCCTCAAGACCATGCAGATCGCCCAGCAGCTCTACGAAGGCGTTGAGATCGAGGGCGAGGGCACCCAGGGCCTTGTGACCTATATCAGAACCGACTCCACCCGCGTCTCCGAGGAGGCCATCGCCGCCGCCCGGGAGATGATCGGCGGGGAATACGGCCCGGACTACGTGCCGGAGGAGCCCAACCGCTACAAGAGCCGCAAGATCGCCCAGGACGCCCACGAGGCCATCCGCCCCACCGAGATCCTGAGAAAGCCTGAGCAGGTGAAGTCCTCGCTCACCCGGGATCAGTTCAAGCTGTACAAGCTCATATACGCCCGCTTTATCGCCAGCCAGATGACCCCCGCCGTGTACGACACGCTGTCGGCGGACATCCTGGGCGACGGCATCGTCATGCGCGCCAACGGCACGCGGCTGAAATTCCCCGGCTTCACCGTGGTCTACGAGGAAGGTCAGGACGACGCCCAGACCGAGGAAGACGACGGTATGCCCGCCCTGAAGGAGGGCGACGCGGCGACCCTGGACGACGTGGAGTCCAACCAGCGCTTCACCCAGCCCCCGCCCCGCTACACCGAGGCATCCCTGGTGCGGGCGCTGGAGGACAAGGGCATCGGCCGCCCCTCCACCTACGCCCCCACCATCACCACCATCATGACCCGGGGCTACATTTCCCGGGAAAACAAGCGCCTGCATCCCACGGAGCTGGGCCTGGTGGTGACCGACATGATGAAGAAGCACTTCCCGGACATCGTGGACATCCAATTCACCGCCGGCATGGAGGAAAAGCTGGACGAGGTGGAGGAGGGCAAGCTGGACTGGCACGAGGTCATTTCCGACTTCTACGGGCCCTTTGAAAAGACGCTGGAGAAGGCGGAGGCCACCATCGAGAAGGTGGAAGTGGTGGACGAGGTCTCCGACATCCCCTGCGAAAAGTGCGGCGCCATGATGGTCTACAAGATGGGCCGTTTCGGGCGCTTCCTGGCTTGCCCGAATTTCCCGGCCTGCCATCACACCATGGCGATCCTCAAATACATCGACGCGCCCTGCCCGGAATGCGGCGGACGGCTGATCGAGCGCATGAGCCGCAAGGGCCGCAAGTTCTACGGCTGCGAGCATTACCCGGACTGCCAGTTTGTCAGCTGGGAGCAGCCCGTGGCGGACAAGTGCCCCCAGTGCGGCGGGCGCATGGTGCTGAAGCGCGGCCGGAAGGGCGAGGTGTGGCACGTGTGCGTGAACGAGCAGTGCCGCTGCCGCGTGGAGGCCGAGAACGGCGGAGGCGGCGACAGTGACGAATGAGAAAGTGACCGTGGTGGGCGCGGGCCTGGCGGGCAGCGAGGCGGCCTGGCAGCTGATGAAGCGGGGCATTCCCGTGCGGCTGATCGAGATGCGGCCGGAGCACACCACCCCCGCTCACGTGACGGGCGGCTTCGCGGAGCTGGTCTGTTCCAATTCCCTCAAGGCCGAGCACCTGACCAACGCCTCCGGCCTTCTGAAGGCCGAGATGAAGCTGTTTGACTCGCTGGTGCTGCGGGCGGCGGAGGAAGCAAGAGTGCCGGCGGGCGGGGCGCTGGCGGTGGATCGGGAGAAATTCTCCTCGGTCATCACCGAGACCCTGCAAAATCACCCGCTGTGCGAGGTGACGCGCGCCCGGGTGGACGAAATCCCCGACGCGCCCTGCGTCATCGCCACGGGCCCCTTGACCGACGAAAAGCTGGCCGGGGCCATCGCGGCGCTGCCGGGCATGCGGTCGCTGCACTTTTTCGACGCCGAGGCCCCCATCGTCACGGCGGAATCCATCGACATGACCCGGGCCTTCAAGGCCTCCCGCTACGGCCGGGGCGAGGGCGACGACTACATCAACTGCCCCATGACCGAGGCGGAATACAACGCGTTTTACGACGCGCTGGTCTCCGCCGAGCTGGCCGAGGTGCACGATTTTGAAAAGAAGCTGGTGTTCGAGGGCTGCCTGGCGGTGGAGATCCTGGCCAGCCGGGGCCGCATGACGCTGGCCTTCGGCCCCCTCAAGCCGGTGGGCCTGGTGGACCCGCACACGGGCAAGCGCCCCTTCGCCGTGGTGCAGCTGCGCCAGGACAACGCCGAGGGCACGCTGTACAACATCGTGGGCTTCCAGACCCGCCTCAAATGGGGCGAGCAGAAGCGCGTGTTCGGGCTGATTCCGGGCCTGGAGCACGCCGAGTTCGCGCGCTACGGCGTGATGCACAGAAACACCTATCTGGAAAGTCCGCAGGTGCTCTCGGAAAACTACGCGCTGAAGGGCAATCCCCTCATTCGCTTCGCCGGGCAGATGACCGGCGTGGAGGGCTACGTGGAGTCGGCGGCCAGCGGCATGACCGCGGCCATCGGCCTGGCCATGCGGCTCCAGGGCCGGGAGGAAATCCATCTCTCCGGCCAGACTGTGATGGGCGCACTCATGCGGCATACCATTTCACCCACGGCGGATTTCCAGCCCATGAACGCCAATTTCGGCATACTGGACGCCCTGCCGGAGCGGCCGAAGGGCGGCAAAAAGGCGCGCTACGAGCTTTTGAGCCAGCGGGCCATTGAAACGATGAAAGAGACGATTGAGACATTCAATCCCTGACATATTTGGAGGACAAGAGATATGACCATTAAGGGAACGACGATCTGCGCGGTGCGCCGGGGCGGCAAAATCGCCGTGGCCGGCGACGGCCAGGTGACGATGGGCGAGAGCGTCGTGATGAAAAACGGGGCGGTGAAGGTGCGCCGCATCTTCGGCGGCCAGGTGGTCACGGGCTTCGCGGGCTCCGTGGCGGACGCCTTCGCGCTGTGCGAGCGGTTGGAGGAAAAGCTGACCCAGTTCGCGGGCAACCTGCAGCGGGCGGCGGTGGAGCTGGCGCTGGAATGGCGTCAGGACAAGGCCATGCGCAAGCTGGAGGCCATGCTGATCTGCGCGGACAAGGAGAACCTGCTGCTGCTCTCCGGCACGGGCGAGGTCATCGAGCCGGACGACGACGTGCTGTCCATCGGCTCGGGCGGCAACTACGCCCTGGCCGCGGCCCGGGCGCTGATGGAGAACACCGAGCTCTCCGCCGCTGAAATCGCCGAGAAGGCGCTGCACATCGCCGCGTCCATCTGCGTGTTCACCAACGATCACATTCGCGTGGAGGTGATCGACTGTGAATAAGCTGACGCCGCGGGAGATCGTGCGCGAACTGAATCGCTATATCATCGGCCAGGAGGACGCCAAGAAGGCCGTGGCCGTGGCCCTGAGAAACCGCTATCGCCGGGCACAGCTTTCGCCTGAAATGCAGGAGGAAGTGACCCCGAAGAACATCCTGATGGTGGGACCGACCGGCGTCGGAAAGACCGAGATCGCCCGTCGGCTGGCCAAGCTGGTGGACGCGCCCTTCGTGAAGGTGGAGGCCACCAAGTTCACCGAGGTGGGCTACGTGGGCCGCGACGTGGAGACCATCGTGCGCGACCTGGTGGAGGCCTCCATTCGCCTGACCAAGGAGATGCATCAGGCCCGGGTGCACGTGAAGGCCTGCGAGACCGCCGAGGTGCGGCTGGCCGACCTGATCCTGCAGCCCGCCAAGAAGACCTCCAATCCCATCGACCTGCTGCTGGGCACCAAGCCCCGCACGCCCGAAGTGCCCGATGGGGAGAAGGAAGAGCTGGCAAAGAAGCGCGGCGAGGTCATCGCCCGGCTGCGCGCCGGCGAGCTGGAGCACCAGCTGGTGGAGATCGAGGTGGAGGAGGTCACGCCCCACAACGACATTCCCGGCACCGACGTGAACATGAACGACGTGCTGGGCAGCATCCTGCCCAAGAAGACCAAGCTGCGCAAGGTGGAGGTGCGCGAGGCGCGCCGCATCCTCATCAACGAGGAGGAGCAGAACCTCATCGACATGGACGCGGTGTACACCGAGGCCATCGGCAAGGCGGAGCAGGACGGCATCGTGTTCATCGACGAGATCGACAAGGTGGCGGGCAAGGCTTCCGGCCACGGCCCGGACGTGTCCCGGGAGGGCGTGCAGCGGGACATCCTGCCCATCGTGGAGGGCTGCACCGTTCAGACCAAGTACGGCCCGGTGAAAACAGACCACATCCTGTTCATCGCGGCGGGCGCGTTCCATGTGTCCAAGGTGTCCGATCTGATTCCGGAGCTGCAGGGCCGCTTCCCGGTGCGGGTGGAGCTGAAGCCCCTCACCGTGGAGGACTACAAGCGAATCCTGACCCAGCCCGAGAACGCGCTGATCCGCCAGTATCAGGCGCTGCTGGCCGTGGACAAGGTGGAGCTGGAATTCGACGATTCCGCGCTGCAGGTCATCGCGGAGCAGGCCTACGCGGCCAACGAGAAGATGGAAAACATCGGCGCGCGGCGGCTGCACACCGTGCTGGAGGAAATGCTGGGCGACATCGCCTTCAACGCCGGCGGCGGCGACGCCCCCGAGGTGAAGGTGCACGTGGACGCCGAATACGTGAAAAAGCAGATGGGCATCGAGAACCAGCAGAGGGATCTGAAGCGGTACATCCTGTGAGGAAAATCAGGCGGCATTCATGGGCTGTGAATGCCGCTTTGGTTTCTGAAAGAATCATCGCGATGTGCCGGTTTCTTAGCGGCATTATCAGCAAATTCTAATTGAACGAAGGCAGGAAAACGGGCCTGTCTGGGCGAAAGAGATAAGAGTATGAAAACGGCGGGTTCGCAGAGGGGAGAGGCGACCATCAAAAAGCCAAGTGCGAAGGTGCGCAAGCGGCTGCTGACGGCGGCGTTTGTGCTTTTGAATATCGGTGTGATTGTTTGGACGGCGCGCTCGGAATTCTCCGGGGGCAACACCCGATTGAAGGATCTGGAGGTGCGGTGGGAGCTGCTGCTGCCGGCGCTTTTGTGCTTTGCGCTGGCCATCGCGGCGGGCACAGCCAAGCTGGTGCTCATCATGAACCGCACCACCGGCCGCTCCAGCTGGGCCGTGGCGCTGAGGACGCTGCTGGTGGGGCGGTATTACGACAACATCACCCCCGGCGCGGTGGGCGGCCAGCCCTTCCAGATTTACTATCTGGCGAAAAATGGCTATTCCAAGGCGGAGAGCGCGGCCATACCGCTGGCGGCGTTCATGTCCATGCAGCTGGCGTTCATCATCCTGGCGGTGGGCATGTTCATCGGCTGC
>CADARO010000168.1 GCA_902790345.1 uncultured Eubacteriales bacterium | reverse complement strand
CCGCAGCGTCTTCCACAGCTTCTCGGCGTTCCCGTTGGCGGTATAGATCTCATAGCCGTTCTCCCCGGTGTAGCCGGTGCGGGAGATCATGCAGGTCATGCCGTCGATGGACACCTCCCGGATTGCGGTGTAGTACTTCTTCGGCAGGCTCTCCGCGGGCAGCAGCTTCGCCATGATGGCGGGGGCGGCCGGGCCCTGCAGCGCCACCTGGGCCACGCTGTCGGAGATGTCCTCGATCTCGGTGCCCTCCAGTACGTTCGCCGCCATGTGGGCGTAGTCCTTATGCCGGTTGGAGGCGTTCACCACCACCAGGTAATCCTCCTCGCCGAACTTGTACACCAGCACGTCGTCCACGCAGCCGCCATGCTCGTTGCACATGACGCTGTAGCGCACCCGGCCGATCTTCATGCCGGCGAAATCGTTGGCCAGAATGTGATTCAGCGTCTTCAGCGCGGTGGGGCCCTTGAAGGTGATCTCACCCATGTGGGACACGTCGAAAAGGCCCGCCTTTTCCCGCACGGCCATGTGCTCCGCGATCACGCCGGTTCCATACTGCACCGGCAGCAGATACCCCGCGAAGGGCACGATCTTGCCGCCCTCGGCCACATGGACATCATAAAGAGGCGTCTTGAGTTCCACGATAAAGCCACCTTCCCTCAAAAAAATGACAGAGACGCAGACGAATTGCCTTCATCCGCGTCTCTGTTTAATGACCTGAAAGATTCTCCGCCGCTGGCGGATTGCTTCTTCGGTGCGTCGCCGCTTTCCAGAGATTCGTCCCGAACCGGTTCTTTTGCCTGAGAGTTTCATGCCCCTTCGGCTTCATATCAAAATGATCTCTCCCGGTTCGTTCATCCGAAACCGCACGTATTCTCTTGTCCGCCTCTATTGTATGTGAAAACGGGCAAAAAAGCAAGCCTTTTTTCACATTCCCTTTTTACTGTCCCTGGGCCAGGAACCGATCCACCACCTGCTGCCGGTATTCCTTGGACAGCGAGGCGAAGAAGGCCGAGTAGCCCGTCACCCGCACCACCAGGTCGGGATGGGTGGAGGGATCGGCGTGGGCCTCCATGAGGGTCTCCTTCGAGAGGCAGTTCAGGTTGATGAGCGTGCCGCCCATATGGTTGTGGGTGTGGATCAGCGCGATGAGCGCCTCGATGCCGCCCTCCTTGGCCAGCATGGTGGTGTCGATGTCCAGGTGCAGCGGCGAGGAGTTGCCATAGCCCGGCTGCACCAGCGCCACCGCCGTGGCCTTCAGCGAGGGCGAGAAGGTATTGTAGGAGCGGGCAAAGCCGGGATCCGGCTCGTTGGAGTGGCAGATGGGATCGCCGTCGAACCGGCCGTTGGGGGTGGCGGGCAGGTGCTCGCCGTGGACGTACACATTGCCGTGGGAGAACATGCCCGGTGTGATGGGCAGGTTGTGCTTGGGCGTGCCGCCGTTTTTGCAGGCCGCCACGAAGCAGTCCCGAATGCGCACAGCCCACTTGTCGGCCCGGGAATGAGGCGCGCCGAAGCGCTCGATGTTCTTCATCATCAGGCGGATCGGCTCGGCGTTCTCCCAGTTGGCGTCCAGCACGCGGTACAGCTCGTCCCAACTGATGCGCTTCTCCTCCACCACCCGCTGCTCGATGGCCGCGAAGGAGTCCGCCACCGTGGTGAGGCCGATGCCGTCGATATTCATGTCCAGAATGTCTACGCCGCCCTGGGAGCAGTCCAGCCCCCGCTCGATACAGCCGTGCATGAAGGGATTCAGCACGATCTCCGGGCAGTTCTTATACTTATGCTCGTAGTGGAGGTCGTAGCCCTCCTTGATGCTGTCCACGATTACGCCCGTGTGGTAGGCAAAGCGGTCGAACAGCTTTTCGAGGGTCCTGTCCTCCTCACTCCGCAGATCGTCCATGGCGTATTTGAAGGCGAAGGCCAGGTTGGCGCGGGTGCAGTCCTGCAGGGCGTATTCACGGCCGGGGATCACTGTCCAGTTGCAGCCCACCTTCTTGCGCAGGCGGCCCAGCTGCTCCGGGTAGCCGTTCCGGGCGAAGCCCTTCTCTGTGCCGATGTTCAGGGAATAGCTCACGCCGCTGCCGTCCTCCATGGTGTAGGCCAAGGCGCGGCGCAGCAGTTCCTCGTTGACCCCGTCGTGCACCCGCAGCGCGATGTTGGCCGGAATGCCCAGCACGTGCATGGCCTCCAGGATGAGGAAGGACATGGTGCTTGTGGTGTCCCGGCTGCCGTCCGGGGTGAGGCCGGCCAGCTGGGAGTAGTGGGTGTCGTTGAAGAACAGGCTGGCGATATACCACACCACCTCGTCGTCGGTGACGAGGCCCTTCTTCACATCCCGCTCATACCAGGGCCTGAGCAGCTCGTCCAGCTGATCCAGCGCGCCGCCCATGAAGTACACCCGGTCGATGGACTGGAAATGGGCGATGAACTGGCAGGCCTCCCGCAGCGTGCGGGGCGGATTCTCAGTGAGCCATTCGTTCATCTCCGCGATGTCCAGAAGGTTCTTCTTTTCTTCCGGGTCTTCCGCCGCCTCCGCCATGGTTCGGGCCCGCGCCGCCAGCCGCGCCACCCACTCCTGCACGCCGACGATATACTCCAGCTCGCCGTCATAGAAGGACGTGTCCGCCGGGGCGTTGAAGTCCCGCCAGTATTCGATCTTTTTCCGCAGCCCGCCCCAGCCCAGCTCCAGGCCGATGGTCACGTCCGGCGCGCAGTGGTTCATGGCGCTCCAGCCGGGATAGGTGTCGTATTTCTTCCATGTGTCCCTGAGCGCCTGGGGCACCAGGTCGGGATCGAAGCACACCTTCACCAGATTATTCAGCGCGTTGTACCACGCGCCCGCCAGCGCGCTGGCCGGGTTCACATAGGCGGGAATGTCGTGAAGGTATTTGCGCAGGGCCTTCCCGATGGCCACGGGGCCCCGCACCGCGCCGTCCGGCGTGTTGGTCTCGCAGGTGAAGTGGAAATCGGGATCGTAGATGAAGCCGTGGTCGTCGGTGTCGTATTTGCCGAAATGGGCCAGCTTGACGCGGTTGATTTCCATCTTATCGTCGTGCAGCCGCTGGATCCGGTTCAGCACGCGCTGATCCGTCAGGATCGTGGTTTTCATGGGCGTTTTTTCCCTCCCTTTCCTCAGCCGACGCGGGCATTTACGCCCCGGCCGGTAAACAGTTTCAGCCATTCGTTCATCTGGTCATCGGTGGGCACGGCGAAATCCTGCCCGCCCGTCAGGCCCAAGAGCGCCCGCTTGCCGCCGCCCAGCCGGTGATAGGCCAGCAGCTCCACCCGCTCCACGGGCTTTCCCTTCAGCCACGCCGCGATGGCGTCCAGCTCCCCGTCGTTGCCACCGGGCACGCAGGGCACCCGCACCCACACCCGCGCGCCCGCCGCCAGGAGCCTGTCCAGATTATCCAGGATCAGAGCGTTGTCCGCGCCGGTGAGGCGGCGGTGAACCCGCGCGTCCATGGCCTTCATGTCATAGAGGAACATGGACGCGCAGGGCAATACGCGCTCGAACCGGGCCCAGGGCACGCAGCCCGCCGTGTCGATGGCGGTGCTTATGCCCGCCTCGCGGCAGCGGCGGCACAGCGCTTCCAGAAAGTCGATCTGCAGCATGCACTCGCCGCCGGAAAACGTGACTCCGCCGCCGGACCGCTGAAAGTACGGAAGATCTGTGAGGATTTCCTCCATGGCCCGGTCCTCGTCCATGTCGGTGCCCGCCAGGGTGAGGGCCCCGGCGAAGCACTCCCGGGCGCACAGGCCGCAGCCGGCACAGGCCTCCCGATAGGCCGCGGGCTGGCCGGGCTTATGCACGCCATTGGGGCAAACCTGGGCGCAGCGCCCGCAGCCGATGCACAGCTCCCGGTTGTATTCCAAGGTGGGCTCCATGCCGAAGGATTCCGGGTTGTGGCACCAGGCGCAGCGCAGGTTGCAGCCCTTCATGAACACGGTGGTGCGGATGCCCGGGCCGTCGTGGGTCGAATATCTTTGTATGTTGAACACTCTGCCGGAAGCCAAAGCCCATCCTCCTCTTTACGCCCGCCGCACGCCGCTGATGGTCACGGCCTTGTCCTCACTGCGATAAGTGAACAACGCCGTGCCGGTGGCCTCGTCGTAATCGTAGCTCAGCGCCACCGCCGCACCGGTCTCGTCCGTGGCCTTTACCTTGTCCAGCGGGTAGGGCAGGCGCGCGCGAATGTGTACGAGCACGCGATCCGCCGTCTTCGCCCGGAATGAGAGCGTCTCTCCATCGTCTCGTACCGCTGTCAGCCGCTCCGACGTGCCGATCACGGTGAATTTGTCCGGAGCGACGGCGCTCAGGTCATACAGCAGCGCGCCTTCGTCTGGCCGCACCGTCTTCCGGGCGACGATGGGATACCCGTCCGCCATCAGATCGACAAAACACCCCTCGAACACCCTGGGCTCATCCGTCACGCTCTCGTCCATGACCTCGCAGATCACATACGGCCCGCGCCGCAGGGTGATGTCGTTGCGCCACTGCCAGTCCACACCGCCCTTGGCCAGCGCGTCCTTCACCAGCTTGCGCCAGGCGTCCGCGTACGCCTTTCGCAGGCAGATCCGCGCGGGCAGCTGGTCATAGACCACGATCCGCCCGTGGCCGAAGGCGTACTCGCCTGCCTTCGGCACGCGGCCCAGGCCCATGGTCTCAAACAGATGCTGCGCGGGATTCTCATAGCCCGCCTCGCGCCACCAGGATCGGATGGCGTGGAAGGGGTCGCTGCCGTCGCCCACGTAGATCAGCGTGCCGCCGGCCCTCACCCACTCGGCCAGCGTCATGTTGATATCCGGCGACACCGGCTTGATGAACTCATAGCTCAGAACAGCGAAGCGGATGTCCTTCAAATACTCTGTGAAGCGGCGGATGTTGTCCAGCTGAACGGGGCGAACGGGCAGGCCGTATTTCAGCAGGGGCATGGCCAGCCCGTAGAACTGCGGGAAGGCGACGCTGGAGACAAAGCTGTTCATCATGGCCTGATCCTTTTCGACGGCGTCCACGAAGGCTCCGGCCCTTTCCAAACGCGCCTTTGATTCCTCCGCCGTCAGCTCGTCGGAATTCTTCACCTTCACCGCCCGGGCCATGTCGCCAAAGGCGGGCGCGGTGGGCACGGTGTCCGGGAAGGTGCGCTGGAAAAGCCCGGTGTCGGACATGAACACGCCCACGCTTTCCCCCATGCCCTCAAAGGCCCAGTCCGGCTGCTCCATGTCCCCGAAGAGCTGGAACATGCCCGACAGGAAGGTGCGGTAGTCGTCCGGAATGGGCTTCGATTCCTTCAGCTCGAAGCTGGTCTCGTCCTTTTCCGCGATGCGGGGCTGATAGCGCGGAAACTTGCCCTCGAATACCCGGGTGGGCCAGGGGCAGATCTCGTAGTGCCATACCTCCGGGTTC
>CADARO010000167.1 GCA_902790345.1 uncultured Eubacteriales bacterium | reverse complement strand
CGCGCCCTTCGATGACGCGGCGCAGCGCCTCCCGGGACAGCGGCGATCTGTCTTCCGTCATGACATGCCCTCCTTGTCATGTGATGGGTTCCGCTCTCATTATAGCACGGTCGGGGCTTTCGATCAATCGGGAACGCTGGGGCAAAAAACGCAAAAAAATGCCGGAAAAAGCGAAAAAAGGGGTTGACAAGCCCGCTGCCATGTACTATAATATGATCTGTTGCGGGGCATTAGCGCAGTTGGTAGCGCACAACACTGGCAGTGTTGGGGTCAGGAGTTCGAATCTCCTATGCTCCATGCGGATTCGTCTGAAGGCTGTGGCTTTCAGACGAATGTTTTATATACGCGGTTTTCGGGAGGTGAAATCATGAGTCTGTACGCCATCGGCGATCTGCATCTGCACTACCAATCCGAGCTGAAGGCCCCCGGCCAGCTGAACGGAGCGGTGTGGAAGAACCACGAGCGGGTCTTTCAGGCCAACTGCGCCAGGCTGATTCGGCCGGAGGACACGCTGGTGCTGGTGGGGGATCACAGCTGGGGCAAGGTGATGGCCGAGTGCGAACAGGATCTTGACTACATCATGAGCCTGCCCGGCCGAAAGATCCTCTCCCGGGGCAACCACGACATGTTCTGGGACGCGAAGAAGACGAAACGGCTCAACGAGCAGTTTGAGGGAAAGCTGTCGTTTTTGCAGGACAACTACTATGCCTACCGGGATTACGCCCTGGTGGGCACCAAGGGCTTCACCTTCGAGGGGCCCTTCTACCTGGATCAGCACCGCCATATTGTGGGCTGGGACGAAGAGGCCCAGCAGCGGGCGGAGAAGCTGGTGGAGCGGGAGCTGACGCGGCTTCGCGCCTCCTTCGAGGCCGCCCGGGCGGACGGCTACCGCCGGTTCATCATGTTCCTGCACTATCCGCCCACCAACATCCTGGAGAAGCGCAGCGGCTTCACCGACATGGCGGAGGAGTACGGCGCGGAGCAGGTGATCTACGCCCACTGCCACGGCGAGTCCCGCTTCCATGACAGCATCATGGGGCCCTATCGCGGCGTCAATTACAGCCTGGTCTCCGGCGACTACCGCCGCTGGATGCCCATGAAGGTGCTGAACTGACTGGCAAACTCATTTTGAATACAGCAAAGGGGCCGCGGAAAACGGCCCCTCTTTTCATGCCTTTTTTGATTTTTTATCCGCGGGACAGAACGGTCTTGCCGCCCATGTACATGCGCAGCGCCTCGGGGATGCGCACGGTGCCATCGGCCTGCAGGTTGTTCTCCAGGAAGGCGATCAGCATGCGGGGCGGGGCCACCACGGTGTTGTTCAGCGTGTGAGCCAGGTACTTCTTGCCGTCCGCGCCCTTCACGCGGATGCCCAGCCGGCGGGCCTGCGCGTCGCCCAGGTTGGAGCAGGAGCCCACCTCGAAGTACTTCTTCTGGCGGGGAGACCAGGCTTCCACGTCGCAGCTCTTCACCTTCAGGTCGGCCAGGTCGCCGGAGCAGCACTCCAGGGTGCGCACCGGGATGTCCAGGGTGCGGAAGAAGTCGACGGAGTTCTTCCACAGGCGGTTGTACCAGTCCATGCTCTCCTCGGGCTTGCACACCACGATCATTTCCTGCTTCTCGAACTGATGGATGCGATACACGCCGCGCTCCTCGATGCCGTGAGCGCCCACTTCCTTGCGGAAGCAGGGGGAGTAGGAGGTGAGGGTCTGGGGCAGGTCCTTCTCGTCCAGGATGGTGTCGATGAACTTGCCGATCATGGAGTGCTCGCTGGTGCCGATGAGGTAGAGGTCCTCGCCCTCGATCTTGTACATCATGTTCTCCATCTCGCTGAAGCTCATGACGCCGGTGACCACGTCAGAGCGGATCATGAAGGGCGGGATGTAGTAGGTGAAGCCCCGGTCGATCATGAAATCCCGGGCGTAGGAGAGGATGGCGGAGTGCAGCCGGGCGATGTCGCCCTTGAGGTAGTAGAAGCCGTTGCCGCTGGTCTTGCGGGCGCTGTCCAGGTCGATGCCGTTCAGGCTCTCCATGATGTCCACGTGATAGGGAATCTCGTAATCCGGCACCACGGGCTCGCCGAAGATTTCATTCTGCACGTTCTCGCTGTCGTCCTTGCCGATGGGCACGGAATCGTCGATGATCTGCGGAATGACCAGCATGCGCTTGCGGATCTCGGCCGCGTATTCCTCTTCCTTCTTCTCCAGCTCCACCAGCTGCTCGGCGATGGCGTTCACCTGGGCCTTGGCGGCCTCGGCTTCGTCCTTCTGGCCCTTGGCCATCATGCCGCCGATCTGCTTGGAGATGACCTTGCGCTGGTTGCGCAGGGAATCCGCCTGCTGCATGGCCGCGCGGTTCTGCTTGTCCAGCTCGATGACCTCGTCCACCAGGGGCAGCTTCTGATCCTGGAATTTCTTTTTGATGTTCTCGCGCACGAGATCGGGGTTGGTGCGAAGGAGATTGATGTCAAGCATGGTAAAAAACGCCTCCTGAAAAATGATTCTTGAAACAAAAAAGCCTTCTCATCCCTCTCTGGGACGGAAGACTCCGCGTTGCCACCCAGCTTGCCGGGCGATGGCCCAGCCGCTCTTCTGCGGGGATAAGGGCCCGCGGCCCGCCGGATTGCTCCGGCCGCATCGGGAAGCGGAAGGCCGCGCCGCGCCGCCGGGTTCCAGCAAACCCCGGCTCTCTGTGGACGGACGGATGGCTTTATTTTCCCTCACGTGCGATATCTATTATACGCGTGTGTATGAAAAAAAGCAAGTAAACAATTTGAAATGCGGCCCCCGTCCGCGCGGGACAGGGGCCGTTTGACCGATTACTTTTCAAAGCACTTCTTGCAGAACCCGTCCACGATGTCCAGCACTTTGTCCGTCCAGAACTCCGCGCCGCCGTGATCCGCGCCCTTGATCAGGTAGAAGGTCACCGGATGTCCGGTCTCCTTCAGCCGCTTGTAGAGGATGGCGCTGCCGGTGCAGTTGACGGTGCGGTCCTTGGTGCCGTGGAACATGAGCACCGGCGGGAGGACCGTGTTCTCGTCGATGTTGCACTCCACGGACAGCGCACGGGCCAGCTCGGGATGCTCCAGGAGGTTCTGCCCGCCCATCACGCGGCCCTCCGGGCTGTCCGGCAGGCAGTGCAGGAGCTGGATTGGGTTGGAGTCCGGCGCTATGACGGAGGTGGAGCCGTAGTAGTTGACGATGCCGCATACCTCGGCCGACACGCCGGGGAACAGGTTCTCCTCGGTGTCATCGTCGTGGATGAGGCCGCCCCACATGGCGGTGTGTCCGCCGGAGGAATCGCCGGCCAGGATCATGTGATTCGGGTCGATGCCGAACCGGGCCGCGTTGGCCCGCAGGAAGCGCACGGCGTTGCGGGCGTCCCGGGCCTGGGCGGGGAAGGAAGCGATGCCGCTGTGACGGTATTCCACGATGGCGCACACATAGCCCCGGGCCGCCAGCCGGGCCAGCTGCGCCACCTGGGCGTAGACATACTGCGGGAACCAGCCCGAGCCCTGCACGAACACATAGCAGGGCAGCGCGAAGGGCTGCTCCTTCGGCTCGCCCCAGGAATGGATAAACGGCCGGTTGCGGGTGGCGGGGATCAGGATCTGCAGGTGCAGCGGCGTGCCGCCCGGCTTGGCGTATTCCACGTCGTGCAGGTAATTGACGCCCAGCTCGTCGCCGGTGGTCTCGATGACCTCAACGCCCTCCAGCTTTTCGGTGAATTCGGGAATCTCCTCGTAGGTCCATTCTTTGACTTCCATAAAAGATTCAGCTCCTTCATAATAGAATCAATCTTCCGTTTCATCTATGACGATTATTTCTGCCGAGTTTTCAACATAACCATCAGGATTGCTTAGTCTGGTATCTCGCAGTGAGGCTTTCAAACCGTCGCAGCACGGCTTGAAAGACACATAAGTGATTGTACCTCCGATTACGCCACCTACAAAGGGAATTGCCTTTTTGAAAAAACCTGCAAAAACCTGTTTGGTCATCTTGACGCCAAACCATTTCGCAACATTTTTTACAATTGGATATATTGTTCCTTTGGTTAGCGCTCTGCGAAGCAATTGCTTCTCGACACCCTTTGCTAAAGCACCGGCTATGCCTTTCAAAGCTGCATTTGCTCCTGCTGTACCATACATAACACCAAGACATACAGTAATGATATTTAGTGTTTCAGAATCAAACTGCTGACCAGTTTCAGTTACGTCTATTTCCGGGAATCCATAAAGATACAATAGTTTCTGAATAGCTCGAATCATATACCCGTAGTATTGAGCAATATCAGCGGGTATGGTTGCCACCATGGCAACTCCGCCTGGCATGCCAAGTGCCGTTGATATACCTGAAACACAGTTCCGCTCATAAGCAATCACTGCATCAGCGATTTTATCAATCTCCTCAACAGAAATACCTGCGTGGGCGGGGTTATGCATTATGGCATCTTCGATAACATCTACTGTGTAGTTCTTCTTTAGTTCAGCACGCAAAAAATCTGCCCGATTGACTTTAACACCAGGAACCCTAAGCCCCATGATGATTATATCTTCAATATCGATTTCACCATTTCCATTCATGTCAATGGCGCTTTTAACAGAGTCGACAGCGGAATCAATGCCTTTGCGAAGTATCAGTTTCCGTTCTCCACGAATTCCTCCAGCGTCTGCCCGGTGGCGTGGATGCGGGCGGCGACCTCGACGCCCACGTAGCGGTAGTGCCAGGGCTCGTAGCTGATGCCGGTGATGTCCGCCTTGTTGGCGGGGTAGCGCTGGATGAAGCCGTATTCGTGGGCATGGGTGATGAGCCAGCCGTACTGCGGCGTGCTCTCGAAGCCCTCGCTGGTCTCCACGGTCACGTCGAAGGACAGGCCGGTCTGGTGCTCGCTGGCGCCGGGCTTCTGCGCCTTGCCCGGCTCGCTCTGGGCGTAGATTTCCACCTGCCGGTCGTAGCTGCGGTAGCCGCTGGTCACGATGTAGCCGTTCATGCCCGCTTCCTCCGCGGCGTGGAACATGCGCTCCATGGCCTCGTAGGTCTCCCGGGTGAGGTAGATCTCGCTGGACGCCATGCGGAAGGAATGGCGCTGCTCGTACAGGTTCACCAGCGCCTCGGGCACATAGTCCGCCGCCAGGGGATGCTCCTCGTTTACCAGCAGCACGTTGACGGGCACCCGGGTGGACCGCGCGCCGAAATGCCAGCCCAAGGCGAAGGAGCCGGCCATCAGCGCCAGAACGATCACAAAACCAAACAGCTTTTTGCCCGGGCTGGATTTCTTCTTCTTTTTCTTCTTCGCCATCTGTATCGCTCCCATCCGCCGCCCCATGGCGGCCTCTGTCGTAATCCATAATGATTATAACACAGCGTTGGGCCGGTTTCAACGCGGCGAAGGCACAAGAAATGCGCAAATTTGCGCTTGCGGCGAAATAAAGATGATGCTATGATGGAAAAAAGCGACATGAGCATCGGAGGAGGAATACACCATGGCGGACCATTACAATCTCTATCCCCTGAAGCACTTCGCCGGCATCGTGGCCGACTGCATGGGCATCGCCCTGCCCGAACAATACGCCCCTTCCATCGGCTGGATCTCGGGCATGCTGCGGGAGCGGCTGGGCGGCACGGCGGATCGGGCCGTGCTGTATCACGCCGACGCCGTGGGGCATTACATCTGGCAGCAGTACACCGGCCTGCTGGCCCCGGTCTACAAGCACACCTCCATGGCCGTGCCCTTCCTGAGCACGGTGGAATCGGTGACCCCGGTGGCCCACGCCTCCATGTATACCGGCATGGACCCGGAGGGCCACGGCATCAAGACCTACGTGCGGCCTCAGCTCACCTGCGACACCCTGTTCGACGTGTGGCTCAGGCTGGGCAAGAAGGTGGCCATCGTGGCGCAGAAGGATTCCACCTTCCTGCATATCTTCGCGGGCCGGGAGCTGGATTATTTCGAGGCGGAGAACGGCGTGGAGGTGCAGGAGAAATCCCTGGAGCTGCTGGAGTCGGACAGGTACGACGTGGTGAGCATCCACACCTTTGAATACGACAACGCCGCCCACGCCTACGGGCCCGAATCGAAGGAGGCGCTCAACGCCGTGTCGCTGGAGGCGGAGGGCTTCCATCGGCTGGCGGAGGCCATGGAGCGCTATCGCGGAGTCCACAGGACGCTGCTCACCTACTCGCCCGATCACGGCCAGCACCTTACCATGGATGGCCACGGCCAGCACGGCAGCAAGCTGATCGAGGACATGAACATCGTTCATTTCTTCGGCACCATCGCCTGAGCACAGGACGCGCGGGAGGTAATACAGAGGATATGATGAAGCGAATCGGCGCCACGCGGGACATGACGGAGGGCTCCATCGTCCGGCAGCTGCTGCTGTTTGCCCTGCCGCTCATGGCGGGCAACATCTTCCAGATGCTCTACAACACGGTGGACTCCATCGTGGTGGGCCAGTACGTGGGCAAGGAGGCCCTGGCGGCGGTCAACTCCACCACCATGATCGTGAACATCCTGGTGTTCTTCTTCAACGGCTTCTCGGTGGGGGCGGGCGTTGTGATCGCGCGGTACTTCG
Organism: uncultured Eubacteriales bacterium; assembly: GCA_902790345.1. Lineage (GTDB taxonomy): Bacteria > Bacillota > Clostridia > Christensenellales > Aristaeellaceae > Firm-10. Next base: position 3,498 of record CADARO010000167.1, on the reverse strand, counting down.
GCGCCCGGGATCACGACGCGCTGCACGACGCCATCGAGACCACCATGGCCATGACCTTCGTGTTCTGCGTGGTGTTCACCATCATCGGCGTGGCCGGCGTGTCGCCCATGCTGCGGGTGATGTCCACCCCGGACGACGTGTTCACCGACGCCAGGACCTACCTGAGCGTGTACTTCGCGGGCATTTCGGGCCTGCTGGTGTACAACATGGGCAGCGGCATCCTGCGGGCGGTGGGGGACACCACGAAGCCCCTTTTGTTCCTGGTGCTCACCAGCGTGCTGAACATCGTGCTGGACCTATTGTTCGTGCTGGCCTTCGGCATGGGCATCGCGGGTGTGGCGCTGGCCACCATCCTGTCGCAGTTCATCTCCGCCGCGCTGACGCTGATGCTGCTCACCCGCACCAGGGAGATCTATCATCTCTCCTGGCGCGATCTGAAGCTGGACGGCGGCATCCTCCGGCAGATCTTCGCCGTGGGCCTGCCCGCCGGCATCCAGTCGGTGGTCACAGCCTTCTCAAACGTGTTCGTTCAGGCCTATATCAACCACTTCGGCTCCAGCTGCATGGCGGGCTGGGGCTGCTACAACAAGCTGGATTCCTTCATCATGCTGCCCATGAGCAGCATGGCCATGGCCGCCACCACCTTCGTGAGCCAGAACATGGGCGCGAAGAAGGAAAAGCGGGCCTCCCGTGGCACGGTCACGGCCATCGTGCTGTCCGTGGTGGTGACGGGCGTGATCGCTCTGGCGCTGTTCCTCTTCGCCGAGCCGGCGGTGAGGCTGTTTACCAGCGACGAGACGGTGGTGGCATTCGGCGCGCTGTTCCTGCACGCCAACGTGTTCTTCCTGCTGTTCAACTGCGTCAACCACGTGCTGGCCGGCGCGCTGAGGGGCCGGGGCGATTCCCGCGGGCCCATGATCATCATGCTGTCCACCTTCGTGGCGCTCAGGCAGGTCTACCTGTTCGTGGTCACCCGCTTTGTGGCGAACACCCCCTTCCTGGTGGGCTTCGGCTACCCGGTGGGCTGGATGGCCTGTTTCGCCCTGGAGGTCACCTATTTCTGGCTGAGGTGGGGGCGGTCGGGGAACGCGGTTTCCGAGCAGAGGGCGTAAACAGAACGCGGCATGCCGATCATAAACCGGCATGCCGCGTGTGTTTTTGGAGTTGATTACGCCTTCGGGGCGGGCAGGGCGATGCCCTCTTCCTTCGCCACGCGCAGCAGGGTGTCCAGCGCGGTGACGATCTCCTCTTTCGTGTGCTCGGAGATCACGCAGAAGCGCAGCCGCGCCTGGCCCCTGGGCACGGCGGGATACACCGCCGGGGGCACGAACACGCCCGCGTGGCGCATGGCGTTGGACAGGCGATAGGCGTCCGTGTCCTCGCCCACCATCACGGGGATGATGGCGGTGTGCGCGGCCAGGCAGGTGTCCAGGCCCCGCTTCTTCGCCTCGGAGACGAAGGTCTCGATGTTGTCGTGCAGGCGGCGCATGATGGAGGGATCGCTGCGCAGCAGCCGCTGAGAGGTGAGCGCGGCGGCCGCCAGGGCGGGGGAGATGCCCACGGAGAACACGAAGCCGGGCAGGCTGTAGCGCAGGTAGTCGATCAGCGCGTGGCTGCCGGCCAGATAGCCGCCGCAGGCGCCCAGGCCCTTCGACAGCGTGCCCATCTTGACGTCGATGTCGCCGGGCTTGAGGTCGAAGTACTCGTCCACGCCGCCGCCGGTCTCGCCCAGCACGCAGGAGGAGTGGGCCTCGTCCACCATGAGGAAGCAGCCGTATTTTTTCTTCAGCGCCACGATCTCCGGCACGGGGGCGATGTCGCCGTCCATGCTGTAGGCGCCTTCGATGACGATGAGCACCTTGGCGAATTTTTCGCGCCGGGAGGCCAGCAGGCGCTCCAGCGCGGCCACGTTGTTGTGGGGGAAGGGACGCGCGGTGGCGCGGCTCATCTGGCAGCCCTGCCAGATGCTGTTGTGGGCCAGCACGTCGTAGAGGATCAGGTCGCCCTCGCCGCAGAAATTGCCCACGAAGGTCTGATTGGTGCCGAAGCCGCTGACCAGCACCAGGCAGTCCTCGGCCCGCTTCCACTCGGCCAGTTCTTTTTCAAGCGTTTTGTAGAGCGACTTTTCGCCCGCAAGCAGGCGGCTGCCGCTGGCGCTGGTGCCATAGCGCTCGATGGCTTCCTTGGCGGCGGCACTGACCTCGGGCCGGCCGGACATGCCCACATAGTTATAGGAACCGAAATTCAGCACGCGCTGGCCGGCCATCAGGGAGGTGTCAGTGAGCGGCGAATCGTGGCACACAAAATAGGGGTCTTCCTGCCCGACGGCGCCTTCCATTTCCCTCTTGCGCTCCATGAACGCGAGATATTCCGGCGCGTCTTCAAACCGGGTGATCGGCTTAACGGGCTCCATGATATCATCTCCTCGGCTATTTCCCATGGCCATTTCAGGGGCGCAAATGGGTATACTCTATAAATACTTCGCCGCCGAAGCGATAAATCCTGTTTGTTACTCAAAAATTTATCGTATTAAAGAACGTATCATCTGATATGGAACATTTTATGCTGTCAGTTATGCGATCTGCTGAGAAAAAATGGAAAAAGTTGCGGAAAAAGTGAAGAAGCGGCAGGAATATTTAACCGCGTGGAGAAGTAATACAATACAAGTAAGGCACAGGCCGAATGAGAGGACGTGATTCCGATGGCAGCGCGGGAGGGCCTGCCGTGGGGCGGGCCGAAGAGAGAGCGGTTCGTGAGATAAAAAAGTCAGGAGTGAAAGTTATGCGTATTACGATCAATGCGAAAAATATGACCGTTTCCGACGCCATGGAGGAGCGGATTCAAAAAAAGCTCAATAAACTGGATCGCTATTTCCGCGACGAGGCGGAGGCGCAGGTTCGCCTGAGCCAGGAGCGCGGCGCGAGAAACATCGCTGAAATTACCCTGGTGATCGACGGCGTCATGCTGCGCGCCCAGGAAATCACCGCCGATATGTATCAGAGCGTGGACCGGGCGGCCGACAAGATCAACCGCCAGATTCGCCGCTATCGCACCAAGATCAGCAAGAAGGCTGACATGACCACCCTGGCCGACATCGCGCCGGACGAAGAGCCCGTCTCCACCTGGGAGGAGACACCGGACGAGCTGGTGCGCGTGAAGCGCTTCGAGGTCAAGCCCATGGCGGTGGAGGATGCCATCGCCCAGATGGACATGCTGGGCCACAGCTTCTTCGTGTTCGTGAACGCCGAGACGAACATCACCAGCGTCATCTATCGCCGCACCGACGGCACCATCGGCATGCTGGAGCCGATCCTGGGATAAAAACCATAAAATGGGAACCAACAAGGCCATGTGGTGGATCTGAACGCGTGAATGGCGGCGGGTGCCGCACGCCGGTGCGGCCGGCCAAAGCGACAGATACCATCGGCCTTTGGGCGCGGGGCGTTTCGCTCCGCGCTTTTTGCGTGATAAGAAAAAGCGGGGCGCGGCAGGAATTTG
>CADARO010000166.1 GCA_902790345.1 uncultured Eubacteriales bacterium | reverse complement strand
GAAACGGAGGATAATAATATGAAAAAGAACCGATTTGCGATAGTTGCGATTTTGCTTGCTCTTTCTTTTCTTCTATGCGTTCCACCTGTCGCGGTAAGCAGTGACAAGGAAACAACCGCAATCGCCTCGGAGCAGCGTGTTTATCGTGATTTCTGTTATTCAGAATTGAACAGTATAGCTGCAAAGGATATCTCCACACAGAGCGTTGATTGCAAGAGCGAAAGTTCGGCTGTCGCTTCTTTAGACAAAAACACGTTAGCCGACTTGGTCGGGCTGGTATTCTCCTCTGATTCTGGGGAAATTCCGGCTTCTGCAAGTGTTCATATATTCAACGATAGATATGAGTTTTATGGACAGTCCGATCCTAACGGATATTTCGTTTTCTGCAATATTCCCGTAGGTACATATAATATTTCAGTTATTTCCAATTATGGAGTAGCGTTTATCAGCAGAATTCCCGTTCTTGCGGGTGTCGGCAAAAACTATATCAACATTGGTTTACAGAGCGCATTAAATGACGATGAAATAAATAAAGCTGTTACTGTTAGCTATAGACAATGTCGCGATTCTGGAAATCGCCGCCTGATTAATCCTAGCTATATATGTCCTGCGGTGAATGTTCTGGTTTATGATGATGTTCGTCCTGAATTCAACGGTATGTATTCTGTCGACTTTCCCGATCTCGAGGCGATGGGCCGGAAATACGAGGCGGCGGGGCTCATTGAGCGCTGGCAAAACCACCGGTTTGAGCGGCTCATCCTGCGTGAGGGTCGCTGCGCGGGGGTGCAGGTGACGAACACGCATCTCAGCCGCTGTCAGACGAGTGTTCTGCCCGGCCGGGTGATCCTCTGCGCCGGCGGGCTGAACGGCTTCTTCCCCGGCATGACCACCGGCACCACCCAGAACACCGGCGACGTGGCCGCCATGGCCTTCGCCCAGGGCGTGAAGATGGCGAACCTGGAGCTCATCCAGTATCACCCCACCACCATCGGCATCGCCGGGAAGCGCTGCCTCATCAGCGAGGCGGCCCGGGGCGAGGGCGGACGGCTGTTCATCCGAAGGGGCGGTGAAAAATGGTATTTCATGGAGGAGCTGTATCCGGAGCTGAAAAACCTCATGCCCCGGGACGTGATCTCCCGGGAGATGGCGCGGATGGTGAAGCGGGCGGACTGCGAGGGCCAGGTGTACCTCGACCTCACCGGCCTGCCGGCGGAGACCTGGCGAAAGAAGCTGCCTGACCTGCGGGAGGAGTGTATCCATTACCTGTCCCTGGACCCGGCCAAGGAGCCGGTGCCGGTGGAGCCGGGCATCCACTTCTTCATGGGCGGCATCGACGTGGACATCCATCACCGCACCAGCGTCGACGGCCTGTGGGCGGCGGGGGAATGCGCCTGCCAGTATCACGGCGCGAACCGGCTGGGGGGCAACTCCCTGCTGGGAGCCATCTACGGCGGCCGGGTGGCGGCGGAGGACATCCTGAGCCAGCCCGCCCGGGAGGAGGTAATCCTCACCGGCGAGCCCGCGCCGGAAATGCCGGAGACGGCGGAATCCGCCGTCCGGGCGCGAGCGCTGGGCGGCGTGCTCTACGAGGCGCTGGGCATCATCCGGGACGAGGCGGGCATGCGGGCCGGCCTGGCGCGGGTGGAGGATCTGGCGCGGCGTGCCGCCAACGAGCGGGAGCAAAGCCGCGCGGCCCTGGCCCGGGCCATGCTGCTCTCGGCCCTGCACCGCACGGAGAGCCGGGGCGCGCATTTCCGCGCCGACTACCCCGACAAGGACGAGGCCCAACGGCAGACGACCATTGCCGCCTGTGAAAACGGCGAAATCGCTATTTTCTATCGACCGATTCCCGAGAGGAGGGCTGACGCGTGACGGTGCGCTTTGACATTCTGCGGCGGGAAAAGGCGGAATCCATGCCATACCGCCAGGTGATCGAATACACGACGGATGATCCGAACGCCACGGTGGCCACGGCCCTCACCGCCCTCAACGAGACGGTCGGCCTGACGGACGTGGAGGGGCGGCCGGTGGAGCGAATCATGTGGGAGTGCAGCTGCCTGCAAAAGAAATGCGGCGCCTGCGCCATGCGCATCAACGGCCTGCCGCGCCTGGCCTGCGACACGAAATTGAAGGACTGCGGCCCCACCATCCAGCTGGAGCCATTGAAGAAGTTCCCGCCCGTGGCCGATCTGATCGTCAACCGCGACGTGCTGCATGACAATCTGAAGGCCCTCAAGGTGTGGCTGGAGGACGAGGCGGAGCCGGACGAGCGGGCCACGGACATCGCCTACGAGGCGTCCCGCTGCCTGCAGTGCGGCTGCTGCCTGGAGGTGTGCCCGAATTTCCTGCCGGACTTTCTCGGCGGCAAGGGGCAATTTGCCGGAACCGCCGCCATGCCGCCCCTGGCCCGGCTCATCGCCGAGCTGCCCCGGGAGAAGAAGCGGGAGCTGGAAAAGACCTACCGCAAGCGCTTTTATGAGGGCTGCGGCAAGTCCCTAGCCTGCCGGAACATCTGCCCGGCGGGCATCGACATCGAGCGGCTGCTGGTCAACTCCAACGCCATGGCCGTTTGGAAGCGGCTGCTGAAAAAATGACGAACCGACAAAAGAGAACGCCCCGCGCCATCATTCGGCGCGGGGCGTTTGACATGTTGGAATTAGTATTGGAACATGGGGTTCTTGTTGAACAGCAGCGCGTAATCGGAGAACAGGAAGTTCTGGAAGTCCGGATCCGCCTCATCGTCGAAATACTGGGATGCCGTGAACAGGATGTCCAGCAGCTGTTCGTCCGAAGTCTCCATCATGCGCTGCTGGATGTCGGCCTTCAGCTGCTGCACCGCGCCGGCCAGGGTGGGGCCGTAATCGCCGTCGGTGTTGGCCTCGGTGTTGTCCAGGTAGCCCAGATCGATCAGGCGCTTCTGGATGGCCAGCACCTCCTGGCCCCGCGCGCCTTGAGCCAGCGGCGTGTAGACCACGTTGGCCCGGGCGTCGTCGGCGAACAGGCGCTGCTGCAGGGTCACGTCGGCGGAGCCGTCCTGAACCTGCGCGATCTGATACTGATAGGCGCGCACGGCCTCGGCGGTGTCGTCGCCGTAGTAGCCGTCGGCGTCGCCGGTGAGCCAGCCCAGTTCGATGAGTCGGCGCTGCAGGCGGGCCACGTCGTCGCCATGGCTGCCCTTGCCGAGATTGGTCAGCTGGGCGGGGTCAGGCGCGGCCGTGGGCTGCGCGGCCGGTTCCTGAGTGACGACGGGCTGCGTGTAGCGCGGCGCGGCGTCGGAGTAGAGCAGCTCCAGCAGCGCGCTGGAGGCGATGCCGTCCACCGGGAAGCCCGCCGCCGCCTGGAAGCGCTCAACGGCCTCGGTGGTGATGGTCTTGTAGTTGCCGGCCACGTTGCCGTCGAAGAAGCCCAGCTCCTTCAGACGGGCCTGCATGGCCTTCACCAGATCGCCGGAATCGCCGGGCTGCAGGGGCTGATAGCCCGGGGCGGGCGCTTCCGTGATCACGGGCGCGGCCGTGGGAACCGGCGTCACGACGGGCTCGATGTAGCTCGGGGCGTCGCTGGAATAGAGATACTGCTGCGTCAGCGCGTCCGCCACGCCGTTGGCGGTGAGGCCCGCCGCGTTCTGGAAGGCGGAGACGGCGTTGCGCGTGTTGTCGCCGAAGCTGCCGTCGGCGCTGCCGGAGAGCCAGCCCAGCGCGATCAGGCGCTGCTGCAGGCTGTACACGGCGGAGCCGCTGGAGCCCTTGGACAGCTCGATGTAGCCGCTGACGTCGGGGTTGTAGTAGGGCGCGGTGGGCGCGTAGAGCGCCTCCAGCACCGCGCTGCTGGCGATGCCGTCCGGGTTGTAGCCGATGGCGGTCTGGAACCGCTTGACGGCCTCGGTGGTGCGCTCCTTGTAGTTGCCGGCCACGTTGCCGGTGAAGTAACCCAGCTCCTTCAGCCGGGCCTGCATGTCGCTCACCAGCGAGCCGGAGTCGCCGGGCTGCAGGGGCCGATAGCCGCTGGGCGTGGGCTCGGGCGTGGGCGCGGCGGTGGGCACAGCCGTGGGCACAGCGGTGGGAACCGCCGTGGGAACCGCCGTCGGCACGGCCGTGGGAACCGCCGTGGGCACAGCCGTGGGCACCATGGTGGGCACGGCGGTGGGCGTGGGCGCGTGAGGCGCGGTCACGGCGAACAGGGCGATCTGCATCTCAGGCGTGGCGACGCCGGTGGCCTGCAGGCCGATGGCGCTCTGGAACATGATGACCGCGTTGCGGGTGTTGTTGCCGAACTGGCCGTCGGCGGTGCCGGAGAGCCAGCCCAGCTCGATCAGCCGGGCCTGCAGGTTGCGCACCTGCACACCGCTGTCGCCCTTCTCCAGGGTGACGTAGCTGACGGTGGAGCCGCCGCTGTAATAGGGCGCGTTCTGGGAGAAGAGAATCTGCTGCAGCTCCACGGTGGCAATGCCGGTCTGCGGCCGGCCGAGCGCGGCCACAAACAGCTGCACGGCGGCGGTGGTCTTGCTCAGGTAGTTGCCGCCGATGTCGCCGTTGAAGTAGCCCAGCTCCTTCAGCCGGGTCTGCAGCTTCTTGACGGCGTCGCCGGTGTTGCCCGGCTGCAGCTGGGTGTACTGAGGCGTGGGCGTCACATAGGCCGTGGGCGCGGGAATGGACGTGGCCGTGGGCACGGTGGTGGCGTGGGTGTTGTAGGGTGCCAGGGAGGAGAACAGAATGGTCTGCAGCTCCACGGTGGCGGTGCCGGTCTGCTCATAGCCGATGGCGGCCTGGAACAGGCGCACGGCGCTCACGGTCTGCAGGCCGTAGATGCCGTCCGCGCGGCCGCTGGCCCAGCCCAGGGCGATCAGCCGCTTCTGCAGGTTGGTCACCTCGTCGCCCCGGCTGCCGTAGCCCAAGGTCACGTAGCGGTATACGGTGGGCGCGGGGGTGGGGGTGACGGCGGAGAAGCCGCCGCTGGCCGGCGCGTTGGGCGAATACAGGCGCGCCAGCGTTTCGCCCGTGGCAGTGCCGGTGGGGGTGAGGCCCGCGGCCAGCTGGAAGGCGCGCACCGCCTCGGCGGTCTGCGCGTAGTAGTTGCCGGTGGCCGTGGCGTTGAAGTAGCCCAGCTCCTGCAGGCGGCGCTGCATCTGCTGCACCGCCAGGCTGTTCTTCATGCCGTAGGACAGGTCGTCATAGCCATAATACGTGGTTGGCGCGGGCATGGCCGTGGGGATGGCGGTGGGCACCGCCGTGGGCCGCACGGTGGGCAGCGCGGTGGGTCGGATGGTGGGGGCGGCGGTGACCACGGCGCGGGGGGCGTCGTAGGAGTAGAGGCGCTCCTGCAGGGAGGAGGAGGCCACGCCGCTCTGGGTCAGCCCCAGCCGGGCCTGGAAGGCCTTCACGGCGGTTTCCGTCTGGCCGCCGAACTTGCCGGCCGCCAGGCCGGTGAGGTAGCCCAGCTCCTGCAGGC
>CADARO010000165.1 GCA_902790345.1 uncultured Eubacteriales bacterium | reverse complement strand
CAGAACGACGCCGTGTCGGAGAACCTGAAAGAACGCCTGAACCACGACATCCACCGCTTTTCCGCATGCCCGGACATGAGCGATGAGAACTTCGCGGGCAACGCCTCCGGCGTGGCGCTGCGGTACAAGCTGCTGCAGTTCGAGAACACCGCCGCCATGAAGGAGCGGGAGTTCAAGCGCGGCCTGCAGCGGCGGCTGGAGCTGTTGTGCAACATCTGGGGCGTGCTGGCCCAGGGCGGGCACGACTGGCGGGATGTGCAGATCTCCTTCAAGCGGGCCCTGCCGCAGAACCTGCTGGAGCTGTCCCAGGTGGTGAGCAACCTGTCCGACGTGCTTTCGGACGAGACCAAGCGGTCCATCCTGCCGCTGGATATCGACGAAGAGACCGAGAAGCAGCGCCTGGAGGCGGAGAACGAGGGGAGCATCTTCGATCTCCACGAGCGCAGGACCACCGAGGTGAAGGCGGATGGCGTCCAGGTATGATTCGGCCTACTGGCTCAAGCGCCTGCTGGCGGACCGGGCCATGGCGGACCGGGCGGCTGAGGAGACGCTGAAGGACCTGAAAAAGCTGTATCGTCAGCAGTACCTCCAGGTGTCCCGGGAGCTGGACAGCCTATACGCCGAATACCAACGGCGGGGCGAACTGAGCCGCACAAAGCTGTGGAACTACGCCGCTGCCCGCCGGATCGAGGAGAGCATGCGCGATTTCTCCGGCACTGGCGTGGTGATCGAGGCGGAAAAGCTGTATAAGTGCCTGGACAGGGTGTTCGAGGACACCATCGGCGTGCCCAGGGACGCGCTGGAGAGCGTGGCGGGCATGGTGCCGAGGTTCGTGCCCATCGACAAGGCGCGGGTGATCGGCACGGCGTGGAGCGGGGCGTCCTACTCGGAGCGGGTTTGGCGCAACCGCGAAGCCCTGCGGGAGCGGGTGAAGATCGACATCGAAAAGATACTCACCCAGGGAAAGGGCCTCCAGGACGTGCGCAAGCAGCTGATGCGGGAGTTCGATGTCAGCTTCCGCCAGGCGGACCGCCTGCTGCGCACTGAGCTGGCGTATGTGCAGAATCAGGCGACGCTGGACCGGTACAGGAACATTGGCGTGAAGAAGGTCACCTGGCAGGCGAAATCCGTGGGGTGCACTTGCGAACGCTGCCAGGCGCTGGACGGCAAGACCTGGTATCTGCCGGACGCGCCCATCGCGCCGCTGCATCCCAACTGTCGGTGCGGCTATCTGATGGCCGAGGACGACGCCGAGACCGACGGTTACGCGGCGGAGAATGAGCTTTACCAGGATGACAGGGCCGTGCCTTCCCGCGTGGAGAGCACACCGCAGACGCCCGCGCTGACCCCCGGCCAGCTATCGGAGGCCGTGCAGGTGTCCCATCAGCGGCCCGCGTTTGCGCCCGCTTCCAGCATCGAGGAGGCGGAGGCATATGGCAGGCAGTACATCCACGCGGCCAAATCGCCATCCAAGTATTACGGCAATCTGTCCTACAAGGGGTTGGACCTCGACAGCGCCAACGCGCTGAACAAGGTGCTGATGGAGACCTTCGACGACTACGACGCGAAGCCGCTGGCCAACATCGCGCCGATACCCTTCCGGGAGAAGGCCTTCAAGGACGCTACCATGGAGGCCGCCTATAAGTGGGATAGCGGCATGGGCGGCACGCTGTACTTCAATCAGCGCTATTTCAAGAGCGCGAAGGTGCTCAAAGAGCACATGGGCCAGGCGGATGAACTGCTGAAGCTGGTGGTGGACCACGCGGACGAGCTGATGGAGAAGCGTCCCAAGGACCGGGAATACCTGGGGGCGCTCAAGCAGAGCGGGCGGCAGGTGGTGGCCCAGAGCTACCCGGACCGATACGCCGAGGCCACCTTCAACCATGAGTTGGGGCACATGCTGGACGATACCGTTTTCAAACTGTCCACCATGCACAAGGAGATCGTGAAGGCCGGCCGCGACCGCTACGCGCCGGGGCTTTCGGGCTACGCGGTGACCGACATGCGTGAGTATGTGGCAGAGAGCTACTGCGCCTACAGGATGGGCGAAGAGGCTTTGGTAGACCCGGCCCTGGTAGTGCTCTTCAAGGAGGCGATCAAGTGGGCGAAGTGACCATAGACGACTTCTTCCGGGGTCTGGTCGAAATGGCCGAGGCGGCGAAGGAGATCGAAGAACAGAGAAACCAGGAATCAGGACGACAAACCGCCCGCTGATGCGCGGCGGTTTTAGTATGCCTTCCGAGCAGGGGCAGGCACAAAAGAGCAACTGCAATCATGGCAGGGACCGAGGCAATGGCCCGGGCACTGACCGAAAAGGAGGAATGACCCATGGTATTCAGCGACTACGGCAAACCTTATCGGCTCAAGCTCCAGTTCTTCGCGGCGGATGGCGGCGGCGCAGGTGGTACCGGCGGCGACGGCGCGGGTTCGACCGGCCCGGGAACGGACGGACAGAGCGGACAGCAGACCCCGGCCGGTGAAGGCGGCCAGCAGGGCGGGGACGAGGCCCGCTACACGCTGGAGGAGGTGCAGAAGCTCATCCAGTCCGAGACGGACAAGCGGATCACCCAGGCACAGAAGAAGTGGCAGAAGGAGCACGAGCGGGCGCTGGCCCTGGCCGGGATGTCGGACGACGCCCGGGCGGCGGCCCAGAAGGACGACCGCATCAAGGACCTGGAAGCCAAGCTCCAGGAGGCGAACCGCTTCAAGGCCCGCAGCGCCGTGGTGACGCTGCTGTCCGACAAGGGATTGCCCGCGCAGCTGGCGGACGCCATCCAGATCGACCCCGAGGATGACGAGATGAACGCCGCCCGCGTGAACGCGCTGGATACCGCGATCCGCGCCGCCGTGGAGGCGCAGGTGAAGCAGCGGCTGGCGGGCCACGCGCCCGGAAGCCAGAGCGGCCAGACGCCCACCATGACCCGGGAACAGTATCGCAAGCTGAGCCTGAACGAAAAGCAGCAGCTGGCGCGGACCGACCCGGAGACCTATAAACAGATGAATCAGTAAGGAGGATAAAACCATGAAGTTTTACAACGCTTTCAGGACCTTCGCGGGCCTGCGCGGCCATGTTTTCTTCGCGCCGGACGGCGAGGGCAGCGGTTCCGCGAGCTACGACGGCAGCGCCAACGTGACCTACGATAATTTCGTGCTCCAGAACCAGCTGAAGGACCAGCTGGCCACCCACAATGAGATCCTGCGCTACTGCCACATCGACGACAGCCTGACCGCCCAGGCGGGCGACACCGTGAAGATCACGGTGTACAAGGGCCATGGCGAGGCCGAGGACGTGGAGGAAGGCGAGGGCAACACCGGCGACCTGTCCGTGGATCACGAGCTGACGCCCTATACGGTCAAGACCATCCAGGCGCGTTTCCCGTACACCGATGAGCAGCAGCGGCGCGATCCGTTCCTGGTGGAGAGCGGCATCCGCTACCTGGGCACCGCCCTGACCAACAAGGCCACGGCCGATGTGGTCGCCGAGTATGACAAGGCGGATGCGGCCAACAAGGTGTACACCGGCGGCGCGAACGTCAATTACGCCTTCGACCATTTCGTGGACGCCGTGGCGAAGCTGGAGATCCCGGACAACCCGGACGGCGGCGAGCAGAAGCGCGCCGAGATCTTCGCCCTGCTGAACAGCAAGGAGCGCCCGTATCTGCAGAAGGGCCTGAAGGATGACCTCAAGTACGTGGAGGCGTTCGTGCGCACCGGCTACGTGGGCACCGTGGCAGGCGTGAACGTGTACGTCAACGACGCCATCACCGACGGCGAGGTCGTGGTGGGCACCGCCGAGGCGGTCACCTACTTCAAGGCCAAGGACCCGGAGACCGAGAACGACCGCGATCCCAACAAGCGCATCAACTACCTGTACGGCCGCCAGGTGGGCCTTGCCGCGCTGACGGACAAGACCAAGCTGGCGCTGATCGTGCGCGGCGCGAGCGCCTGATCCAGGGGGGTGTGACGCATGACGGCGGTCGATATGCTCAGGGCGCTGACGCCCAACTCGGGCGACGTCAGCGCGATCACGCTCCAGGCGCTGGTGGATGTGGCCGAGGATGATTTCAGGGCGGAGTGCTGCCGGGACGATATCCCGGCAGCCGCCGTTTCCATCATCGCCCGCATGGCGGCCCACCGATACGGCCAGATGGGCGCGGCGGGACTCCAGTCGGAGAGCTGGTCCGGCGCGTCGGAGACCTACCTGACGGACTATCCCGAGGACCTGAAGCGGTCCATGCACCGGTTTAGGAAGGTGAGGCTTTTGTGATTCAGCGCATGGAGACCTACGACCGGCTGGCCCCGGTCGAGGAGAAGAACGAGCTCAACGAGAAGGAGATCACCTGGGAGCGCGTGGGCGCGGTGCGGGCGGCGATATCCACCGCCAACGGCCAGACGCAGGCGCTCAACGAGCTGTGGCGGGTGGAATCCAGCCACACCGCCCTGACCCACGACGCGGTCAAGGTGGGGGAGCGGCTGCGGGACGCCCGCGCCACCTATGAGGTGGTGTTCATCATCCCGGGCACCTGGCGGCGGATGCACCAGCTTTTCCTGAAACAGGTGACGGCGCGGGAGGCGATGACCGATGATACAGGTCACGTGTGATCTTTCGGACTTCGCCCGGGCCATGGACCAGGCCGCCGAGGACATGCTCCAGCGCATGGCGCGGGGCGTGGGCCGAGGGGGCGAGCGCATCGCCAACGCGGCCAAGCGCAACCTGGCGGGCGACGCCAGGGACCGGGGCGGCCTGCTTTCGGGCTCCATCACCGTACAGGTGGCCCAGGAGGGCACGACGGCCACCGCCGAGGTGGGCGTGGGGTCCGGCGGTGATGAGGTGCAGAACTTTGGCATCTACGTGCACGAGGGCACCGGCATCCACAGCCGCACGGGCATGGGCCGCAAGGACGTCCCATGGCCCTATCCCAAGAAGGAGGGCGGCTGGGGCCAGACCTCCGGCCTGGTGCCGAACCCGTACATGGAAAACGCATACCTGGCCGAGAAGGACAACGCCATGCAGGAGATCGCGAAGGCGCTGGGAGGTGGTTGATTGGAGTCTGTGGTCCGGCTGATGGACGAACACATGCCCTGCGAGGTGGTCGCCAACGCATCCGAGCTCAAGGGCGAGGGCCTGGTGTACACCTTCAACACCACCTTCTACAACGGCGCGCGGCGCGAGGCGCGGATGAAGGTGCACATCTACGCCCTGAACATGGCGCGGGGCCTGGCGCTTGAAAAGCGGCTGGATGAGCTGCTGGTAAAGCGGGGCGAGCAGCGCCTGACGGCCACCACCGTCAGCTGCGTGCGCAACGGCGGCGGCTGGCTGATCGACGGCGATTGGCACATCCGAATCGCCTATTATGACTTTGTATTTCGGGTGCCCCGCGGCCAGTAGACCGCGTCGCACCTACGCGGCCGCACAGCCATCCGCTTCGCGGTGTGCTGGCCGCTACTCGGGGCTAAAGCCCCTCG
>CADARO010000164.1 GCA_902790345.1 uncultured Eubacteriales bacterium | reverse complement strand
GGAGCGTTGTGGTCGTAGTCCAGGATAAAGGCGCTCATGGGCAGCGACGCGATGTAGCGGGCCATGTTCTCCTCGCCCTTGCCGTTGCCGGAGAAGCCCAGGTTGATCTGGGCCGCGTCCAGCCGCCGGGCCAGCACGGTGCTGTAGCAGGAGCCCACCTTGCTGGCGCAGCCGCCCTGGGTGATGGAGGAGCCGTAGAACACCAGCGGCTTCTCAAGGCGCGGCGCGCGGCCGGGCTCGATTGTCGCCGCCGGGCCGAAGCCCAGCAGGAATTCCTCCAGCCCGTTGTACAGAGGCAGATACAGCGCGTAGTGCCGCATGCCGCCGGGCAGGGGCACGAAGGCGGACTGGTTTTTCATGCAGCCGCAGCCATTGTCCATCTGAGGAATGACCGTCTTGATCTGGTGCGTGCCTCGGTCGGTCTCCTCAAACAGCTCCATGCCACTCTGGCCGGTGGCGGCGAAGTGGGGCATGTTGCCCTTGCCCCGCAGCGTCCAGACCACCGCCAGGCCGTCCGCGTCGGTGGAGAAGCGCACGCAGGCGCCGGCCAGGTGCCAGGCCAGCTCCTGAACGCCCTCGCTGCAGTCCGGCAGCATGGAAAGGGGCAGACGGCAGTAGCTGCCCGCTTCGTTTGGAGCCAGGCCCCAGAGGGAGAAGGGCGCTTCCCGGGGATCGAGAAACAGATAGTCCGAGGGAATCGCGCTGTTCAGCTTGAAATTCGGGTCGATGTCTTCGATGCGTTTCATTGGAATCAGTCCTTCGCGGCAGTTTAACCACCCGTATTATACCATATGGCGGCCGTTTTGCCAATGAGTTTATTTCATCACCACGCAGCCCTCGCCCAGCAGGGATTTGAGGGCGTCCAGGTTGACCTGCTCGCTCACCCAGAAGCGCTGGGGCGCGCGCAGGGCCTTGCCGTCGATGGCGAAGGTGACGCTGATGGGGCCGGGGGTGAGGGCCAGAATCTTGAGGGCTTTGTCCCGGGCGGCCTCGTCGGCGGCCTTTAAGTACAGCCTGCGCTGAGGCGCGGCCGTCTCCACGGGGGGCGGAGGCGGCAGCTCGGGAGCGGCGGGGGCGTCGTGGGTCAGGGGCGTGACGGTTTCCGGGATGATGCGGGGGTCTTCGTCCTCCCGGATGGAGAGCCGGCCGTGCAGCACCACCAGGGCGTCCGGCTCCAGCAGCTGGCGATAGCGCTCGTACACCCGGGGGAAGATGAGGGCCTCTGTGGAGCCGTAGAAATCCTCCAGCGTGACGAAGGCCATCATGTCGCCCTTCTTGGTGGCCTTGACCTTCTTTTCCACCACGATGCCGCCCATGTCGGCCCGTGTGCCGTCCAGCGACACGCCCTTGTCCTCACGCTCCTCGGTGAGGGCGGCCAGATAGCGGGTATTGACCTCCATCTGGCTCAGCTCCTCCCGGTATTCATCCAGCGGGTGGCCGGTGATGTACACGCCGGTCATCTCCTTTTCAAGGGAGAGCAGCGCCCGGGCGGGCAGCTCGGGCAGGGGCGGCAGGGGCGTGGCGGGCACGTCCAGCGCCGGCTCGCCCGTCAGCAGCGCGTCGAACAGGGATAGCTGCCCCTCCACGGTGTTCTTGCGCCGCTTGGCCGCGCCCTCCATGATCTGCTCGTAGACCGCCAGCTTCTGGGCGCGGTTGCCAGGCAGCCTGTCCAGCGCCCCGGCCTTGATGAGGGATTCCACCACCCGCTTGGTGACCTGATCGGAGGAGACCCGGTTGATGAAGTCGTTCAGGTCGCGGAAGGGGCCGCCCCGCTTCACCTCTTCCGTGATGGCGATGATGGGGCCGTGGCCCACGTTCTTCACCGCGTTCAGGCCGAAGCGCACGGCGGGGGCGTCGCCGGAGCGATCCACGGAGAACTTCTCGCCACTCATATTCACGTCCGGCGGCAGCACGGGGATGTTCCGCTTGCGCAGATACTGGATGTAGAACGCCACCTTGCCCGCGTTGCCGGCGAAGGTGTTCATCATGGCAGCCATGAACTCGGCGGGATAGTGCAGCTTCAGCCAGGCGGTCTGCAGGGCCACCACGGCGTAGCCCGCTGCGTGGGGCTTGTTGAAGGCGTAGCTGGCGAAGGCGGTCATTTCCTCGAACAGCTGATTGGCCACGGCCTCCGGCACGCCGTTTCGCACCGCGCCGGGCACGGAGACGGAGCCATCCGCCTCCACCTTGCCATGGATGAAGTATTCCTTCTCCTGGGCCATCACGTCGTGCTTTTTCTTGGCCATGGCGCGGCGCACCAGGTCGCTTCGGCCCATGGAGTAGCCCGCCAGGTCCCGCACGATCTGCATGACCTGCTCCTGATACACCATGCAGCCGTAGGTGACCTCCAGGATGGGCTTGAGCCGGGGATGCAGGTATTGCACGCTGGCCGGGTCCTGCTTGCCCGCGATGAAGCGGGGGATGGATTCCATGGGGCCGGGGCGGTAGAGGGAGATGGCGGCGATGATGTCCTCGAAGCAGGCGGGCTTCATGTTGGCCAGGAAGGTCCGCATGCCGCCGCCTTCCATCTGGAACACGCCGTCCGTGTCCCCCTCGGAGATCATGTCGAACACGCCCTTGTCGTCCATGGGGATGTCCTCGGGGGTCATATGGCCGCCGCCGGCCTCCTCGATCATCTTCAGGCTGTCGCCGATGACCGTGAGGGTGCGCAGGCCCAGAAAGTCCATCTTCAAAAGGCCCATCTTCTCCAGCGTGCCCATGGGGAACTGGGTGGTGATGACGTCGTCGTTGGTCTGCAGGGGCACGTATTGATACACCGGCTTGCTGGTGATGAGCACGCCCGCCGCGTGGGTGGAGGCGTTGCGGGGCATGCCCTCCAGTTTCTTGGCGGTGTCGATGAGCCGATGCACCCGCTCGTCGCTCTCGTAGAGGGTGCGAAGATCCGGGCTGGAGGACAGCGCCTTCTCCAGCGTCATGTCCAGCGCGAAGGGAATGGCCTTCGACACGGCGTCCACGTCCGCGTAGCTCATGCCCATCACCCGGCCCACGTCCCGCACCACGGCCTTGGCCGCCATGGTGCCGAAGGTGATGATCTGGGCCACGTGATCCGAGCCGTAGCGGCTGGCCACGTAGCTGATCACCTCGTCCCGGCGCTCGTAGTCGAAGTCGATGTCGATATCGGGCATGGAGATTCGCTCCGGGTTCAGGAAGCGCTCGAACAGCAGCTCATATTTGAGGGGGTCGATGGCGGTGATGTCCAGGCAGTAGCACACGATGGAGCCGGCGCCGCTGCCCCGGCCGGGGCCCACCAGGATGCCGTTTGACTTGGCGAAGTGCACGTAGTCCCACACGATGAGGAAGTAGTCCACATAGCCCATCTTCTTGATGACGGACAGCTCGTAATCCATGCGCTCCCGGGCGTCGGCCCGGTCGGGGGCGTACTTGCGCTTCAGTCCTTCTTCACACAGCGCGCGCAGGTACTCGTCCGCCTCCCGGCCCTCGGGCAGGGGGAAGTGGGGCAGGTGGATGGATTTGAAGTCGAACTCCACGTGGCACCGCTCAGCGATCTTCACCGTGTTTTCGATGGCCTCCGGGAAATTCGGGAATACCGCGCGCATTTCCTCCTCGGATTTGACGTACATCTCGTCGGTCTCCATGCGCATGCGGTTCTGATCGGTGAGGGTCTTGCCGGTCTGGATGCACATCAGGATCTCCTGGGTCTCGGCGTCCTCCCGGTCGATGTAGTGGCAGTCGTTGGTGGCCACCAGGGGGATGTCCATGTCCCGGGCCAGCTTGACGAGGCCGGGCAGCACCCGCTTCTGATCCGCCAGGCCGTGATCCTGGATTTCGATGAAGTAGTTGCCCCGGCCGAAGATGTCCAGATACCGCTGCGCCATCTTGCGGGCGTCGTTCTCCCGGCCGTCCAGCAGGAGCTTGGGAATGTCGCCGGAGAGGCAGGCGGACAGGGCGATGAGGCCCTCGCTGTGCTCGGCGAGGAGCTTGTAGTCGATGCGGGGCTTGTAGTAGAAGCCCTCCACAAAGCCCCGGCTCACCATGTCGATGAGGTTCTGATAGCCGGTCTGGTTTTCGCAGAGCAGGATGAGGTGGCTGTAGTCGCGGGCGGCGGAGGATTTCTCGTGCATGTCCGGGCAGACGTACACCTCGCAGCCGATGACCGGATGGATGCCCCGGCTCTTGGCCTGCTGATAGAACTCCACCACGCCGTACATGGCGCCGTGGTCTGTGATGGCGCAGTGCTCCATCCCCATGGCCTTGATCTTGTCCAGCAGGGGAGAGATGCGGCTGGCGCCGTCCAGCAGGCTGTATTCCGTGTGCAGATGCAGATGGCAGAACATGGGAAACCTCCGAAGTTGCCCTTTCCATGAAAGAGAATTTATGTTATAATTGAAGAAAGCGATAGACCCACTTCATTATAACACAAAACGGGGCTTTGTGCGCGGGGAAGACAAAAATATGCAGAAAAAACCGCCGCGCCGCCCGCCGGGGAGTGAATTGATTCATGAGACTCAACCTGCCCTGGCCCGTTCAGTACGCCATGCGGGCGCTGACGGGCGCGGGGTATCAGGCTTATATCGTGGGGGGCAGCGTGCGCGACACGGTGCTGGGCAAGGAGCCCAGCGACTACGACATCACCACCAGCGCCACGCCGGACGAGGTGAGAGCGGTGTTTCGCCGGGACCGGCTGGTGCTGAACGGCCTCAAGCACGGCACGGTGACGCTCTTGAAGCGGGGCATGCCGGTGGAGATCACCACCTTCCACCTGGGCGGCGACGAGGACGACGAGGAGGACGCCGTGTTCACCGGCAACCTCTATGAGGACGTGCAGCGGCGGGACTTCACCGTCAACGCCCTATGCTGGAACGAGCAGGCCGGCCTCATCGACTACACCGGCGGCGTGGAGGACATCGAGGCGCGGCTCATCCGCAGCGTGAGTGAGCCCCAGGCCAGCTTCCGGGAGGATCCGGCGCGGATCTTGCGGGGACTGCGGCTGTCTGCCGTGCTGGATTTCGACATCGACGCGCCCACGGCCCGGGCGATCCACGACAATAAGGCGGGCCTTTCCCAACTGCCGGTGGAGCGGGTGCTGATGGAGCTGAAGAAGCTGCTGTGCGGGCCCCGGGCGGAGATCGTGCTGGCGGAGTACCGCGACGCCTTCGAGGTGTTCATGCCGGAGCTGAAGGCGCTCTCGGCCAGCGAATACCTGCTGGCGGCGCGGCGGGTGTCGCTGGTGTCGGCCGCGCCGGAGCTGCGGCTGGCGGCGTTCATGGGGGATTTGTCCCGGGAGACGGCGGAAAACTGCGCCCTTCGGATGCGCTTCAGCCGGGTGAGCCGCAAGTTCATCGACGCGGCCATCGAATACGCCCATGAGCCCATGCCCACC
The DNA here is from genome assembly GCA_902790345.1 of uncultured Eubacteriales bacterium. Taxonomy (GTDB): domain Bacteria; phylum Bacillota; class Clostridia; order Christensenellales; family Aristaeellaceae; genus Firm-10. The sequence continues at coordinate 167 of CADARO010000164.1, read as the reverse complement.
GACCGGCCCGGCATGCGCCGCGCCATGAACCGCTATGGCGACGAGCTGCTGCCCGGTCTGGTGGAGCTGCACAGTGCCCGGGTGCAGGCGCTTTTACACATGGTCATTCAGGAAAACGACTGCGTGACGCTGGATCAGCTGGCCCTCACGGCGGAGGACGTGCACCG
>CADARO010000163.1 GCA_902790345.1 uncultured Eubacteriales bacterium | reverse complement strand
GCCGACGACGCGCTGGCGCGTGTCCGCACCAAATATACCTTCCCCGATCTCCTGGAAGCTGGTTGTCGGCTGATGAGCGCCCAGACCCAGCTGCCCCTCGTTCCCGCCAAGGCCGCGTCGCGTCCTAATTTGCTCAGCGCGTTGGGGCTGGCCGGGTTCTACTCGCCGCTGACGGGCGAGGCCGTCGTCAATCCCGGAGATTGTCCGGACACGCTTCCCTTTACCATCTGCCACGAGCTGGCCCATCAGGCCGGCATAGCCCGCGAGGATGAGGCGAATTTCTGCGCCTTCCTGGCCTGCGAGCGAGGCAATCTCCCCCGATTTCGCTATGCCGCCTGTTTCACCACGCTGCTATACACCATGAGATCTCTCCGCGCCGTCGATCAGGCGGCCTGGGAGCGCGCCATATCACATATGAGCCCAGCGCTTTCCGCCCGCTTTAACCGGGCGAACAGGCCGGCGGACATCCCTGTTCATGGAATGACGCGAATCCAGCGCGCCGTGACCGACGCGTTTCTTCGCCTCAGCGGCGATTCATACGGCATCGAATCCTATGAGCGCGTTTTGCCTTTGATCGCCGCGCACTGGGGAATTCGCTGACGCGAGGCTGGACAGAGACGCGGCAATTTGATATAATGACATGGAAAAATGAATCAGATTGGACGTGGAACAGAGATGGCGCTGGAGCTTGTGCGCGTGAAGGAAGACTCTCCCCTGCTGAACGACGTGATGGCGCTGTATGAGCGCGCCTTCCCGGCGAACGAACGCCGTCCGCTGGGCGTGCTGCTGAACCCTGGCGCGATATAACCCACATTCTCTATTTTGCCGTGATGGAAGACCTGCGGGAGCGCGGCTTCGGCGGGGAAATTCTTCAAAGGATACACGCGCTGCATCCGACTCACCGCGTCATCGCCGATCTGGAAGAGCCCTTCGAGGGCGCGCCCAACAGGCCGCAGCGCCAGCGGCGCATGGCGTTTTACGAGCGAAACGGATACGTTCCCACCGACATTCGCTACGCCTGGCGCGGCGAGCGATACGTCATCGTCTCAAAGGGCGGATCGGTGGACGAGGACGAGTTCGAGGGGTTCTGGGATTACTTCTATCACCAGCAAACGGGCTATAACTACTGAAAACGGCGGGCCGAATCACATTCGATTCGGCCCGCCCGCTTTATATTCGCCTTTATTCCGCCGACGGCACAAACAGGATGCGCCCACAGTTGTCGCATTCCACGATGTCGTCGCCCGTGTTGAGCTTATCCCGCGTCGCGGCCGGCAGCGACATGTTGCAGCCGCCGCAGCGGTCGCCGTTCAGCTTGGCCATGGGGGGCATGGCATGCTGCTTGATCTGGCGATAGCGGGACATCATGCCCGGCTCGATGGCCTTGCCCTCTTCCTCAGCCCGCGCCTTCAGCTCCGCCAGCTTCGCCTGGGCGTCCTTGAACTCCACCTCATACTGGCGCTTGAGCTCGTCGTATTCGGCCTTGGTTCGCGCGGCCTTGGTGCGGATCTCGCGCTGCATGCGGTCGAACTGATCACTCTCCTTGCGCATCTTGGCCAGCTCCTGCTCGTAGTGCTGGAGGGTGTTCTCCAGCTTCTGCGCGGCAGCCAGCTGCTTCTGAATCTCCTCCATGGTCTCGGGCTGATGCTCCTGCAGCTCCTGCGTCAGCTTGGCCAGCACGCCCTGCAGGCGCTCGGCTTCATCCTGAACGGCCTCCAGGCGGTCGCTCATGGCGGCGATGTTGCTCTCCACCTTCTTCATGTTGTTCTGCTGATCCAGCAGGAAATCGCGCTGCTTCATCAGCTTCAGACGGTTGGGAGAATTCCTCATGCCGTTTTCAAAACGGTCCGCCTCCATGTCATACTGCATGTAATTCCAAAGCGCGTCAAGTCGCATTGCAATACGCCCTCCTTCAGATTATCTGCCTCATGTAGGGAGACAGTCGGCTTTCAATAACAGTTACATTATATTGTAACGCATCGCAGCGGGCTTGTAAACGGTTTATAAGTAATTTTATTGCAATCTGTTCCGTTTCGTAATGACCGCCCTCCACCACGCACAGGCCCTGTCCGCAGGCGGCCAGCGCCTCGTGGTGCCTCACCTCGCCCGTCACGAAGGCGTCCGCGCCACAGGCGAGCGCTTCCTCGAAGAAATCGCCGCCCGCGCCGCCCAGCACGGCAACGCGACGAATCGTCTTTTCACCGGCGCTGTACCAACGGGCCCTCGTATTCAGGCGCTCCTCCACCAGCCGCGCAAAGTCGGCGACGGCGTAATCGCGCGCCAGCACGCCGACGCGCAGTCCATGGGGGCCTTCCTGGATCTCGTTCAATCCCAGCGCCGCCGCCAACGCGTCGTTGACGCCCGGCGAGGCGTTGTCGAAATTCGTGTGCGCCGCGATGAGGGACAAACGCTCCCGAATCAGCGCGCACACGGCGGCGCCCTCCGTGTCGTCCTCCCGGATGTTCTTCCGGCCCCGGAAAAAGATCGGATGATGGGTCACGATCAGCTGCGCGCCCACGGCCTTTGCCTCGGCCACGACCTCCTTTGAGAGATCCAGTGCGCAGAGCACCCGCTCCACCGGCCGATCAGGATGCCCGGCCAGGAGGCCCACGTTGTCGTAGCTCTCGGCCAGCTCCGGCGGCGCGATTTCATTCAGAAGGGTCAGGATTTGTCCGACGCTTGCAGCCATGCTTCTATTTCCTCCCAGCATTTGATTTCTTCCAGTAATTCGGCCGCCCGCGCTTCGTCGCTGCGCACGGCGCCCTCGTATGCCTTCCGCTGAACGGTCAGGCGGAAGCGCGTATACCCGGCCAGAGAAGGATGCCGCCTGGCCAGCAGCACCGGCCCGGCCAGCAGATCCCGCTGGGAGTAGTGGGCATGACCCCGCTTCGCCAGCATACCTACATACCAACGCCCCCCGGCGCGGGCCAGGTTCTCATCGCATATTTCATAGCCCAGCCGGACCAATGCCCGGCGCAGGGAATCCACGTTGATGTTGGGCTGCAGTATGAGCGCCGCGTCGCCGAGAAAGGGCTGCCCGCGCTCAATGATGCCCTCGATGGTGGACGCGCCCATGCCCGCGATGACCACGGCGTCCGCCGGTTCCTTCAGCGCCGCCGCGCCGTCGCCCACGCTGAAAACGGCGTTTGCCCCCAGGCCGAGCCGACGGATCAGGCGCGACGCCTTCCGGAGTGACGGCTCGCTGATGTCCAGAAACTGCACCCGCCCGCATTTCCCGGATTGCAGCAGCCACGCGCCCAAAAAACCATGGTCCGCGCCGATGTCCGCCGCCACAGGGCAGGCGGGCGTCAGCGCGGCCAGCATACTGAGTCTTTCGTCCAATTCGATCATGTCAGTCCAGATAATCCTTCAGCTTCTTGGAGCGGCTGGGATGGCGGAGCTTGCGCAGCGCCTTGGCCTCGATCTGGCGAATACGCTCGCGGGTGACGCCGAAATCCTTGCCGACTTCCTCGAGCGTGCGGGAACGCCCGTCTACCAGGCCGAAGCGCAGCCTGAGCACCATTTCCTCCCGGGGCGTCAGCGTGTCAAGCACGCTCATCAGCTGTTCGCGCAGCAGCGTGTAGGCCGCCGCGTCAGCCGGCGCCGGGGAATCGTCGTCCGCGATGAAGTCGCCCAGGTGGCTGTCTTCCTCCTCGCCGATTGGCGTTTCCAGGGACACGGGCTCCTGCGCGATCTTGATGATCTCGCGCACCTTGTCTTCCGACACGCCCATCTCGGCGGCAATTTCCTCGGGCTGAGGCTCCCGGCCGTTCTGCTGGAGCAACTGGCGGGACACGCGAATCAGTTTGTTGATGGTTTCCACCATGTGGACGGGGATGCGGATGGTGCGCGCCTGGTCGGCGATGGCCCGGGTGATGGCCTGCCGGATCCACCAAGTGGCGTAGGTGGAGAACTTGTAGCCCTTGCGGTAATCGAATTTTTCCACGGCCTTGATTAGGCCCAGGTTGCCCTCCTGGATCAGGTCCAGAAACAGCATGCCGCGGCCCACATAACGCTTGGCGATGGAGACCACCAGGCGCAGGTTGGCTTCCACCAGCTTCTTGCGGGCGGCCTCGTCGCCCTCCTCCATCCGCTTGGCGATTTCGATTTCCTCGTCTGCCGACAGGAGCGGCACCTTGCCGATTTCCTTCAGGTACATGCGGACGGGGTCGTCGATGCTGATGCCCTCCGGCACGCTGATATCCAGCTCTTCATTTTCGATTTCCGGCTCGGGCTCCGCGTCGACCAGCTGGATCTCATTGACCACGTCGATGCCCATGGTTTCCAGGGTTTCGAGAATCTTCTCGAACTGCTCCGGCTCCAATTCCACCTCGACCAGCTGATCCATGATTTCCTTATATGTCAGCGTCCCCTTGTTTTTGCCCATGTCGAGCAATTCCTTGACGCGGTTCATCTTATCTTCCGCCGGTGCGTTGTTATTCTGATTGCTCAAACCGCTCACTCCTTTAGAGCTTCCTGGCGCCGCCAGGCTCATTCATCAGCTGTGACAGAAGGGCTAACAGCTCCGCCTTTTTGGTGGGAGACGACTCGCCCTTGATTCTTTGCTTGATTTCGTCGATCTGCGTTTTCTTTCGATAGCGGTCGATTTTTTGCAGACATTCCTCAACCGCCTTGGCCACCTGATCCCGCTCGATTTGGCTCTCGAGCATCAGTGCCTGAGCCGCCTGGTCCCGATCGGCTTCTTCCAGCCCTTCCAGGATGGCCGCCGGCGTTTCCCCCGCCGCCAATTCCTGCGCGATATGCAGGTACAAGGGCGTCACAAAGGCGGATTCCAGGGGCAGGTCCCGATCAATCTGCCTGTTCGCCATCAAATTGACCAGCAGCTGTTCGGCCTTCACGTGCTCCTGCACGGTTTCCGGCTTCTTCCAGCGGGAAACGGCGGGTCTCACCGCGGTTCTCTTTTCCTCGGAAGCGGGAATCACGGCCCCGATCTGCCTCAGCAGCACCTCCCGGTCGAAGCCGGTCTGAACGGACAGTTTGCTCAGGTAGTTTTCCAATTCCACGGGATTGGATACCTTGCGCAGGATGTTGCAGCATGTTATGGCGTACTGCGTGCGCCCGTCCTGTGAGGTGAGATCCACCCCATCCGCGGCGCGCAGCATTCTGTATTCGGCGGGCGGCATGGGCCGCAGCGCCTCGAAGCCCTCCGCGCCGTTCTTTTTGACGTAATCGTCGGGGTCCATGTCGTCGGGAATGTCGATCACCTTCGCGGGCATATCCTGAGACTCGAAGATGTCCAGCGCTCGCAATATGGCCTTCTGGCCGGCGCTGTCGCCGTCGTAGCAGACCCACACCTCCGGCACATAGCGCTTGATGAGGCGCGCCTGCTCCTCCGTCAGCGCGGTGCCCAGCGTCGCCACGACGCCCTGCACGCCCTGCTGGCGAAGCGAAACCACATCCATATAGCCTTCCACCAGGATCAGCCGCTTCAGGCCGCGCTCCTTCTTGGCCATGTTCAGGGCGTACAGCCCCTGCCGCTTGTTGAACACCGGCGTGTCGGATGTGTTCAGGTATTTGGGATTGCCCTCGCCCATAATGCGCCCGCCGAAGCCGAGCACATGGCCCTGGGGATTGATGATGGGAAACATGGCCCTGTTGCGGAACATGTCGTAGTGTCGGCCGTCCCGTTCGCTGGCCAGTCCGGCCTGCTTCAATTCGTCGAAGGTGAAGCCCTGTTCCATCAGGTGCGTGGTCAGCGAGTCCCATCCGTGGGCTGTGGAGCCCAGTCCGAAGCGGCGTATGCCCGCGTCGTCCAGGCCCCGCTTGTGCAGATAGCTGAGGGCTTCCGCGCCTTCGTCCGTCCAGATGGTGGCGTGATAGAAGCGGGCGGCTTCCAGGTTCGCCGCGTAGATGCGCTCGCGCAGCGCGCGCGTCTGATCGTTGCTTCGCCCGTCGTCAATCCGGGCCGGCAGCTCCATGTGCGCGCGGTCGGCCAGCAGCTTCACGGCCTCCATGAACTCCATGCGCTCGATTTCCATGACGAAGTTGATCACGGTGCCGCCCTTGTGGCAGCCGAAGCAGTAGTACATCTGCGCTTCGCTGTCCACGCTGAACGAAGGCGTCTTCTCACCATGAAAAGGGCAGCGCCCCCAAAAGCGCCTCCCCTTCTGCTTCAGTTCAACATATTCCGCCACCACGTCAACAAGATCGACGCGCGAACGCAGTTCATCAACCCAGGCGTCTGGAAGTCTCGAGGCCATTGTCACCACCCAACTCTCTGAAATGACACTGTTTAAGTATTTCGGCAGAATAGGACAATTTCCTGCCAGTCGTCCGTCATGATTCGCAGGTTAATTTCTGGTTTCCCATCATTTT
>CADARO010000162.1 GCA_902790345.1 uncultured Eubacteriales bacterium | reverse complement strand
GCTCCTTTTTGCGGATCTTCTCGTCGGTCTCCGGGTCGCCGCAGGTGCCCAGGCGGATGTAGGCGTGGATGTCGCTGTAGCGAAGGCCCAGGTTCTCCTCGTCGCTCTTGCCGGTGAGGCCGTCGGACGGGGTCTTCTCCACCAGCTCCCGGGGCAGCTCCTCCATGGTCAGGCCAACCTGAACCACCTCCACGCTGGTGAGTTTGCCCAGCATGGAGAAGTCGCAGGAGGTGTCGCCGTCCTTGGTGCAGTAGCCCACGGTGAGCTCGCTCAGGTTGCCGGTGCCCGCCAGCCGGGCGTTCAGGGCCTGGGCGATGTAGCGCAGAGTGGTCATGCGCAGCCGGGGGCCCACGTTCACGTCACTGGCGCGGCTGTAGGGCACGCTGAACTCGCCTTCCCCGGCTCCGGGGGCCAGCTGGTCGGTGGCGGCCTTCAGCGCCTGATGCATGGGGCCGATGTTGACCACCCGCTTCTGAATGCCCAGCGCGTCGCACACCCGCTGGCTGTCGGCGATGTCCTTCTGCTCGCCGTCGGGCAGCATCACGCCGAACACGTTCTCACGGCCCAGGGCCCGGGCGCAGATGGCGGCGGTGACGGTGGAGTCCTTGCCGCCGGAGATGCCCACCACCACCCGCTCAAAGCCCTGTTCCTTCGCCAGCTTTTTCAGTGCCTCGATGAGCGCGTCCCGCGTCTTTTCCGGGTCAAAACGATAGTCACTCATGGTGTTTCCCTCCATATTGGTCAGATGATGTCGATCTGGCAGCTCCTCATGGTCTCCAGCGCCGCCTGGTGCTTCTCGGGGGTAACGCCGGCGCAGCAGGCCGCGTTCACGGCCATGGCCGCCTCGGGAAAGCTGGCCTTCAAAAGCAGCGCGTTGGACACCACGCAGATGTCCGTGCACAGGCCCATGAGCTCTATGGTCAGCCTGTCCGCGCCCTCCGCCAGTTCCGCCACGATGCCCGGCAGCCTGACGCTTCCGAAGGTGGGCTTTTCCACCAGCGTGGCGTCGCCCAGCGCCTCGGCGATGACCAGGTTCAGCCGCCAGCCCTCGCTGCCCTTTACACAGTGAATCACCGGCAGCTTTTTGCCCTCGGCGGTGTCCAGGTAGTCGGGCTGGTGCGTGTCCAGGGTGGCGATCACAGTCCAGCCCTCCGCCCGGCAGGCGCGGATGCGGGCGGCGGCGGCCTCCACGATGGCCTGCGCCTCTTTGGTGCCCAGCGACCCGTCGATGAAATCCTTCTGCATGTCCACCACGATCAGAATCTTCTTTTCCTTCATGGTTCATACCTCCTTACTCGCAAAGCCTGTACAGCGCCGCGGGACGGCCCCGCCCGCGCTTTTCGGCCTGATTGATGGGCTCGATGCGCCTGGTCTCTTCATACCTGCTGCGGATGAAGCGCCGGAAGTTGCCCGCGTCCAGCGGCTTGTCCAGCACCGCCTCGAAAACCTCCTGCAGCGCCGCCAGCGAGAACGCGCCGCAGTCGTTCAGGAAGCGGAAGCCGATGTCCGTGTAGTCGATCTTGCCGCGCAGCCGCTGGATGCCGAGCGCCACGATGTGCCCGTGATCGAAGGCGAGGTCCGGCGCGGTCAGCTTCGCCCCGTCCGGCCCCTCCAGCGAAAGCGCCCCGCCGGCGAGTCCCGCCGTGAAGCACTGGAAAAGGCCGCCGCCCCGCTCCAGCGCGCTTTCCAGTCGCCGCCAGGGCACGATCACCAGGTACGCCGTGGAAATCACCCGTCCCCTCGGGTCGCGGTTGATGGCGGAGAAGGTGTACAGCTGCTCGAAAAACGCCTCGCCCACGGGCAGCATCTCTTCCATCAGCGCCTTCACGGCGGTTTCGGCCGATTCCTCCATCCCGATCAGCCGCCCCGGCAGCGCCCAGCGCCCCGCGTAGGGCGGACTGGCCCGCCGGGCCAGCGGCAGCCGCAGCCGCCCATCGCGCACCGATAGGACCATCAGGTCCACCGCCACGTGCATCTGGTTCGGCTCAAAGGTCTCATGCATGGGCATCACCTCAATTTATTGTCCCTTTGACAATAATAATGCTACAACGTCGGCAGCGATTTGTCAACACATAATTGTCGATTTAACAATAAATATTTTCAGAAAATCCCGTCCCGCCGGCAGCGGGGCAGCGGACCAGAAAAAAGGCGGGAAAAGATTGCGCCGCCCGGCGGTGTATGCTATAATGGAGCAAACAATGAACACAAGGGAGAGATCAACCATGACGCAGGTCATCAGCGAGAAGGACAGACAGCGGCTGCGGCTGCTGGCGCAGAGACAGCTGGACTTCGCCAACGCCCCGCAGAACGACGTCATCCTGAAAAAGTGGGCGGCGCTGGCCGAAGGACGCCGGGAGACGCCCACCGTGCGCCTGCTCTTCTCCAATTTCATCGACGAGGTCATCACGCCCCGCATGGAGTGCGAGGGGGAGGAAGCCCGCCGCATGGAGTTCACCTTCCTGTGGACGCTGGTGGGCCGGGAACTCTTCGACGACGACACCCCCATTTCGCCCACCTTCGACATCGCCCGCAGCGGCGGCGCGTCGCCCTTCGGCGCCCAGGCCCACCGCGTCAGCAGCAAGAAGGGCTATCACATCGAGCCCATCATCGACGACCTGGAGGAGGACATGGACAAGCTGCGGGGCGGCGGGTTCAGCGTGGATCTGGAAAAGACACAAAAGAACGTTGACCTGGCCACGGAGACCTTCGGCGACATCCTGCCCGTTCGTCTGGTGCTGCCCAGCCTCACCGGCGCGCTCACCAACCCGCTGGTGCACCTGATGGGCATGGAGAACCTGTATCTGTCCATGTACGACTGCCCGGACGCGCTGCACGAGGTCATGGACATGGGCACGAAGGTGTACGAGGCGTATTACGACTATCTGGAGGAGAAGGGGCTACTGCTGCCCACCTGCGGCATCAGCCCGGTGAATCAGGAGAGCTTCGCCTTCAACCACGAGCTGCCTGAGGACCACGTGGAGAAGACCACCCAGGTGTGGGGCTTCCTGGAGTCTCAGGAGACCACCGCCGTGTCCCCGGAAACCTTCGGCGAGTTCGTGTTCCCCTATCAGGACCGGCTGGCCAAGCGCTACGGCCTGCTGTCCTATGGCTGCTGCGAGCGGGTGGACGCCATCTGGCCGGACTACCTGTCCAAGTGGAAGAACCTGCGCAAGCTGTCCGTGTCGCCCTTCAACAACGAGAATCTGGTGGGCGAGTACCTGCGGGGCAGCAACGTGGTGTATTACAGCAAGCCCCGGGCGGAATACGTCACCGTGCGCGGCCCCATGGACGAGGAAGCGCTGCGGGCCTACTTCAAGGGCGTGTTCGAGGCGGCCAGCGGGTGTCTGCTGGAGGTGGCCCAGCGGGAGGTGGGCACCATCTACGGCGACTTCAACCGGGGCAAGGACTACGTGAGAATCTGCAGGGAATGCATTGAGGAGTACTGGAAGCCGTAAGGAAATTAGGAATGAGGAATGAGAAATTAGGAATTGTAGTTTGCCAGAAGGGTTAGGACCCTTCCGGCCGCTGCGCGGCCACCTCCCCTGGGAGGGGAGGCAAGGCGTTTCTTTTGCATACTTGTTCTTTGCGATTGAAACGCACACGAAGCGCTTATGCCTCGGCTCCCCTTTCAGGGGAGCTGTCAGCGAAGCTGACTGAGGGGTCGTACCCCGCAAGGGGAAGGTGGCAGCCCGAAGGGCTGACGGATGAGGTTTTCAGGCAAACTGAAATTCCTCATTCCTAATTCTTCACATTGTCGCAAGGGAGGCAATATCATCATGAGTATGGGCGAAATCGGGCGCAAGGTGCGCTTTGGCGTGATCGGCCTGGGTGGCCGGGGACGGGGACAGCTGGAAACCCTTCTGCAGATGGAGGACGTGGAGATCCCCGTGGTGTGCGACATCTATCCCGACCGGGCCGAGCAGGGCGCGGAGCTGGTTGAGAAGGCGCGGGGCGTCCGGCCGGACGTGGCGCTGGACGACCGCGAAGTGACCTGCCGCAAGGACATCGAGGGCGTGTTCATCTTCTCCAACTGGGAGACCCACATCCGCATCGCGCTGGACGCCATCGACAACGGCATCCGCCCCGCCATGGAGGTGGGCGGCGCCAACAGCGTGGAGGAATGCTGGGAACTGGTGCGCATGAGCGAGAAGAAGGGCGTGCCGGTGATGCTGCTGGAGAACTGCTGCTATGGCAAGGAGGAAATGACCCTGCTGCGCATGGTGCGGGACGGCCTCTTCGGCGAGCTGGTTCACGTGCAGGGCGGCTATGAGCACGACCTGCGGGACGAGATCGGCAACGGCGACATCAACCGCCACTACCGCCAGCGCCACTTCCTGAACCGCAACGCCGAGCTCTATCCCACCCACGAGCTGGGCCCCATCGCCCGGTATCTGAACATCAACCGGGGCAACCGCATGGTGAGCCTGGTGAGCGTGGCCTCCAAGGCGGCGGGCCTGCACACCTGGCTGCAGGAGCATCGGGCGGACACCCCCCTGACCAACGCCCCGGTGCACGAGGGCGACATCGTGAACACCATCATCACCTGCGCCAACGGCGAGACCATCCTGCTCACCCACGACTGCACCCTGCCCAGGCCCTATTCCCGGGGCGGCCGCATTCAGGGCACCCGGGGCATCTGGATGGAGGACAACCGCTCCATCTACATCGACGGTCGCAGCCCTGCCGACCCCACCTACTGGACCCATCGCTGGGAGAGCGACGCGGCCTACATGGCGGAGTATGAGCATCCCCTGTGGAAGGAATACGAGGAGTTCGGCCTGCGGGGCGGCCACGGCGGCATGGACTACCTGGTGCTGCGGGCTTATGTGGAGAGCGTACAGAACCACACCGAGCCGCCCATCGATGTGTACGACACGGCGGCCTGGATGGCCATTACGGCGCTGAGCGAGCACTCCATCGCGGCGGGCAGCCAGAGCGTGCCCATTCCGGATTTCACCAATGGCCGCTGGATCTGCCCCAGGAAGCCCGTGGAGGGCATGTATTCCCTGGATCTGTGAACAGATGAATAGAGAAGGGCGGCGCGTCGATATCGGCGCGCCGCCCCTGCTTGTTTTGGTTTTCAGTTGTTGCCGGAGATCACGATGCCCGTGCAGGCCATGTAGGGCAGCACGGTGGAGCCGTCGCACACCTGCTCCTTCGACACCGCCGCCACGTCCTGGAACACCTTCTCCAGATTGCCGTTGATCATGGTCTCGGTCACGGCGCCGACGATGTTGCCGTCCTCCACGAGGAAGCTGTTCTTGGCCACGCCGGAGAACTCGCCGTTGGCCCCGGGCTCGCCGCCGGAGAAGCCGCCCACGATCAGGCCCTTCTTCACCGAGGCGATCATGTCCGCAAGGGGCGTGTCGCCGCCCTCCATCACCAGCGCGAAGCCGGTGTTCTTGGTCACCGGGCGGCCGGTCTTCCTGGCGGTGTACAGGTTCAGAAGGAAACTCTTCAAAACGCCCTTGTCGATGAAGGTCACGTCCTCCGCCTTGTAGCGGTTCAGCCACTGGCTGGTGCCCTCCATCACCACGGAATTCATCACGTAGTTGCTGGCCAGCATGTACAGGAAGTAGCCCAGGCAGTCCGGCGTAAAGATCACCGTGCCCTCGAACTTGCCGGGCAGGGGCACGCTGTTCAGACTCGCCTCGGTGGCCTCCAGGTGCATCCGGACGCTGCCCTGATCGATGAGGGGAGTATCCAGATCTCGGGTGGCCAGGGAGAAGTAGTCCAGGCCGGTGTTCTTCTCGCCGTCCGAGCCGGACATCTCCACCATCACGTGGTAGCCCCCGTCGAAGGACTCGAAGCGGGTGCCACTGGCGTTTCGGTAGATGGTGTGCTCGCTGGTGTGATCGGCGATCACCTGCAGCAGGTTGACCTTGGGGTATTCCCGGCCGATGGCGTCGCACAGGGCCTTCAGGCAGTCGTAGAACCGGGGCATGTCGGCTTCGAGCAGGCCGGCGCGGAAGGTTTCCGGCTCCTGCTTTTCCGCGATGGCGTTGGCCTCGTCCGCCTCGGCGGACTGGGCGCTGAGCAGCGCGTCGCCGATCACCTTTTCAAGGCCTGCGTCTGACAGGTCATTGCCCGATGCGGAGCCCTTCCGGCCCTCCAGAATGACCGAAACGGAGACCTCGCCGCCGAAGATGGTGCGCAGCAGGTTGAAATCCGCCCCTTCGGTGTTCAATTCCTTCTTTTCGCTCTCCGAAACCTGAAATTCGAACTCGGCCACGCCCTTTGCCCGGAGCATGGCGTCGATTTGATCGGCTGCTTTCTTTATGTCAAACATGATGCTCCTCCTCCTCAGCGCCCGCCGATGGTGATCCGGCAGCGCATGTCCGGCCCGCCCATGCCCACGGGCATCGGCTGCTTTTTGCCGCAGAAGCCACTGGAGGACCAGGTCACGCGGTCGGACAGCATGTCCACGGTCTTCAGCATATCGAAGGCGATGCCGGAGACGGTGGTGTCCAGCAGCGCCCGGCCCAGCTTGCCGTGCTTGATCTCATAGCCCAGGGACACGCCGAACATAAATTCGCCGGTCAGGTCGGCCTGGCCGTTGGAGCTGTCGATCAGGTAGTAGCTGTCGTCGATGGAGGCGATCATTTCCTCCAGCGTGCTCTTTCCGGGCAGGATGCAGGTGTTGCGCATGCGGATGAGCGGCTCGTCGTTGTATTCCCAGGCCCGGGCGTTGCCGCAGGGAGCCACGCCGAAGCGGGCGGCGGATTCCCGGTTGTTCATGTAGCCGGTGAGGATGCCGTCCTTGATGAGCACGGCGTCCGAGGCCAGCACGCCCTCATCGTCCAGATACACCGGCAGCGGCGTCGGCTGGCCAAAGGCCTCCGAGGCAAAGTCGATCAGCGTGACCATGGGGGAGGCCACTTGCTTGTTCAGCTGGGGCCCGGCCACGCTGCCGCCCATCACCAGATCCGCTTCCACGGTGTGGCCCACGGCCTCGTGCGCCAGCATGCCGCCCATCATGCCGCCCAGGATCACGGTCTTGTTGCCGGCCTCGGCGTAGACGCCTTCCTTCTTGTTCATCAGGTGGTTGTACAGCTCGTCGATGCCGGCGAACAGCGCCGTCGGGTCGGCGAAGTGGTCGTCGAAGCAGCCCGCGCCGCCGAAGGCCTTGAACAGCTCCACCGGCGCGCCGTTCTTGCCCTCCGCGCTGAGCATGACGTAGATGTAGCAGCGGGGGTAGGTCACGTGGCCGCTGGCCCCTGGGAATCCTCGGTGTAGACGACGGTGCGGCTGAGAAGATCGGGATACTTGTCGGCCACGTGCTGGTCGATGGCCTTGCAGGCGTCGATGATGCGCTTCTGCTCCGTGTCGATGATGTCCCTGTGGGGCGTCACCAGGCCGCCCGTCAGCGCGGGATAGGTGGGGCGGGGGCTGGCGGCGCGGCCGTCCAGGAACAGGGCGTTCTCGGTGGCGGCTCGCAGCACGGTCTCGGCGTCCTTTTCGGAGTAGGAGGCCACGGAAGAGAAGCCGTGGCGGCCGTTCTTCGTCACGCGGGCGCTGATGCCCCGGCTCTCGCTGCGGGCGTTCTGCACCAGGCTGCCCTTGAGCAGCACCACGCGCCGGGAACGGTTTTCATGGCCGCGCAGCACGGACTGGGCGTCCGGGCTAAAAAATCGGGCCTGTGGGGTGATGATGTCGTCGATCATATGTCCTCCTTGCGTGTCGTTGGGTTGGAATGTTTCCTTATCCATATTATAGCCGGTGTCGGCCAAAACCGCAAGGGCTTTACGCCGGCATCCAGCTCATGTACAGCTGGGTCAGCAGCGGCATGGTGATCACGCACAGCAGCGTGGTCATCACGTTCACCGAGCTGGCGAAGGCGGGGCGGTTGTCGTTCAGCTGGGACAGCTGGGTCACCATGGTGGCGGCGGGAGTCATCATGGCCATGAAGGAGATATAGAGGATGGTATGCCCCTGAGGCACGGTTCCGGCCAGGCCGGACAGCCGCAGCAAACACAGAAGCAGCAGCGGCACCGCGATGAGCCTCAGCGCCGTCACCAGATACACCCGCCGGTCGGTGACGATGGCCTTCAGGTCGGCGTTGGCCAGCAGCATGCCCAGCATGATCATGCTCACCGGGCCGATGGTGGCCGACACGCTGCTCACGGAGGACAGCAGAATCTCCGGAAGCCGCACCCGCAGCAGCATGAGGCTCAGCCCCAGCACGATGGAGATCACGTTCATGTTCAGCAGCAGCTTCTTCCAGTTGATGCCCTTCTGCCCGGAGAGGATCATCTGGGCGTGGGTCCAGATGAAGATCTGCTGGACGCAGATGAACGCGCTGGAATAGATGACCCATTCCTCGCCCAGCAGCGCCGTCACCAGGGGAATGATGAGGTTGCCCGCGTTGGAGTAGATGGCCGAGGCCCGCTCCACCGCGTCCAGATGCAGGAAACGCCTCAGGGCGAAGGACACCAGCAGCAGGCAAATATGCGCCGCCACCGACACCACAACCGCCAGCAGAAACCCGTCGCGCACCTGCTCCGTCAGCTCGATCTGAAAGGATTTGATGATGACGCAGGGAACGATCAGGTAGATGGACAGCACCGACAGCACCCGGCTGTCCGTGGCCTTGAGCAGGCGCAGCTTCACCGCCAGGAAACCGCAGGCCATAATCAGGAACAGGGAGAGGATTTGCCGCAGGAGCAACAGGGCCATGGCCGTCGCCTCGATTTCTTTCTCGTAAAATGTTCATGTCTCTTTTGTGATTCTAAGGGATTACGGGCGTTTTGTCAAGACAGTGACATAAGCTGAGACCTTTCCCAAAACTTGACAAATCATTGTTTTACGGTTATACTAAAAAATAAAGTGGAATAATCTTGGAAGATCAGCGACGGCGATGAAACGCGCCCGTCGCGCTTTGCGGTATCTTCGGGGAAAATGAGCCGGCCGGGAAGTGGCGGCCGCCTCGTCGGAGTAAACGCGGCTCCGGGACGATTCCATGAATCACATGAGGAGGAGAGAAAAGATGAAACGGTTAGCATCATTGCTTCTGGCAGTGGCCATGCTGCTGAGCAGCCTCGGGCTGACGGCGCTGGCGGAAGAGCCGGAAACCGGCCTGCTGACGGGCGACGAACCCGCCTGGCAGGAAGCGGAGCCGGAGGCTGAAGAAGCGCCTGCCGACGCGGAGGAACCCGCACAGGAGCCGGAGACCCCGGCCGAGCCGGACGAACCGGAGACCTCTGTTGAGCCGGAAGTCCCGGCCGAGCCGGAGACCCCGATTGAGCCGGAAGTCCCGGCCGAGCCGGAAGCCCCCGTTGAGCCGGAAGCCCCGGCCGAGCCGGAAGCCCCCGTTGAGCCGGAGATCCCGGTCGAGCCGGAAGTCCCGGTCCAGCCGGAAACCCCCGCGCAGGCCGAGTCGGAGACGACCCCCGATGAGAAGCCTGCCGAGGTGTTCACGGAAGGCTATGCCCGCGTCAAGACCGGCGCGAAGACCTATATGAACGCCAATCGCGACGAGGAAGCGGGCGTCTTCACGGCGGAAGCCGTGGTGTACGCCGTGCGCGAAACGGAAGAGACCGATCCGGCCGAGGATTGGTTCGTCGTGGCGTTCCATACCATCGAAAGCGCCCAGGAGAACAGCGCGTTCACCGCGTGCCATGTGCAGCGCGGTGCGCTGACCGCGCTCACCGAGGACGAGCTGGAGGAGCTGGCGGAGCTGCTGGAGGCCAACGCGGGCCTCGGCCGCTTCAACGACCATGTCCTGCCCGTGGCCCGCTATGAGGCGAAGGCCGAGGAGACGGAGCGGGGCGCGGCGCTTCCCGTGGCTGTGCCTGAGGGCGAGGATGAAGAGACCCGTTCCGGCGAGCCCGCCGAGGTTGAGGAAACCCGCGGCACGCTGAACGTGAGCGCTCATGCAAACAGAGACAGCGCAGTGGCTGGCGCGAAGGTCATCATCACCGCGACGGTGACCGGCGCCGAGGGCACCGTGTCCTATCAGTGGCAGAGGAGCAGCGACGGCTCGAAATGGAGCAGCACCACCCTGAACGGCAACAAGACGGACGAGCTGAGCTTCTCCGCCAATGCCACGCGCCTGAGCTATCAGTATCGCTGCCGCGTGATCGACGACAACGGCACCTGGTACAGCAATGGCGTGCAGGTGACCCTGGCGACCGAGCCCACCGTCACGGCTGCGGCTGAAAAGAGCAGCGTTCCCTACGGCGAGATGGTCGTCATCAAGGCGACGGCCACCAACACCTCGGGCACCGTGAGCTATCAGTGGCAGCGGAGCAACGACGGCGGCGCGACCTGGAAGTCCACCACCCTGACCGGCAACAAGACGGATGAGCTGAGCTTCTCCGCCACCGCCACCCGCCTGAGCTATCAGTATCGTTGCCTCGTGACTGACGACAACGGCACCTGGGAGAGCAACGGCGTGCAGGTGACCCTGGCGACCGACGGCACCTGGGAGAGCAACGGCGTGCAGGTGACCCTGGCCGGCGCTTCCACCGAGATCGAAATCACCAAGCAGCCCACGGATCCGGTGGGCGCCATCGGCCAGGCGGTGTCCACCACCGTGACGGCCAAGAACGTGACCAAATATCAGTGGCAGTATTCCAAGGATGGCAGCACCTGGACGGACATCTCCGCCAGCAGCACCGTCTACAGCGGCGCGAATACCGCCACGCTGAGCTTCACCATGAAGACGGCCCGCGTGGGCGAGCAGTATCGCTGCGTGCTCACCGGCGCCAGCGGCACCAAGGAGACCAATGTGGTGAAGGCGCTGCTGCCCGGCGATGAGATCAAGATCACCACGCAGCCCGTGGACGTCACCACGCCGGAGGAAGACACCGCGCTGTTCAGCGTGATCGCCGAGAACGCGGACAACTATCAGTGGCAGTACAGCGCGGACGGCGGCGCCAACTGGGTCAACATCGCCGTGAGCGACGAATACTACACGGGCGGCACCTCCGATGTGCTGAGTTTCCCCGCCGACAAGGCCAAGGCCAGCTATATCTATCGGTGCGTGCTGTCCAACAGCGCCACCTCCACCTGGTCGGACACCGTCAAGGTGACCGTGCTGGACAAGGTCAACGACGTGAAGAGCGTGACCCTGGACAAGACCACGCTGTCCCTGGAGGAGGGCAAGACCGCCACGCTGAAGGCGACGGTCCTGCCGGAGGTCCTGGACGTGACCACCACCACCACCTGGTCCAGCGGCGACACCAAGATCGCCACCGTGACCAGCGCCGGTCTCGTGAAGGGCATTGCCGCCGGCAAGGCGACCATCACGGTGACGGTTGAATCCAGCACCGGCAAGAAGGTGACGGCCTCCTGCGAAGTGACCGTGACCGTCTCGGCCGACTATGTGAAGCAGTTCACCTATTCCATCAACGGCAACACCGCCCGCATCACCGGCTACACCGGCACGGCGGGCACCATCACGCTGCCCACGCAGACGGCGGACGGCAAGACCGTGGTCGGCATCGCGGCCAGCGCCTTCAAGAACAACACCAAGCTGGTGAACGTCACGATTCCGGAGGGCTACACCTCCATTGGCGGCAACGCCTTCTACGGCTGCACCAACCTGGAAAGCGTGACGATCCCCTCCACCGTGAACTCCCTCGACGTGTACGCCTTCGCGAACTGCACATCGCTGACCGCGATTGAGATCCCCAAGGCCGTCACGGCCATTCCGAACTACGCGTTCATGAATTGCTGGAGCCTGAAAAACGTCACGCTCCCCGATACCATTACCAGCATCGGCATCAGCGCCTTCAACGGCTGCGAACAGCTGACGGCCATCACGCTGCCCAGCAGCGTCAGGACCATTGGCGCCAGCGCCTTCATGAACTGCCTGGCTCTGAAGACCATCTCGATCCCCTCCGGCGTCACGGCGATCAGCGCCAACCTGTTCAACGGCTGCGTCAGCCTGACGTCGGTCGCCCTGCCGGAAGGCGTGACCACCATCGGCGACAACGCCTTCGCCAACTGCAGCAGCCTCACGGCCGCCGGCATTCCCAGCACGGTGACGAGCATCGGCAATTCCGCCTTCAAGTATTGCTCGAAGCTGACGGAAGTCACGATCCCCACCGGCATGACCACCCTGCGCGAAGAGACCTTCTTCGGCTGCGCCAGCCTCAGCAGCGTTCGCGTGCCCCAAAGCCTGAACAACTTTGGCGTGAATATCTTCGGCGGCTGCCCCAGCCTGACGATGTACGGCTACGCCGGCTCCGCCGCGCAGACCTACGCGAGCAGCAACAGCATCCCCTTCGTGGCCATGTCCGCCACGGATATCGACGTGACGAGCGTGAAGCTGGATTATTCCACCCTCACGGTGGGCCTGGGCGGCACCATGACCCTGAAGGCCACCGTCACGCCCACCAACGCGAAGATCAGCTCCACCACCTGGACCAGCAGCGACACCACCATCGCCACGGTGTCCGACAAGGGCGTGGTCTCCGGCAAGAAGGCCGGCAAGGCCACCATCACCGTGACGGTGAAGTCCACCTACGGCACCACGAAGACGGCCACCTGCGAGGTGACGGTCTCCAAGGATCCCATCGACATCACGGGCGTCACCCTGGATAAGACCGCGGTCAGCGTGGCC
>CADARO010000161.1:5696-9319 GCA_902790345.1 uncultured Eubacteriales bacterium | reverse complement strand
CGGCGACATCCTGGTGCGCGGCAAGAAGATCGAGATGAATTCCCCCCGGGACGCCATCGACGCGGGCATCGGCATGGTGCATCAGCACTTCATGCTGGTTCAGCCCTTCACCGTCACGGAGAACATCGTGCTGGGCACCGAGCCCCGCAAGGGCGTGGTGCTGGACATGAAGGGCGCCCGACGCAGCGTGGTGGAGATTTCCGAGCGATACGGCCTGTCCATCGACCCGGACGCCAAGATCGAGGACATCTCCGTGGGCATGCAGCAGCGCGTGGAGATCCTGAAGGCCCTGTTCCGGGGCGCGGACGTGCTGATCCTGGACGAGCCCACCTCCTCCCTCACCCCGCAGGAGATCGTGGAGCTGATCCAGATCATGCACAACCTGACCGCCGACGGCAAGAGCATCATCCTCATCACCCACAAGCTGAAGGAGATCAAGGAATCGGCGGATTTCTGCACCATCATCCGCCTGGGCAAGTACATCGGCACCGTGGACGTGGACACCGTGGACGAAAACGACCTGGCCAGCATGATGGTGGGCCGCAAGGTCACCTTCCAGGTGGACAAGCCCGAACAAGCCCCCGGCAAGGTGGTGCTGGACGTTCGCGACCTGCACGGCGTGGACTATCGCGGCGTGGAGATCCTGAAGGGGCTGAACCTGCAGGTACACGCGGGCGAGATCGTGGGCATCGCCGGCATCGACGGCAATGGCCAGACCGAGCTGGTGGAGATCCTGACGGGCCTGCGCAAGGGCACCAAGGGCGACGCCACGGTGAACGGCGTGAGCATCTTCAACAAGTCGCCCCATTTCGGCTTCACCCACGGCGTGTCCAGCATTCCCGCCGACCGGCAGAAGCACGGCCTGGTGCTGGATTTCGCCATCGAGGATAACCTGATCCTGCAGAACTACGGCCGCGAGCCCTTCTCGAAGTCGAACATCCTGCAGCGGCCCTCCATCTTCTCCCATGCCAGCAAATCCATCGAGCAGTACGACATCCGCCCCAGCGGCAGCGAGAAGCGCCCGGCGGGCACCCTGTCCGGCGGCAATCAGCAGAAGGTCATCATCGCCCGTGAGGTGCAGAACGACAAGGACCTGCTCATCGCCGTGAACCCCACCCGAGGCCTGGACGTGGGCGCCATCGAGTACGTTCACAGGTACATCGTGGAGCAGCGCAACCGGGGCAAGGCCGTGCTGCTGGTCTCCTTCGAGCTGGACGAGATCATGAGCCTGTCCGACGTGATCGACGTCATCTTCGACGGCCAGATCGTCAGCTCCATCCCCGGCAAGGAGGCCAATGAGAACGACCTGGGCCTCATGATGGCAGGAGGTAAGAGGTCATGATAAAGAAAAAGGGCTTGCTGGATTTCATATCCGAAAACACGTTTATCCACATCCTGCTCTCCATCGTGCTGGGCTTTCTGGTGGGGGCCATCTTCCTGGCGGTCATGGGCCTGTCCGTGGGCGCGGCCTACGGGCGGCTGCTCAACAGCGTGACCTCCCTGAAGGGCTTCTCCTACGTGGTGGTCTACTCGGTGCCCTACATTGTGGCCGGCCTGTCGGTGGCGTTTTCCTTCAAGACGGGCGTGTTCAACATCGGCGCGGAGGGCCAGTTCGTCATGGGCTCCATGGCGGCGGCCATCGTGGGCATTCTGCTGCCCGACCTGCCCAAGCCGGTGCTGATTCCCCTGTGCTTCCTGGCGGCCATGGCCGTGGGCGCGCTGTGGGGCGTCATCGTGGCCACCCTCAAGATCAAGCGCGGCATCAACGAGGTGCTGAGCATGATCATGTTCAACTGGATCGCCTTCTACCTGTCCAACTTCATCGCGGGCATTCCCGCCATTCACAACACCGGCTCCGCCGAGGCCACGAAGAACATCTCCGCCAACGCCAGCATGCTCTTCTCCAAGGACTTCATCAAGTCCGCAGGTCTGGCTCCCACCGCCAACTGGGGCATTCTGGTGGCCATCGTGGTCATGATGATCGTTTGGTTCGTCATCGAAAAGACCACGCTGGGTTACGAGCTGAAGGCCGTGGGCTCCAACCGCTTCGCCGCGGAATACGGCGGCATCAACGTGAACCGCTCCATCCTCACCGCCCTGGCCATCTCCGGCGCGCTGGGCGGGCTGGCCGGCGCGCTGCAGCTCATGGGCATGGGCGGCCGCATCAGCGTGTTCTCCTCTCAGGAGGGCTTCGGCTTCGCCGGCATCGTGGTGGCGCTGATGGGCTGCTCCAATCCCTTCGGCGTGTTCATCGCGGGCCTGTTCTACGGCGCGCTGATCTACGGCGGCAGCAAGCTGAATCTGGTGGGCGCGCCCACCCAGCTGATCAACGTCATCGTGGGCACGGTGGTGTTCTTCATCGCCATTTCCGTCATCTTCCGCTATGTGAAGTTCCTGAAGAAAAAGCCCAAGGAGTCGCCCAGGCCCGCCGCGCCGGCTCCGGGGAAGGAGGTGGCTGAGAAATGACAGCCTTTGTCAACAGCCTCGGCATTATCCTGTACGCGACGCTGGTGTACACCACGCCGCTCCTGTACGCCGCCCTGGGCTCCTGCTTCTCGGAAGTGTCCGGCGTGGTCAACATCGGCATCGAGGGCATGATGACCGCGGGCGCCTTCACCGGTACCGTGGTGGCCTATTTCACTGGCAATCCCTGGATCGGCTTCCTCTGCGGCGGCCTGGCGGGCGCGTTCTTCGGCATGCTGCACGCCACCGCCACCGTGAAGCTGGGCGCGGATCAGACCATCGCGGGCACGGCCATCAACATGCTTGGCCCGGGCATCGTCATCATGATCGCGAAGGTGCTGTTCGACTCCACCGACACCATCCCCCTCACCGCCACCCAGAAGATCCCGAAGCTGTTCACCGGCGCGTTCGACACCACCACGGTCTTCGGCCGCTTCATGGACAACGTGTTCGCCACCTACGCCTCCACCTACCTGGTGTTCGCGGCAGTGATCCTGGTGTGGTTCGTGTTCTACAAGACCCGCTTCGGCCTGCGCCTGCGGGCCTGCGGCGAGCATCCCCAGGCCTGCGAGACCCTGGGCATCAACGTGATCGCCATGCGCTTCCTGTGCGTGTGCCTGTCCGGCTTCCTGTCCGGCCTGGGCGGTGCCTGCGTCACCATGACCATCTCCACCCAGTTCCGGCCCATCTCCATCGTGGGCCAGGGCTTCATCGCCATCGCGGCGGTCATCTTCGGCAAGTTTAAGCCCCACGGCGCCCTCATCGGCTGCCTGCTGTTCGGCTTCTGCTCCGGCCTGAAGGTGGTGCTGGGTGGCTCCTCCGGCGTGGACATGCAACTGCTGTCCATGATCCCCTATGTGGTCACGGTCATCGTGCTGATCCTGTTCGTGGGCAAGTCCCACGTGCCCGCCGCCAACGGCAAGCCGTATGTGAAGAGCAAATAGAAACCAATCATACAGCTCGGGCTCCCCTTTTGCGGGGAGCCCGATTTTCTATGCCCTTATCGCCTGACTTTCCCGAAAGACCTCCGCGTTTTTCAGGCTCCCCTGAAAGGGGAGCTGTCAGCAACGCTGACTGAGGGGTCGGAATTACACTGTTTGAGCATTCAAACGAATGCGCAAACTCGCAAGCTTTTATTCCGACCCCTCAGCCGCCCCCGG
>CADARO010000161.1:0-5643 GCA_902790345.1 uncultured Eubacteriales bacterium | reverse complement strand
CTATGCCCTTATCTCCTGACTTTCCCGATGTGCTCCCGACGGTAGCAGGCGTCGCACATGCGGTAGGGCCAGTTCCAGGGCAGGTATTTCCGGCAGGACACGCAGGTCTTCTGCTGCAGCCGCTGGGTGGAGAGAATGTGGATGATGCCCTGGGAGATGAGGAATTTACGGCGCTGGATGGTGTCCAGCACCTCCTCCGGCTCCTCCAGGAACAGCCGGGCGTAGTTGTAATACAGGTCGCACCGGCGATAGTCCGCCTCCAGCCCGTCCAGCATCTCGATGGTACATTCCTCCGGGTTCATGTAATCCGGAAGGGCCGATACCACGTCGATGTGCTCTCCCTGGCACTCGGCGGTGTACATGGCCCGCCAGCGGATGAGCAGATCCGGCTCGGTCTCGTCGAAGGGAATGCAGAGGAAGCGATACAGCAGCGCCTTGTTGGTGTTTCTGGTCTCCAGCATGGCCGCCAGCATCTCCATCCGGGCGGTGGAGGCCTTTGAAAAGCAGCTCTTGTCCTGCATGGAGAGCCACTGGCCGATGATCTCCGTGAGGGGCAGCGGAATGCCGATCAGGGACTCCGGGAAGCCGATGACCGCCTCCGTGAGGGGCAGCAGGGGCTTGCTCAGCGCCCGGGACACCACGCCCTTGAAGCCGAAGGCGTTCACGTAGCCCACGTCGTACTGGCCGTAGCGCCCGGCCCGGCCGGCGATCTGCTTGATCTCCGCATCGGTCAGAGGGCGGGTGATGTCGCCGTCGAACTTCTCCGATTCCAGGAAGACCACCCGCTCGATGGGCAGGTTCATGCCCATGGCGATGGCGTCGGTGGAGACCACCACGTCGGTGTCCCCCTGCAGGAAGCGGTCGGCCTGATCGCGGCGCACATCCGGCGGCAGGGCCCCGTAGATCAGCGACACCCGGTAGCCCTTGCGCTTCAGCTCCGCCGCCACCGCGTGCACCCGGGCCTTGGAGAACACGATCAGCGCGTCCCCGGGCCGCACGGAGGCGGGAAACTGGAAGCCCTCCTTCTCCACCATCAGGGGCGTCATGCGCCGGTGCCGCACGATGGTCAGCTCGTCGCCGCACTCCGTGATGATGCGGGTCAGCAGCTCCTCCGCGTCCGGCGAGGCGCAGGCGTGGATCTCCTCCGCGCACAGGCCCAGGATGGCCGCCGTCCACGCGCCGCCCCGATCCCGGTCGGCGATCATCTGGCACTCGTCGATCACCGCCACGTCGTAGTGATCCTTCAGATCCGCCATTTCCACCGTGGAGGACTGCACCCGCGCGCCGGGCACCCGAATCTGCTCCTCGCCCGTCACCAGCGAGCAAGGCACGTCGGCCCGGTTCAGCGCGTCGTACTGCTCGGCGGCCAGCAGGCGCAGCGGGCCCAGATAGATGCCGTGGCGCGCGCCCCGCAGCCGGCCCACGCCGTCGTGGGTCTTGCCGGAATTGGTGGGCCCCAGGTGCAGGATGAAGCGGCGGCGCATGGCCCGAGCCAGGGGGTACAGTTCGCGATAGTGCTCCGGCACCGCCCCCAGCAGCGCCGATTTCAGCCGCTTTTCCCGGGCCTGAGCGGCGTCGACCTGCCGCTGCAGGTGCTTGAGGGAGGGGTTATTCGAGAGCAGACGCCGAATCCGATCCGCCGGAAAGCGACGGCGCACCTGGGCGCAGACCTCGCCCTTCGCCCGCTGAACCTCGCTCCGCACCACGGAGGACAGCTTCTCGCCGGAATCCAGACACACGCTGCCGCAGGCCGCCAGCTCCGGGCAGCCCCGATTGACCGCGCTCTGCAGGGCCTTGACAAGCGAATCGGGTTTGTACGCCTCTTCGACCATCTCGTTTGTCACGCCCCGGGCAAACGCGTTCTCCATCACCCGGGCCACGATCTTTCCCTCAGCCTGATCTTTCTTCACCAGCGGCTTCAAATCCGCCCGCAGCAGGTATTTTTCCAGTTTGCCCGCCGCCTCGTTGGCGAAGGACGCCGTTTGCTCCCGCAGCAGTTTTCCGGGAGCGTTCAGCTTCAGCTGGCGGATCGCCGCGTGGGCTTTGGCCAGGGTCACTCGGCCGCGCTGCACCGAGCGCAGGAAGGGCAGGCTCACCTCGTTGCCGTGGCGGATCTCGTTCAGAATCAGAGGCATAAGCTGCTCGAATTCGGCCATGTGATAATCCATCACCAGCTCGCCCCGCTGCAGCGCCTGATACACCTTGTCCCGGCGCTTGATGTGATACAGCGCGTTGGAAAAGGCCTGGCCCTTCAGGTAGGCGTCCTTCTCCTCCGGGTTCAGGCCCTCCAGCGCGGAGCGGGCCTTGGCCAGCGCCCGCTCATACAGATAGCTCTCCCGCTCCTCCAGGATCGCCCGCGTGTAAATCGAAAGGGCCGTCTGTCTGTCCATGCTCTCCCCCGCTCTCCGGCCGGCTTCACCGCCGCCTCTTTCAAATGATACCATGAACGGGCCAAAATTGCAACGCGGCATGAACCGCCCGCATTAAACATCTTGAACGCGCGGGAAGAAGCTGATATAATAGAGTTAACAAAATACACGCGAGGAGGAGGAGCACTATGACGCTTGTGAAGACAAAGCTGGGCACTTTGGAGGGCATCGAGCGGGAGGGCTGCCGGGTGCTTTTCGGCGTGCCCTATGCCAAGCCGCCGGTGGGGGCGCTGCGCTGGCACGCGCCGGTTCCCCTTGACCCCTGGGAGGGCACGCGCCGGGCGGTGGACTTCCCCACCCGCTCCATGCAGCAGGAGCACCACGACCCGGTGCTGTACGGCCCGGAATTCTACGACGAGCCGAAATACCAAACCGCCATCTCCGAGGACAGCCTGTATCTGAACATCTGGGCCCCGGAATCCGGCGAGAATCTGCCCGTGGCCTTCTGGATCCACGGCGGCGCGTTCATGGGCGGCTTCGGCCACGAAAAGCCCTTCGACGGCGCGGCCTACTGCAGGCGCGGCGTCATACTGGTCACCATCAACTACCGCCTGGGGCCCTTCGGCTTCCTGGCCCATCCCTGGCTCTCGGAGGAGAATCAGCGGGAAACCGGCCGCCGGGTGTCCGGCAACTGGGGCATACTGGATCAGCTGGCCGCCCTGGACTGGGTGCGCCAGAACATCGCCTGCTTCGGTGGCGACCCGGAGAGGATCACCGTGTTCGGCCAGTCCGCCGGCAGCATGAGCGCGCAGACGCTGATCTCCTCGCCCCTGGCGAAGGGCAAGATCGCCGGGGCCATCCTGCAGAGCGGCCTGGGTCTGAGCTACGACCACACCCTGGCCAAAGCCGAGGCGGAAGGCGTCGAGTTCGCTGCCAACGCGAAGGTGGACAGCCTTCAGGCCATGCGGGCCCTCACGCCGGAGCAGGTGTTCGCTGCGGCGGGCCCCATCATCCAGCGGGGCTTCCCGAAGATGGAGCTGGCCTATACCCCCGTCATCGACGATTACCTGCTGACCGCCGGCTATGACGAGGCCATTCAGCGCGGCCTCATCCACCGGATTCCCTACATGGTTGGCTCCACCCTGAACGACATCGCCACCAACCCTGAGGCCCTGGCCCAGGGCCAGCGCGGGCTGGTCTACGACGCCTGCGCCGCCTTCTGCCAGACGCTGGCGAAGAACGGCTTCCCCGCCTCCTACCGCTATTACTTCACCCGGCGGCTGCCCGGCAACGACGCCGGGGCCTTCCATTCCGCCGAGCTGTGGTACACCTTCGGCACGCTGGCGCGCTGCTGGCGGCCCTTCACCGAGGCGGACAAGGCGCTGTCCGAGCGGATGCTGGATTACTGGACCAATTTCATGAAGACCGGCGATCCCAACGGCGGGGCGCTGCCCCTCTGGCGGCCCGGCCTGAGCGAGGACGACGTGATGGTCTTCGACGTGACGTGACGCGCGAATCGAGGGAGGGAAACAGCCATGCATACCATCGAGGAAATGACCTTCAAGCGGCGCTTCTCCATCAATCCCTACAAGAAGCTCCGGCTGCCTCTGGGCGAAATGAGCTGCTATAAGGACTGGATCAACGACAGGCGCGGCGCGCCCTATCCCGTGGTGTTCTCAAACGAAGGCGAGGCCGCCCTGACCGAAACCCTGCCGAACGCCCGCTACCGGGTGGAAAACCTCACCGGTCAGCCCCTCCACAAGGCCCGCCTGCTGGGCCAGCATTTCCCCTACGCCACCTACGACTTCGAGCTGGACGAGGCCAGCCTGCGGGGCGAGACAAGCGGCGTGGGCCTGTGCCTGGACTGCGAATGCCTGCCCCGGCTGATCATCGCCGCCAGCGACGACGGCGACGGGCTCACCGTGCGCTGCTCGGTGGAGGGGGACGAGGAGGAGCGCCTGCTCAGCAGCGGCCATTCCTTCACCCCCGGCACGCGCCTGATCGTCACCTGCCGGGGCCGCAGCTTCGACATCTACCTGCAGCCCGGTAACATGCCGGAATACCTGGGCACCTTCCAGCTGCCGGCCTACGGAAAAATCATCGCCTACGACGTATTCACCCGGGCCACGGCCTCGCTGTATGTGTCGCTGGAGCCGGGCGACAGCGTGCAGGGCGGCGTCCAGTTCTACCTGGAGGGCGGCATCAGCCACGCGGACATGAAGTGCATGCGCTATGAGAACGGCCAGCCCTACATGGAGAACGGCCGGCTGTTCATGACCCTGTCCTCCCGGCTGCAGGCCGGGGGCTTCCAGGCGGTGGTGTCCTGGAACCCCTCCACCGCGGACATCCGCATGGAGGGCGCCATCTTCTTCGACGCGGGCGACGGCCTGTGGTGCTCCGATGTGGCCACCTCGGCGGTATACGACCGGCGTACCGGCGAATGGTACGTGTGGGCCTGCGCCTTCTCCCACGGCCACGTGCTGTGCCGGGGCAAGAGCTTCGCCGACCTGCGCTACGGCATCAACGTGCTGGACGTGGAGCTGATGCCCATGGAGCAGAGCGTGAAGGGCGAGGCGGATTCCCTGGGCGCGGTGGACATGGACGGGGAAATCCAGCGGGCGGTGCTCAGCGACGACCGGCTGTTCTTCGCCAAGTTCGGCGACGAGGACCCGGACCTCACCTTCGACAAGAAGCGGGGCAAGTGGCTGCTGGGCATCTGCCGCCTCACAGACTGCGGCGAGGAGCGTCCGAAATACCGCTACTTCCTGTATGAGTCCGACAGCCCGCTGGACGGCTTCACCTACGTGGACAACGTGACCATGGGCGACAACACCGGCGGCTCCATCATCCGGGTGGCGGGGCGCATGTACCTGCTGTGCGGCTCCGATTTCGGGGCCCGGGCCCAGTATCACCTGCATCCCATCGAGGATCTGTCTCAGTACACCCTGCTGCGGTTCGACTACGACGACGGCGGCTTCCGGGGCTGGGGCACCCTCATTCCGGTGCCCTGTGGCCGCCGGCTGCGCTATCTCATGATGACATTCGACCGGCACAACGGAAGCGACTACAACTGGAGCTACGGCAACATCTACGTGTTCGAGGCCGACAGGATGAACCTCATCGAGGACTGAACGAACGCGTAAAATCAGCCGCCCCGCTTTTTCACGGCGGGGCGGCTTTTCTATGTCTTTTGTCTTATTTCGCGGGGCGCAGCGTGACCTTCGCCTTGCCCTCCCTGCCGCAGGAGAGCGAGAAGCGCACGCGATACACCACG
>CADARO010000160.1 GCA_902790345.1 uncultured Eubacteriales bacterium | reverse complement strand
AAAAACTATTGTATTTTTTGTAAACCTATGTTAAATTATACGGAGGTGGCAATAGACATGGGCAAGTTTGTGGTCAAGGAAACCAAGACCGGCACCAAGTTTGACCTGAAGGCCGGCAACGGCGAGGTCATTCTCACCAGCGAAGTGTACAAGAGCGAGCGCTCCTGCATGAAGGGCGTGGAGAGTGTGAAGCGCAACGCCCCCATCGCGCCGGTGGAGGATCAGACCGCGGAGGGCTACGCCAAGGAAAAGTGCCCCAAGTTCGAGATCTACACCGACAAGGCCGGCGAGATCCGCTTCCGCCTGAAGGCCACCAACGGCCAGATCATCGGCGTCAGCGAGGGCTACAAGAGCATGCCCAGCTGCGTGAACGGCATCGAGTCCGTGAAGAAAAACGCGGTGGAGCCCAAGATCGAGAAGGAAGAGAAGAAGGCGGAATAACCGCTTCGCGTTTTGGCCCGGCGTTCGCGCGCCGGGTTTTTTCTATGCGTGTAAGCCGCTGAGAGCCGGGGTCTGGCGTCGCGTGTGGCAGCAAACCTCTTCCCCCTGACCCCCTTTCCCGCTCTTCGCGGGAAAGGGGGAAAGTTAGTTGTGGGCTTCGCCCACTCTGAACAGGGCTTCGCCCTGCACCCGGTTGTCCGCCAATCCTTTTTTTCATTTACTTCCATAAAACCGGTTGCCTCACGCCTGAAAATATGGTAGAATTTGTATGGATTTATATGAGAATCCGAAGTAATGACCTGTTGGAGGGAGAGTATCATGAAAAAGACTTTGTTCGCCATCATCCTCTGCCTGGCTCTGGCCTGCATGCCCTTCGCGGCGCTGGCCGAGAACGACACCATCTACATCCTGACCCCCACCGAGGATCACGGCTGGACCGGCTCCGTGGCCACCTTCGCCAAGACCTCCGCTGAGGAAATCACCGCCGAGGGCACCTGGAAGGCCGAGGTCAGCACCGCGCCCGACGCCGCCGCCCAGATCACCCAGATCGAGGACATCGTGGCCAATCACGCGGGCGACGCCGCCGGCGTGGTCATCCTGCCCCAGGACGACACCGTGGAATTCGCCATTCAGCAGCTGGTTGACGCCGGCATTCCCTACGTGGCCTTCGACCGCATCATCGCGGGCGTGAAGGACTCCGCCGTGGCCAACGTCTCCGGCGACAACGAGGGCGTGGGCGCGGCCGTGGCCGCCTACTTCGTCTCCCTGGGCATGAAGCCCGGCGACGAGGTCATCGTCTTCGAGGGCGACACCTCCTCCGTCACCACCTACCGCGACGACGGCTTCAAGAAGTACCTCACCGGCGAGCTGGCCTACATGGGCGAGACCATCGCGGACGAGGCCAAGTGGACCGAGGAACAGCTGGCTTCCCTCACCTTCTCCGGCGCCATGAACTGGAGCCGCTCCGCCGCCAAGGAGTACTTTGAGTCCCTCATGAGCGACAAGAACAACGCCGCCATCAAGTGGTTCTACTCCCAGGACGACGAGTTCGCGCTGGGCATCATCGAGGCCCTGGAAGGCTCCGCCATCGATGACGACACCAAGGCCGCCATCCTGGCCAATGAGATCGTCATCTCCGCCGCCGGCGGCTCTCAGGCGCTGTACGACGTGATCGGCGGCAAGGCCAGCGAAGAACTGGCCGCTTCCTTCGGCGGCCTGGCCGTGGCCACCTACAGCCCCGCCATGATTCAGGACGCCATCGGCCTGATGGTCTCCAGCCTGAACGGCGAGGAAGTCGCCCAGGATTACATCGTGCCCGTCGAGATCGTGACGGCCGAGAATGTGGACGGCTACGTGGGCTTCAACTGATCGCCGCGTTCGATTTCATCGCTCCCGCGCCTCATCGCGCGGGAGCGCGCTTGTCATAGCGGCTCAATGGGCGGCCATGCCGTCCAATCCTGAAAAACAAACGTCGGAGACTGACTATGAACATATTGGAAATGCGGGGCATCTGGAAGGCCTTCAGCGGCGTGGAGGTGCTCAGGGGCGTGGACCTGACCATCGGGGAGGGCGAAATCCACACCATTCTGGGCGAGAACGGCGCGGGCAAATCCACGCTGATGAACATCCTCACCGGCGTGGTGCCCATGGACCGGGGCTCCATCACCTTCCGGGGCCAGCCCATCCAGCGGCCCACCGTGCCCCTCACGGAAAAGCTGGGCATCGCTTTCGTGCATCAGGAGCTGAACCTGTTTCCCACCATGAAGGTGTATGAGAACCTGTTCCTCACCAAGGAACCCACCCACCGCTTCGGCGCCCTGAAAAAGCGGGAGATGATCGAGCGCACCCGGGATTTCCTCACGGCGCTGGGCGTTGAGATCGACCCCAACGCCCTGGTGTCCGAGCTGAGGATGGGCCAGAACAGCTGCTGGAAATCGCCAAGGCGCTGTTCTTCGAGGCGAAGATGCTCATTCTGGACGAGCCCACCACCGCCCTGAACAACGAAGAGATCGACCGGCTGTTCGACATCCTGCGCCGGCTGCGGGATGGGGGCACCTCCTTCATCTTCATCTCCCATAAGATGCCGGAGATCTTCGCCATCTCGGATCGCTACACCGTGCTGCGCAACGGCGAATTCATCGCCCAGGGCCGGGTGGCCGACACCGACGCCGAAACCCTGGCCCGGCTGATGGTGGGCCCCACCTACACCTCAAAGGACGTGTATCGCCGGCGGGAGCTGGGCGGCGAGGCCCTATCCCTGGAGCGGCTCAGCGGGCCGGGCTTTCACGACGTGTCCCTCAGCGTGCGCCGGGGCGAGATCCTGGCCCTCACCGGGCTGCAGGGCTCCGGCAGCAGCGAGCTGATGCAGGCGGTGTTCGGGGCGCTGCCCCTGGAGAGCGGCCGGGTATCCGTGGCCGGCAAAGCCCTGGCGGGCCGGGGCATCCACGCCGCCATGAGGGCGGGCATCGCCATGCTGCCCGCCAACCGCAAGGAGAATTCCGTGGTGCCGGACATGAGCATCCTGGAAAACACCTATCTGGCGGAGCACACCCTGTCCGGCCGACAGCCCCACATCGCCCGCCGGGCCGAGCAGAAGCGCTACGACGCGCTGAAGGAGATGCTCAGCATCAAGGCCGCCAGCAGCGCGGACGCCGTGCTGTCCCTCTCCGGCGGCAACCAGCAGAAGGTGTTCCTGGCCCGCTGGCTGAATACCGGCGGCGACATCCTGCTGCTGGACAACCCCACCCAGGGCATCGACGTGGGCTCCAAGGCGGAGATCTACCAGCTGATCCTGGCGCTGGCTGAGGCCGGCAAGACCATTCTCATCAACACCCTCGAAATCGGCGAGATCCAGAAGGTGGCGGATCGGTGCGCGGTGTTCTACGACGGGCGGCTCATCAAGCTGCTGCCCCACGAGGCCATCGACGAACACACCGTGATGATGTACTCCACCAACGCCGTGGAAACAATGGAGGCATGACCCATGAACGACAATAAGCGCTCGCCCCTGAAAACCTTATCGAAAATCTGGTCCGGCTACAGCTTCGTGTTCATCTTCGCGGCCATCTTCGCGGCCTATGTGATCGTCAATTCCAGCCTCACCTGGGTGGGCGTGACGAACATACTGCGCCACAGCGCCGTGATCGGCATCACCGCGCTGGGCATGGGCCTGGTGGTCATCACCGGGCAGATCGACCTGTCCGTGGGCTCCATGCTGGCGTTCGTGGGCGGGTTCACCGTGATGGCGTTCAACGTCACAAACAGCATCCACCCTGGCCACCATGCTCATCTTCCGCTCCCTCACCCGCTACATCTGCCACGAGATCCCCGCCGACATCCCCGGCGGCAGCAACAGCCTGTTCAAGCTGCTGAACACCAACTCCCTCTACAAGCCCTTCTACAGCTTCGGCAACAGCAAGCTGCTCACCCTGCCGGTGACGGGGCTGTTTCTCATCGCCCTCACCGCGCTGATCGTGTACGTGACCACCTCCACCAAGTTCGGCAAGCAGCTCTACGCCGTGGGCAGCAACGAGCGCGCCGCCCGGCTCACGGGCATCGACGTGGACGGCCGCCGCATCGCGGTGTTTGTCATCACCGGCGTGCTGGTGGGCGTCAGCGCCTTCCTGTGGATCAGCATGAACGCCTCCGTGGACCCCGCCACCACCGGCGGCAGCTACGAGATGTACGCCATCGCCGCGGTGGTGCTGGGCGGCATCAGCATGGCCGGCGGCCGGGGCAAATGCGTGGGCATCCTGTTCGGCATCATGAGCTACACCATCATCGACAAGATCATCGTGGCCCTCAAGATGAACACCCTGCTGAACGACACCGTGAAGGGTGCCATCCTCATCGTGGCCATCATCGTGCAGACCATGGCCCCGGTGGTAAAGGAGCACTTCGCCGCCCAGCGCGCCAGGAAGCAGGGGGCGTGAGGGGAGAACCTCATCCGGCCTTCACATCCCCGATCGTTCACCATACACGAAAGCCCCGGACGGCGTCGCGCCATCCGGGGCTTTCGTGTATTCGGTTCGGCTTGTCAGATGTCCATGTCCTGCACGCAGGCCTTGAACAGGTCCTCGGGCAGGGCGTTGGTCAGCTCGTTGATGGACTGGTAGTTGTGGTAGCGCCGCAGGGTCTCCGCGAACACGGGAGCCACGGACAGGGTCTTGAAGCGCTTGTTGTGGGCCGAGTTGGGGTTGTCCACGGTGTCGGTGGAGATCAGCCGCTCGATGGGGCTGGCCTCGATGCGCTTCACGCCCTCGGGGGTGATGATGTTGTGGCTCAGCGCCGCGTAAATCTTCTTCGCGCCGCGCTTTTCCAGCTCGTAGGACAGGTTCACCAGCGTGCCACCGGAAATGGTGAAGTCGTCCACGATCAGGCAGTTCTTGCCCTTCACGTCGCCCAGGATCTCCAGCA
This sequence comes from uncultured Eubacteriales bacterium, assembly GCA_902790345.1. Classification (GTDB taxonomy): domain Bacteria; phylum Bacillota; class Clostridia; order Christensenellales; family Aristaeellaceae; genus Firm-10. Next base: position 4,516 of record CADARO010000160.1, on the reverse strand, counting down.
CCTCGGCGTTCTCGGAATGGTCGCTGCGCTGCTTGTCGCCGATGGCCACGGGGGTGCCCAGGGCGGTGGCGAAGCGGCGGGCCTGCTTGGCGTAGCCCGCGTCAGGCGACACCACAACCAGGTTCTCCAGATGCAGCGAGCGCACATACTGAACCAGCACGGGCAGGGCGTAGAGGTGATCCAGCGGCTTCTTGAAGAAGCCCTGAATCTGGCCGCAGTGCAGATCCTGCACCATGATGCGGTCCGCGCCGGCCAGCTCGATGGACTCGGCGCACACGCGGGCGCGGATGGAAACGCGGGGCTCGTCCTTCTTGTCGCCCTTGGCGTAGCCGAAGTAGGGCATCACCAGGGTGGCGGACAGGCAGCTGGCCCGCTTGAAGGCGTCCAGCCAGAACAGGATCTCGACAAACTCGTCATTGGGGGACATGCCGATCGGCTGCACGAGATACACGGCGCGATCGCGCACTGATTCGTTGATCCGAACAAAGGTGTTTCCGTCCGAGAAGCGGATGACCGAGGAGTCGCCCAGCGGGCACCCCAGATACCGGCACATGCGCTCAGCGAAGGCATGTCCGCCGCTTCCCGCAAAAATGGATACGTTCGCGTTACCTACCATAATCCAAATCCCCCTTTGTATAACTAAGCGCTTCCCCGTGGCTGAGGCCGCGCCAGGCTTCACAATCCATCCGTTCCGATTCTAGCGCTCGTGTACGCCCCGCAGGTACGTGTCGTCCTCCGGCATGTAGTAGTCGGTGGAGAGCTTCTGCCGGCGAATCTCCTCCCCCGTCACCGCGTCGCGGTACACCCGGAAGGCCTCGCTGCGCATGCCCTTCTTGCCCTCCTTGTAGAGCACCGGCGGGTCGTCCACATACCACACCCGGGTGCCCTCGGTATCGTCCATATAGGAGATGCCGCCGCCGCCAATGTCCGACTGGATGATGTTCGACTCGATGTCGATGTACACCGTGGGATCAATGGGCTGGCCGAAGATCTTGCACACCGCCATCTCCTTGTTGGAATCCACATAGGCGAACACGTACAGCGTGTTCTCCGTGGTGTTGCGGAAGCGCATGTCCTTGTCCACGTCGTTCACCGCCGCGTCCTGGCTGCCCGGCACGTAGCCCACCGTCATGGTGTGCTTGTGCCGCTCCAGGATCTCCAGGCCCGCCCGGATCACCGCGCCGTACACCGTGGTGCTGGCCTGGCAAACGCCGCCGCCGATGCCGGTCTGGATCGTGGTGCCGGAATATTCGGGGGCCTTGTTGAAGCCCCGCTCCTCCGTGCGCTTGCCCACCACCTTGTTGAAGGACACCTTCTGGCCCGGCTCGATCTGCATGAAGTTGAAGTAGCTCAGCGCCAGGTTCACATTGCTGGTGCGGGAGCCGCTGCTGCTCTCCAGCGAGGTGTAGCACTCGCCCAGAAGCAGGGTGGAGTGCTCCAGCTGCTCGCGGCTCACCTCGGGCTCCACCACGGCGGGCTCCAGCGTCACCCGGCCGGACTGGCCCTCCCGGATCATTTCCTCCAGCTGATCCACCAGCGCCCCCGCGTCCAGGTTCCAGCCGGTGCTGGAATCGGTGTAGGCAAATTTGCCGATCTCCACGATGGACATGGTGGCGCTCACCGGGTCTTTGTCGATTTCCGATTTGATTTGCGCCGCCAGCGCCTCCAGGGCGCTTCGGTCATAGGTCAGCGTCACAGGCAGATCCACCGGCTCCTCAATGAGCTGCCGAATCTCCGCCTGCCGCTCCAGCATGGTGCCCACCCGGCCGTACTGCCAGGCGGTCTCGATCTGCTCCGCCGTGTCGATGGCGGCGCCCATGTCCCGGGGGGTGAAGGCCCAGCTTTTGTCCTCGAAGACCAGCTCGATCTGCGCGCCCAGGGATTCCTCGTAATGGCTGTCCAGCAGCGCCTGCGCCTCCTCCCGGCTGTAGCCGGTCAGCGGGATGCCGTTCACCATCACGCCTTCCTGAAAGGTGTCCGCGTGGGCGTTGACCTCGTTTTCAACGCGAATTTTCGCCATTCGCCGGCTGATTGTGGTGCCGATGACGACGGCCAGAACGATCACCAGAACCAGCGCCGACACAAACGCGATCAGCCGCGCGCGCTTTCTCCTCTTTCGCGCGCTCTGCCGTGCGCTGTAGCCGCCCCTGCTTCCCCGTCCATTCTGCGTCATATATGCTCTCCCAATGCTTCTAAGAATAACTTGATGTCCGTGTCTTTGTTGTGCCAGAACCTCATGCCGTCGCCCAATGAGACGGCCTTCACCTGGCCGTGGTAGTCGCTGCCGCCGGTGACCAGCAGGCCCTCAGACCGGGCGATCTGCTCAAACCCGGCGGCCACGTTCTGGGCATGGGCCATGTGGTGACACTCGATGCAGCGCAGGCCGTAGGGCTTCAGCGCCCGGAAGCGCTCCGCCCGCCAGTAGGCCTCCCCGTGGCTCTGGCCCGGATGGGCGATGCCCGCCAGGCCGCCGCAGGCGGTGATGAGGCGCACGGCCTCCTCCACCTTCAGCTTCTCCCGCTCCACATAGGCCGGCCGGCCGGGGGCCAGATAGCGCACGAAGGCCTCGCGCACGTCGCGCACCACCTTCTTCTCCACCAGCACCCGGGCCAGATGAGAGCGGCCCACCGTGCCGGCGGACAGCGCCGTCACCTGATCCAGCTGGATGTCGATGCCCATGCCCCGCAGCTTCTCCACCATGCGGACCATGCGCTCCTCCCGCATGAGCTGCATGCGGGTCAGCGTCTCCTCCAGGCGGCGGGTGTCCCGAATGCCGTAGCCCAGCACGTGGACCTCCGTCTGCCCGCCGGCGCTGATCTCCACGCCCGGGATCACCCGAACGCCCAGCCGCCGCCCGGCAGCCTTGGCTTCCGGCACGCCGCGCATGGTGTCGTGGTCGGTGATGGCGATGACGGAGAAGCCCTTTTCGGCCGCAAGCGCAACCACCGCCTCCGGCGAGTCGGTCCCGTCGGAGGCAGTCGTGTGAATATGCAGATCGAATTTGACCTCGTCTTCGCGATTACAGCTGTTCATGGCCATTCGCTTCGCCTTCCCCATCCTGCGTTTCGATGGCCGGCGCCGCGTTCATAATGGCCTCAAACTCGGCCTGATCCAGCTTTTCCTTGTCGATCAGCGCCGCCGCGACGGCGTCCAGCTTGTCGCGATGCGCCTGCAGGATGGACGTGGCCCTGGCCATGCCGCCCTCCAGCAGGGCGTGAACCTCTTCGTCGATGATCCGGCTGACTTCCTCGGAGATGTTGGAGCGGGACTGAGAGAAGTTGCGGCCCAGGAAGACCTCCTGGTCGTTCCCAAGGAACATGGGCCCCAGCTTGTCGCTCATGCCGTACTCGGTCACCATGCCCCGGGCGATTTCCGTGGCCCGCTTCAGGTCGCTGGACGCGCCGGTGGAGATGTCGCCGTAGATCAGCTTCTCGGCGCACTGGCCGGCCAGCGAACCGGCGATCTGGCCCGCGAGCCGGGCGCTGGTGATGTAGCTGGTTTCCTCCTCAGGCAGCCACATGGTATAGCCGCCCGCCCCCTTGCCACGGGGGATGATGGACACCTCGTGCACCCGGTCGCATTCGGGGATGTAGTGCATGACCACGGCGTGGCCCGCCTCGTGATAGGCCACCAGGCGCTTGTCCTTTTCGGTCACCTTGTGGCTCTTCTTCTCGGGGCCGGCGCTCACCCGGGTGATGGCCTCCTCGATGGTGTGCATGTCGATGGTGGTTCCGTGGGCCCGGGCGGTCAGGATGGCCGCCTCGTTCAGCACGTTTTCAAGATCGGCGCCGGTAAAGTAGGGGGTGCGCCGGGCGATGACGCCCAGGTCCACGTCCTCCGCCAGGGGTTTGCCCTTGGCGTGGATTTTCAGGATCTCCTCGCGGCCCTTCACGTCCGGATAGTTGACCACGATCTGTCGGTCGAAGCGGCCGGGGCGCAGCAGGGCCGGGTCAAGGATGTCGGCCCGGTTGGTGGCCGCCATCACGATGATGCCCACGTTGGTCTCGAAGCCGTCCATCTCCACCAGCAACTGGTTCAGGGTCTGCTCGCGCTCGTCGTGTCCGCCGCCCAGGCCCGCGCCGCGCTGACGGCCCACCGCGTCGATCTCGTCGATGAACACGATGGCCGGAGCCCGCTTTTTCGCCTCGTCGAACAGATCGCGCACGCGGCTGGCGCCCACGCCCACGAACATCTCAACGAAGTCCGAGCCGGAGATGGTGAAGAAGGGCACGCCGGCCTCGCCGGCCACAGCGCGGGCCAGCAGGGTCTTGCCGGTGCCTGGCGGGCCAACCAGCAGCACGCCCTTGGGGATGCGGGCCCCCAGATCGCGGAACCTCTTGGGATCCTTCAGGAATTCCACAACCTCGCGCAGCTCGTCGGTCTCCTCCTGAGCGCCGGCCACGTTGGCGAAGGTCACCTTGTTCTTTTCGGGGTCGCTGAGGCGGGCGCGCGCCTTGCCGAAGTTCATCACGCCCTTGCCGCCGCCCGTCTGCTGGCGCATCATAAAGTACCACAG
>CADARO010000159.1 GCA_902790345.1 uncultured Eubacteriales bacterium | reverse complement strand
CGCCTTCATCGGCAAGGTGGGCAACGACATGTTCGGCTGGCAGCTTCGCGAAGTCGCCGAGCAGGCCGGCATCCGCATGGACGCGCTCCGCATGGACGACGAGGTGCACACCACCCTGGCCTTCGTGAAGACGGCGGCCAACGGCGACCGGGACTTTTCCTTCTATCGCAACCCCGGCGCGGACATGATGCTCACCGAGGACGAGCTGCCCATGGACATGATCGCCTCGACCCGCATTTTCCACTTCGGCACGCTGTCCATGACCCACGAGGCCGTGCGCCGCGCCACCAAGGCGGCAGTGCGGGCGGCGAAAGAGGCCGGAGCGGTCATCTCCTTCGATCCGAACCTGCGCCCGCCCCTGTGGGCCAGCCTGGAGGACGCGAAGGAGCAGATGCTCTGGGGCATGTCCCAGTGCGACGTGCTGAAGATCGCGGACAACGAGATCGAATTCCTCACGGGCTGCCAGAGCTTTGACGAAGGTGCGGCGGCGCTGAAGGAGCGCTGCCCGAACCTGCGGCTCATCAACGTGACGGCGGGAGCCGACGGCAGTCACGCCTACTACGAGGGGCGGCACGTGTTCGTGCCCGCGTTCCGGCTGGGCGGCACCATCGAGACCACCGGCGCGGGGGACACCTTCTGCGCCAGCGTGCTGAACTTCGTGCTGGAGCGGGGACTGACAGGCCTGACGGACGCGGACCTGTGGGACATGCTGCGCTTTGCCAACGCGGCGGCGTATCTGGTCACCACAAAGAAGGGCGCCATCCGGTCCATGCCGGAGAAGGCCCAGGTTTTGGACATCCTGCGGACATATTGACGAACGGCTTTCACGACGGACAAAACACGGGGGTGAAGGACAATGAAGAGGATACTGGCCGCGCTGCTGGCGGCGGTGCTCATGCTGATCGGCTCCACGGCGCTGGCCGAGGACTGCCGGGTGGCGGAGGAGAACGCGGCGTCATTCCGGGCGCTGCTGGAGGACCTGCGATCTGTCGGCAATGAGGAGGGACGGGCGGCCGTCCAGGCGGACCTGGACGCCATACGCGCCGTGAGCGAAGCGGACTATGAGATCGCCCGACGCATCGCGGATCACTGGCAGGCGGTCTGCGCCAACCCGGATTATCCCCTCTGCATCCACGACGGCGGCCAGCGGGCCACGGCGCTGGAGCAAATCGGTCTGACGGACGGCGATGCCCATGCCTTCGTAGTGCTGGGCTACGAGCTGGTGAACGGCGGGATGACCGAAGAATTGAAGGGACGTTGCGAGGCGGCGGCCGCGGCGGCGCGCTCCTTTCCCGGCGCGATCCTGGTGTGCTCCGGCGGCCCCACGGGGGAGAACAACCTGGACCGGCACACCGAGGCCGGGCTGATGAGGGACTACCTGGTGAATGTCTGCGGCATCGACGCCGGGCGCGTCTTCATCGACGAGCGGGCGATGACCACCGTCGAAAACGCGGTCAATTCCCTTGAAATCCTGAGGGCCCAGGGTGTAGAGACCATGACCGTCATCACATCCGACTATCACCAGCGGCGGGGCCAGGCGATCTACAACGCCATGAGCGCCCTGTACGCCCGGGACTACGGCTACGCGCCGGCCATCGTGGGCAATTACTGCTACGGCACCGACGCCGACGAGGCGGTGTTTCAGAACGACGTGCTCATCGCCATCCGCCAGCTGGGCCAGCTGCTGAACCTGCCCAGAGAGAAACATAACTGACGATGGCGCATGAAAAGGGGGCTGTCTCAAAACGCGTGGTTTTGAGACAGCCCCCAATGATTTGTACAGCGGCGCAATTCGTTTTCTTTACAGCACCTTGCGCAGGAAGCTGATGAGGCGCGGGCTTTCGGGATGCTCGAACAGCTCGTGGCTGGGCTTGTCCTCCTCGATGTGGCCGCCCTCCAGGAACAGGGTGCGGCTGGAGACCTCCCGGGCGAAGCGCATCTCATGGGTGACCACGATCATGCTCATGCCGGACTCGGCCAGGGCCTTCATGACATCCAGCACCTCGCCGATCATCTCGGGGTCCAGCGCGCTGGTGGGCTCGTCAAAGAGCATCACGTCCGGCTCCATCATCAGCGCCCGCACGATGGCGATGCGCTGCTTCTGGCCGCCGGAGAGCTGGCTGGGAAAGGCCAGCGCCTTTTCGCTCAGGCCCACGCGCTTCAAAAGGCCCCGCGCCTTTTCCTCGGCCTGCTCCCGGGGCATCTTCCTGATCTTCATGGGAGCGGCGGTCAGGTTGCGCATGACGTTCATGTTCTCAAACAGGTTGAATTGCTGGAACACCATGCCCATCTTCTGCCGGTGCAGGTTGATGTCCGCCTTCTTGTCGCAGATGTCCACGCCCTCGAACAGGATGTGGCCGGAGGTGGGGATCTCCAGCAGGTTCAGGCAGCGCAGGAAGGTGCTCTTGCCGCCGCCGGAGGGGCCGATGACGCTCACCACCTCGCCCTTGGAGAAGGAGATGCTGATGTCGTCCAGCACGGTGAGCTTGCCGAACCGCTTGGTCAGGTTTTGAACCTGGATCATGGCGTCATTTGTGACCACGGCGCATCCTCCTCTCCATCAGCGAAATCAGCCGGCCACTGACAAAGGTCAGCACAAAGTAGATCATGGCGGCGATGAACAGACATTCCAGCGTCTTGTAGTTCTTTGCCTTCACGCCGTTGGTGCGGTACATCAGGTCCGCGATGCCGATGACGGACACGATGGAGCTCTCCTTGATGACCGTCACGAACTCGTTGCCCAGGGCGGGCAGGATGTTCTTAATGGCCTGGGGCAGAACCACCATGAGCATGCCCTGGCTCTTCTTGAAGCCCAGGGAGCGGGCCGCCTCCATCTGGCCCGAATCCACGGCCTGGATGCCGCTGCGGATGACCTCGGCCACGTAGGCGCCGCTGTTCAGACTCATGGCCACGATGCCCGCCGCGAAGCGCTGGAAGTTGTCGATGAAGGGCACGTCCGGGAAGGTGACGCCGATCATGGGCAGGCCGTAGAAGATGAACATCAGCTGCACCATCAGCGGCGTGCCCCGGAAGAACTCGATATACGCCGTGGACAGCCATTTGAGGGGCCTGAAGCTGCTCAGCTTGGCCATGGCCAGGAGAATCCCCAGCAGCGTGCCGAACAGCACCGTGAAGAACGCGATGATCAGCGTGTTCTCCACGCCCTCCAGAAAGAAGCTGTAATACTTTGACAGCGTGGACCAGACATTGGTGAAAAAGGTCATGTGAACCCTCCTGCCGTGTGTTTAAAAACGCGCAAAGCCGTGAAACCGGAAATCGGTTTCACGGCGCGATGTGCGTTGGATGATGGCTTACTCAGCTTCGCCGGTGGCGGCGACGGCCTCGTCATACGCGGCCTGATAGGAACCGTCCTCGGTCACCTTGGCGATGACTTCGTTGATGGCGGCCACCAGCTCCTCGTTGCCCTTGGCGATGACCACGGCCTTGCCGAAGCTGGCTTCCTCCGCGGTGAAGGCGAAGTTGCTCACCTCGAGGGCGCCGTCGCTGCCGGCGATCATGCTCAGGCCCACGGCGGAGTCAACCACGAAGCCCACGATGTTGCCGTTGATGGTTTCCAGCGCCAGCTCGGGATAGGTCTTCAGCTCGAACAGGGTGCTGTCCGGCAGCGCCTTTTCGATCAGCTGGCTCTGAATGGTGCCCTGCTGCGCGCCCACCATGAGGCCCTTCATGGATTCCTTGTCGGCGTAAACGTCCGCGTTGCCGGCCTTCACGATGAGCAGCTGCTCGCTGGTCTCGTACAGGTCGGAGAAGTCGATGACCTCGGCGCGCTCGTCGGTGCGGGTGAAGGCGGCGATGCCGATGTCAACCAGGCCGCTCTGCACGGCGGGGATGATGCCGTCGAAGTCCATGTCCTGGATCTCCAGCTCAACGCCCAGCGCCTCGGCGATCTGATTGGCCAGCCAGATGTCGCAGCCCGCGAAGTTGGCGTCGTCGTCCAGATACTCATAGGGGGGATAGGTGGCCTCAGTGCCCATGACGATCTTGCCGGCGGCCTTGATCTTGTCCAGCACGGTCTCGGCGGAGACGGAGACCACGCTCAGCATGAGAACCAGCGCCACAGCCAGCGCGATGACCTTCTTGAAAGACTTCATAATTACAACCTCCAATGAAATAAAATTCAGTTGATGTGAATTATTATACACTCTTTTGCCCGAATGTCAAGGACTTTTCAAAAACTTAGCAGGGGAGCGTATGCATACGCTATGCAGCGGCGCTCAAGTTTAATTCCAATTGAGTTTTAGGTTGCGCAAAGCCGGGAAATTGCTTATACTGTATAAAGGCTTCGTGATGAATCGCGGAAAGGAGCATATTCTGTATGACTGGAAAAGATGTGTCCGCTCAGTAGTCTGAGCTTAAATACATAGATGAATCGTAAGCTCAGATGAATCCTGAACATCGGTTGGGAGGACATGATGAGCTATATCAGGGCGGAGGACATTCTGCCCAGGGAACTGATCGAGGCGATTCAGCAATATGTAGACGGAAAGTCAATCTATATTCCACGGAAGGAAAAGCGGGAATGGGGGAGCGGCACCGCCGCCAGGCTGTTCTTTGTCGAGCGCGACAGAAGCATATACGAAGCCTCCCGGCAAGGCGCGAGCGTCAAAGAGCTGTCCCGTCGCTTTTCCCTGTCTGAAAAGAGCATTCAAAGGATTCTGCGGGATCAGCGGCGCGCCGGTCATTCGGATGATGCGTCCCTCTGAACCCGCGCGGGTGCGGGTGTATCACCGCTGCGGCGGCTGCGGGAAGAAGCAGGAGTTTCTGAATTCCGGCAAATTCCGGGTCAACGCCAACGGGAAAAGCATCGACGTGTGGCTGATTTACCGCTGCGCCAAGTGCAAGCACTCCTGGAACCTGACGATCTTCGAGCGGGTCAGGCCCGGCAAGATCCCGGCAGAGCTCTTTGAGGCGTTTCAGACCAACGACCATGAGACCGCCATGGCTTATGGCGGGGACATTGACTTTTTGAAGAGAAACCATGCTGAATTGAAGTGAAACAGGCTGGCCGTTTTGCAGCGGTCAGCCTGTTCTTTCAAAATGTCAGCTTTTCGATCCGGTCCATGGCCTCCGCGAGCTTTTCCTTCGGCACGGTCGCGGCGATGCGGAAATGGCCTTTGCCCGCCTCGCCGAAAGCGCTGCCCGGCGCGACCAGGATGTGCGCCTTCTCGAGCAGGAGATTGCAGAAGGCCCTGTCGTCCATGCCCGTTTTTTCCACGCCGGGGAACAGATAGAACGTGCCCCGGGGCCGGAAGAGGGAGAGGAAGGGAATCCTGTCGATGCGGTCGGCTGTATAATATACGCGATCCCTGTATATTGATATGTATTTCTCCGCGATGTCCTCCCGCAGCGCCAGCGCCCGCAGCGCCGCCCGCTGGGAGATGGCCGGCGTGGTGTATGTCATGGCGTTGTTTACGTGCTGGAACACGCGGATCAGCGCCGGATGGGCGATGATGCAGCCCACCCGCCAGCCGGTCATCATGAAGTTCTTGCTGAAGCTGTTCAATGTGATCGTGCGTTCCTTCATGCCGTCGATGGTGCGCAGCGGCACGAACGCGCCGTCGAACAGGTAGCGCGTGTAGATTTCATCCGCCGCGGCCAGGAGGTCATATTCCCGGCAGATCCGCGCCAGCATGGCCAGCGTGTCCAGATCATAGGCCGCGCCGGTGGGGTTGCAGGGGGTGTTGACGATCATGAGCCGGGTCCTGGGCGTGATCCGGGCGCGGATGTCCGCCTCCGTGGGCTGAAAGCCGTTCTCCGCCCGGGTGGGCACCTCCACGCACACGCCCCCCGCCAGCTCGATCTGCTGCCGGTACACCGCGAAATAGGGCGCGAACACCAGCGCCTCGTCGCCGGGATTGAGAAGCCCCAGCATCACCTGGCTCATGCCCAT
>CADARO010000158.1 GCA_902790345.1 uncultured Eubacteriales bacterium | reverse complement strand
AGCGGATTTCTGCTGTCCCGCACCCGCAGGAAGCCGGCGCACTGCTCGAAGGCCCTGGGACCCAGCTTGGGCACCTTCTTCAGAGCCGCTCGGGACGCAATGCCGTTCTCCTCGCGATAGGCCACGATGTTCTTCGCCAGCGCGGGGCCGATGCCCGCCACGTGGGACAGCAGCGCCGCCGACGCGGTGGACACTTCCACGCCCACCTGGTTCACGCACTGCTCCACCACGCCGTCCAGCGCCGCGGTGAGCTCATTCTGCTTCAAATCGTGTTGATACTGCCCCACGCCGATGGCCTTCGGGTCGATCTTCACCAGCTCGGCCAATGGGTCCTGCATGCGCCGCGCGATGGACACGGCGCTGCGCTGGGTCACGTCGAACTCGGGGAATTCCTCGGCGGCCAGCTTGCTGGCTGAATACACCGACGCGCCGGCCTCGCTGACGATCATATACGCCGCGCCGGGCAGCTCCGGCAGCAACCCCGCGATGAACTGCTCGCTCTCCCGGCTGGCGGTGCCGTTTCCGATGGCGATGGCCGTCACGCCGTATTTCTTCACGAAGCCCTTGATCAGCCGGGCCGCGGCGGCCTTGCCCGCCTCGTTGCCGGGCAGAGTGAAATAGCCAACGCCGGTGTCCAGCACCTTGCCGTTTTCGTCGATCACTGCCAGCTTGCAGCCGGTGCGGAAGCCCGGATCCACGCCCAGGGTGACCTTGCCCTTGATGGGCGGCTGCATGAGCAGCTGATGCAGGTTGTCGGAGAAGACCTTGATGGCCGACACGTTGGCCCGGTCGGTGAGCATGGCGCGGATCTCACGCTCCAGAGAGGGAAAGAGCAGCCTGTCCCAGGCGTCGTCGCAGGCGGCGGCCACCTGTTCTGAGGCGGGCGATGCGCCGCGCAGGAAGGCCTGCCTGACGACCTGCAGCGCCCGTTCCTCGGGGAGTTCGATGGAGACCTTCAGGAATTCCTCCCGTTCGCCCCGGTTGATCGCCAGCACGCGATGGGCGGCGATGCTCCGCACCGGCTCGCGGAAGTCATAGTAGGTGCTGTAGACGCTGTCCTCCTCCTTCGCCGCCTTCGAGACCACCGCGCCTTCGCGGCTCAACAGGTCGCGCAGCCGGCCCCGCAGCGGGGCGTCGTCGCTGACCATCTCCGCGATGATGTCCCGGGCTCCGGCCAGGGCGGCGTCGGCGTCCGGCACGTCCTTTTCTGGATTGACGAATTCTGCCGCCCTGACCAGCGGGTCGCCCTTTGCCGGCTGAGCCATCAGCCAGGCGGCCAGGGGCTCCAGGCCCCGTTCCCGGGCGATGGTGGCGCGGGTGCGGCGCTTGGGGCGGAAGGGACGATAGATGTCCTCCAGCTCGGAGAGTGTGGCCGCCTTGCCCAGCTGCGCGGCGATTATGTCCGTCAGCGCGCCCTGCTCCGTGAGCGCCTTTTCGATCTCCTTGCGGCGCTTCTCCAGATTGCGCAGGTATTCCAGCCGCTCCGCCAGCTCGCGCAGCAGCTGATCGTCCAGCGAACCGGTGGCCTCTTTTCTATAGCGGGCGATGAAAGGGATCGTGTTGCCCGCGTCCAGCAGCTCGATGACCGCCTTCACCTGCTCCGGGCGCAGCGAAAACTCCTTGGCGAGAATGGAAACAAAATCGGTCGTCATGATGTGTATTTTCCTCCTGAGGGGCTGTTATTTCTTCTTCCGGATTCGCCTGAGCGTGGCCGTGTCGTAGAATATCTCGTTGAGCTTTCGGTGGAGATCCCCGTAGAGCCGGGCTTCCTCCGAGTCGTCGTCCGCCGTCCAGTCGCCCACAGCCATGCCCAGAGGAACGTGTCGCGCTCTGGCTTTCTCATCGGCCGCCAGCGCGTAGGCCGCCTCCTGCAGGGCCTCGCCCGCGTCGGTGAGCGTGCGCACGCGGTTGATCTGGCCGATCATGACGAACATGAAAACCGCCACGCCGCAGGCCTCCAGCAGCATCCGCTTGCCCACCAGCAGCAGCACAAACCCCAGGATTACGCCGCACAGGATATTCAGAAGCGCCGTCACGATCAGGATCGCGTCGTTTTGCCAGGTCAGCCCCGCGGCGTGCGCATCGGCAGCCACGGCCTTGTCGAAGGCCGCGAATCGGTCGCTCATCCACTTTGCCTGAGCCTCGTTGCCCGCCGTGTAGAGCGCGGACACGTTGGCCACCTCGTTTTTGAAGCCGAAGATGATGTTCAGCGCGGCCTCTTCATGGGCCTTCAGCGGCTGATCGTGATCGAGCATGCGAATTTGCAGGTCTTCTTCCGCCCGGCTGATGGAGATGACGCCCCGACGCTCCAGCTCGGCCAGGGTGGCGGTCAGCGCGTTGACGCCGGCCTTGTCACGGGCGGCGTAGACGGCGTAAGCGCCGGGGTATTGATCCAGCAGCGCCTCGTTCGGGCTGGCTTTTCCCCGCCCCTTTTTCACGCCGTATTTCTTCATCAGGAACAGCAGCGCCGCGATGAAGACCACCGCGTAAATGGCCGTCGCCGTGTACTGCTCTGCCCGGCGGGCGTTGGTCTCCCGGGCAATCTCGGCCTCCGCCTTCCGGCGCGGGGCGATGACGGCCTCCCGCATGGCCTGGGGCACGGTCTCGGCGGCGTCCAGCCAGTCGGCCGGAAACAGCAGCTGGGCGGAGAGTGCCTCGTCCGCCGCCACGTCGATGGGGCCGATGTTCACCGTGTCGTATTTCACCAGCAGCGGGATCTCCTCCGGCGCGCCGTCCACATAGGCCAGCACCTCGCCGTCCGAGCGGGGCAGGGTCACGATGACCACCGCGTTCTGCAGCATGACCTCCCGGCCGGAGGGAATCAGCACCCGGTCCAGCAAGGCGGTATCCTCATAACGGCAGGCCAGGTCTTTCAGCGTGTAGGCGCAGGCAAAGGCGTGGCTGTCGCTGTCGCCGGGACAGACGATGTCGATCCGGGCGTCGTCGCCCTCGGACGTCACGATAAAGCCCCGGGCGTCTTCCTCCAGGGCGTCGGCGGAGGACAGCTCCTCCAGCACCTCGCCGTCGCACCACACCGCCGCCTCGGAAAGGCCGTCCGTGCCCTTCAGGCTCACCGGGATCGACAGACCCTCGTAGGCGCTGGGGTTGTTGTAAATGATTTCCTCGCGCACGCGGACGGCGCCGTCGTCCTGCACATTCATATAGAGTACGTAGCTGCTGATCTCATAATTGGGCGCTTCGCCGGCCAGGGCCGACGGCGTCAGCAGCGTCAGAATGAGCGCGAGGAACACGAACCTGCGAAACATGACACTTCCTCCGAATCAATGGTCTGAATTCATTATAACTTTTTTCCGGCGTCTTTTCAATCCTGAGGGCGGATTATTTACCTTGCGCAAACCCAAATGTGCGAAACGCTCCCGATTAAACCGCCTTTCCTCACAAAACAAGCCTTGTCACAAACGCGGTTTGCGCGTATAATATAGCATATGATTCTATGCCCATGAGTTTACCGAAAGGATTTATCCATAGATGGCGAAAAAGAAAAAGGCCTCCGATCCCGACGCGACGCGACGCGTGAAGAGGAAGAAGAAAAAGCCAGGCGCCGAGCGCAATCTGACCTTCATGAAGCTGAGCCGCGGCATGCGGCGCGGCGGCGCCACGGTCACCCGCTACAGCCGCCGCATCCTGAGCGGCTTCAACGATTTCACCGCCGGCAAGCACGACGAGAAGATTGACGCCTTTGTCAAACAGCGCATGGCCTGGGTGCAAAAGGTGCGCTTTTCCGGCTTCGTGGTGGGCAGCATTGCCCTGCTGGCGCTCATGCTGCTCCTGCTGAACAACTCCAGCATCCAGGTGGAGGAGAAGACCATCTCCATCGCAGGCCTGAGCAGCGATTTCGAGGGCTATCGCATCGTGCTGCTCTCCGATCTGCACGGCCGCGAGTACGGCGACGAACAGGCCACGCTGCTGCGCAGCCTCAACGCCCTGAAATACGACATGATGATCCTGGCGGGCGACATGGTGGGACACGGCAGCGCCGACGCCCTCTATCACCTGCTGGACGGCAAAACCTCCGCCGCCCCGGTCTACTTCATCGCCGGAGATTCCGACCCCGGCCCGCTGGTCAGCGAACCACGGGACACCAGCGGCCTTCTGCAAAATTTCGTGCTGGAGGACTGGCTCCTGGGCGCGATTCAGCGGGGAGCCACCTATCTTTCCTCGCCCATCCTCATCGAAAAGGGCTCCTCGCGGCTTTGGCTCTCGCCGGAGAACATGCTGGACGTGGAGGCCTCTCCCCTGCTGTCCAGGCTGAACGCCCAGTATCGCTCGGAAAGCAGCGCCTATGTGGACGGCTCCGAGGCCGCCCGCGTTTCCCTGCCGCTGACGGCCTGGCGCGTGCAGTGCGCGGAGCAGCTGCTCAGCGCCGTCACCAGCATGGAAAACAGCGATTTGCACATCGCCGTGGCGCATTATCCGCCCATCGAGCCTTACAACGCCGCCAGCGGCTATTCCGGCAGCGGCATGCTGCGCACGCCGGACCTGGTGCTGGCCGGTCACTACTGCGGCGGCGGCTGGAAGATTCCCTTCGTCGGCGCGCTCTATGTGCCCGCCATCGAGGCTCCGAGCCACGGCTGGTTCCCGGATCAGTCCCTCGTGGAGGGCGAACGCCGCCTGGCGAACGTGACGGTCTACACCACGGGCGGCCTGGCCATGACGGACGCCATCGGCCTGCCGAAATTCCGGCTGAACAATCAGCCCAAGATCACCGTGCTCACCCTCACCGCCGCCTTGACGGACGACCTGCTGGGCATCAATAACTGACGCGGCCGGCGGGAAGGACAGTTTGGCCGGACATCGTGACAATTTCTCAGTGAATTAACTGGGAAGGGCTTTCGGTATAACCTTTTTCTGCTATAATCAACCCGTTATCGAAAAGCAAAATCGGCGCTGCTCAGGAGGCAAATCTCGGTCAGGCCCGCGGGTGTTTTCGGGGCCTGGCCGCTTTTCTGTCATTCGGAGCGGCATGAAAGGAAATCATTGAATGGAATTTGACAAATTCGGCCTGTCGCCCGATGTGGCGCGGGCCGTGACGGACATGGGCTATGAAACGCCCACCCCGATTCAGCTGAACGCCATCCCGCCCATGCTCGAAGGCCGCGACGTGATCGGCCAGGCGCAGACCGGCACCGGTAAGACTGCCGCCTTCGGCATTCCCCTTGCGGAGCGGATTGAGCCTGGTGAGAAGCGCGTTCAGGCGCTGGTGCTCAGCCCCACCCGGGAGCTGGCCGTGCAGACAGCGGGCGAGCTGATGAAGCTCACGCGCTACCGGGAAGGCGTGCGCGTGCTGCCGGTCTACGGCGGCGCGCCCATCGAGCGGCAGCTGCGGGGGCTGGAGGCGGGCGTGCAAATCATCGTGGGCACGCCGGGCCGCGTGATGGATCACATGCGCCGGGGCTCTCTGGATCTTTCCGGAGTGAAGCTGGCCATTCTGGACGAGGCGGACGAAATGCTGGACATGGGCTTTCGCGAGGACATCGAAACCATCCTCGCTGCCACCCCCGAATCCCGTCAGACAGCGCTGTTTTCCGCCACCATGCCCCGCCCCATCCTGATGCTGGCGCAGAAATATCTGCGGGATCCGGTCCAAGTTGAGGTGGAGCGGCGCGAAATGACCGTGGAGAAGATCACCCAGTATTACATCAGCGTGCGCGCGTTCCACAAGAGCGAGCTGCTGAGCCGATTGCTGACGCTTGAGAACATCCGCCTGGCGCTGGTGTTCTGCAACACGAAGCAGGGCGTGGAGACCGTGGTGACGGACCTGCAGCACCGGGGCTTCTCCGCCGCCGGGCTGCACGGCGACATGCGCCAGATTGAGCGCGACGCCGTCATGGCCCGCTATCGCAACGGGCTGGTGAACGTGCTGGTGGCCACGGACGTGGCCGCGCGCGGGCTGGATATCGACG
>CADARO010000157.1 GCA_902790345.1 uncultured Eubacteriales bacterium | reverse complement strand
GCGCCATTCGGGAAAAGGACATCCGCCGCATGGTGTCCTTCTCCTCCGTGTCCCAGATCGGCTATATCTACATGGGCATCGGCATGGGCACGGAAGCCGGCATGGTGGCGGCGGTCTTCCACATTCTGGTTCACGGCATGGCTAAGTCGATGCTGTTCCTCTCCACCAGCGGTCTGGTTCAGGTTTCCGGCGACAGCAAGCTCTTCCGCGACCTGCGCGGCAGCGGCTTCAGGAACCCCATCGCCGGCGTGGCCTTTGCCGTGGGCTCCTTCTCCATGGTGGGCATTCCCTTCCTGGGAGGCTTTATCTCCAAGGTCTACTTCGCGAAAGCCGCCATGCTCATGCGTCCCACGGCCATGCTGATCGTGCTGCTGGTGCTGGCGGCCAGCACCATACTGAACACCATCTACTTTCTGCGCACGGTCATCACCCTCTATCGACCGGCGGTGTCCGATACGCCCTATGAAAAGCACAGGCCGTCGCTGGCGTTCGCGGTTTCCATGCTGTGTCTGATCGCCGTCAACTTCGCGCTGGGCACTTTCTCCCAGCCCCTCATCGAGGCCATCCGCGCGGGATTGCGGATGTTTGCATAGCGATTGTGAAAGGAGTTTTCATACCATGTGGCAATATATCGTTCTGCTGCTTCCCGTGATCCTGCCCGTCGCGGCAGGCCTTATCGCCTGGAAAATCCAACGCCGCGAGGCGCGAAACACGCTGGTGGGTGTCTCTCTCGTGGCCAACGCGCTGCTTGTTCTGCTGGCCGTCCTGTTTGGCCGGGAGGAGCTGGTGCTCTGGCAGCTCACCGAAACCGTGCCGATCTACTTCCACGTAGACGGCATCGCCAGGCTGTTCGCCCTGCTGATCTCCTGCATGTGGGCCATGGTGGGCATTTACTCCTTTGAGTACATGCGCCACGAGGAGAATGAGAATCGGTTCTATCTGTTCTACCTGATCTCCCTGGGCGTCCTCATCGGCCTGAGCTTCAGCGGCAACCTGGTCACCATGTACATGTTCTATGAGCTGATGACCCTGATGACCCTGCCCCTCGTGCTGCACGAAATGACGAAGGAAGCCGTGGCGGCGGGCATCAAGTACCTGCTCTATTCCGTGTTCGGCGCGTCCATGGCGCTGTTCGGCATCTTCTTTTTCTTCCGCTACGGCGCGAGCATCGCCTTCACGCCCGGCGGCGTGCTGACGCCCGAGTCCATGGCGGGGCATGAAAAGCTCATGCAGTGGGCGGTGTTCGCCATGATCGTGGGCTTCGGCGTCAAGGCGGGCATGTTCCCGCTGCACGGCTGGCTGCCCACGGCGCACCCCGTCGCCCCGGCTCCGGCCAGCGCCGTGCTCTCCGGCGTCATCACCAAGGCGGGCGTTCTGGGCGTCATCCGCGTGGTCTACTACCTGGCCGGCGCGGAATTTATCCGCGGCACGTGGATTCAGATCGCCTGGATGACCCTCGCGCTGTGCACGGTGTTCATGGGCTCCATGCTGGCCTACCGGGAAGGGCTGCTCAAAAAGCGGCTGGCCTACTCCACGGTCAGCCAGGTATCATACATCATGACCGGCCTTTCCACCCTCAACCCCATGGGCTTCGTGGGCGCGCTTCTGCACATCGTCTGCCACTCGGTCATCAAGAACACGCTGTTCATGTCCGCCGGCGCGATCATCTGCAAGACGGGCAAGACCCGGGTGGACGAACTGCGGGGCATCGGCAAGCAGATGCCCGCGGTCATCTGGTGCTTCACCATCGTCTCCGCCGCGCTCATCGGCATTCCGCCCACCTGCGGCTTCGTGAGCAAGTGGTATCTGGCGGGCGGCGCGCTGAATCTGGGCGAAACGGCATTCAGCTGGATCGCGCCATGCGTGCTGCTGGTGAGCGCCATCCTCACGGCGGGTTATTTGCTCCCCATCACCATCGGCGGCTTCTTCCCCGGCCACGATTTCGACTATGCCTCGCTTGAGAAGAAGGAGCCCGGCGCGGTCATGCTGGCGCCGCTCATCCTGCTCGCGGCCGCCGCGCTGCTGATCGGCGTCTTCCCCGGCTTCCTCATTCGCTTTGCCGAGGGCATTGCCGCTCTGCTGATGTAACCGGAGAGAAAGGGACAAGCCATGTTATTGCTTTTGCCTGTTTTGATTCCCGTGGTCGGCGGGCTGACGGTGGGGCTGGGCGCGTTTCGCGGGCGGCTGATCCGATCGATCTTCGTCGAAGCGGTCACGCTGGCCACCTCCGCGCTGCTGGCCTGGCTGATCGTGAACGGCCAGGGCATGACGCTGCACGCCCTGCGCCTGACGGAAAACCTGACCATCGTGTTTCACATAGACGGCCTCACGCGCGTCTTCAGCGGCCTCATCGCCTTTCTGTGGCCCCTGGCGACGCTGTACGCCTTCGAGTATATGGAACACGAATCCCGGGAGAGCACGTTCTTCGCCTACTACCTGATGAGCTACGGCGTCACCGTCGGCATCGCCCTGAGCGCCAATCTGTTCACGCTGTACGCGTTTTACGAATTGCTCACCCTCATCACCCTGCCGCTGGTGCTCCACAAGATGGACGCCACCTCCAACCGCGCGGGCCGCATGTATCTCTATTACTCCATCAGCGGCGCGGCCCTGGCCTTCATCGGCATGATCTTCGTTTTGACCTACGCCACCAATCCGTCTACGGCGTTTATCTACGGGGGCGTCATCAATTCGGCGCGGGTGGCCGGCAACAAGGATCTACTGCTCGCCGTCTTTCTCATGTCTT
The DNA here is from genome assembly GCA_902790345.1 of uncultured Eubacteriales bacterium. Classification (GTDB taxonomy): domain Bacteria; phylum Bacillota; class Clostridia; order Christensenellales; family Aristaeellaceae; genus Firm-10. The sequence continues at coordinate 3,189 of CADARO010000157.1, read as the reverse complement.
TCATGGGCTTCGGCGTGAAGGCGGCCATTTTCCCGCTGCATCACTGGCTGCCCACGGTGTCCGTCGCCCCCACGCCGGTTACCGCCCTGCTTCACGCGGTGGCTGTGGTCAAGGCCGGCGCGTTCGCCATCATCCGCCTGATCTACTACAGCTTCGGCACCCATTTTCTGCGCGGCACCTGGGCGCAGTACGCCGCCATGGCACTGGCCATGTTCACCATCGTGTACGGCTCCGCCATGGCCGTGAAGGAGCAGCACTTCAAGCGCCGCCTCGCCTACTCCACGGTGAGCAATTTAAGCTACGTCGTCTTCGGCGCGACGCTCATGACGCCCGCCGGGCTGGCGGGCAGCCTGACTCACATGCTGTTTCATGGCGTCATGAAGATCACGCTCTTCTTCTGTGCCGGCGCGGTGCTGGTTCAGACCGAGCGGGAATACGTTCAGGATCTGCGCGGGTTCGGCCGCGTTATGCCCTTCACCTTCGGAGTGTTCACCGTGGCCGCCATGGCGCTGGTGGGCGTTGCCCCGCTGGCCGGCTTCATCAGCAAATGGAACCTGGCCACGGCGGCGGCTTCCTCCGGGCAGGGGCTGGCCTATGTCGGGGTGGGCGCGCTGATCGTGTCTGCCATTCTGACGGCTGTGTATCTCTTCACCGTGGTGGTGACGGCCCAGTTCATGCCGCTCAACGCTTCCTCCGCCGCTCTGGCCGGGCGAAAGCTCGATCCGGGCTGGCGCATGAAGCTGCCGCTGGCTGTGCTCACGGTCGCCATCGTCGCGCTGGGCGTGTGGTCCGTGCCGCTGGTGCAATTCCTGCTTCGCGTCGCCAGCGGGCTTTACTGAGGAGGGATGAGAATGCGTGGAAATATGATTCTGCCGCTCATGGCGTTTCTGCCCATGGCCGGCGCAATCGCGTGCTATCTCATCGGCCGAATCAGCAAAGGCGCCCGCAATGTGGCGGTGTTCGCCGTGTGCGCCGTGGATCTGGCCATGGCCGCCGGCCTGTTTGCCGCCGTGGTTGGTGGCCGCTCGGCGGAATTCTGCTGGGATGGCTTCTGCGGCATGGGGCTTCATCTGAAGCTGGACGGCTTTCGCGCGGTGTACGCGCTGATCGCCGGGCTCATGTGGTTCATGACCCATGGCCTCTTCGCCCCGGTGTACTTTGAATCGCACTATCGCAATCGGAACCGCTACTATCTCTTCACCCTGCTCACCCTGGGCGCGACCAACGGCGTTTTTCTCTCCGCCAGCCTGTACACCACCTTCATCTTCTTTGAAATCATGTCGCTGACCAGCTATGCCTGGGTGGCGCACGACGAAAAGGAAGCCGCGATGCGCGCCGCGCAGACCTATCTGGCCGTGGCGATCATCGGCGGCATGGTGACATTGATGGGGCTTTTCATGCTTTATCACCGCGTCGGCACGCTGGAAATCGACGAAATCTACATCGCCTGCGGGAAAGTAACCGACAAGGGCCCGCTCTACCTCGTCGCGGCGCTCATCGCGATTGGCTTCGCGGCCAAGGCCGGCGCGTACCCCCTGCACATCTGGCTGCCCAAGGCGCATCCTGTGGCCCCCGCCCCGGCCAGCGCGCTTCTGTCCGGTATCCTGACAAAGACGGGCGTCTTCGGGCTGCTGGTGGTCTCGGCGGACATTCTGCCCGCAGACGCGGCATGGGGCCGTGCCGTTCTGATCTTCGGCGTCATCACCATGTTCGTGGGCGCGCTGCTGGCGCTGTTCTCCGTCGACCTCAAGCGCACCCTGGCCTGTTCCTCCATGTCCCAGATCGGCTTTATTCTCGTTGGCATCGCGATGAGCAATCTCCTGGGGCATCACGGCGGCCTGGCCGCGCACGGCGCGCTGCTGCACATGGTCAATCACTCGCTCATCAAGCTGGTGCTGTTCATGGCGGCCGGCGCGGTATACATGCGCCTGCACAAGCTGAATCTGAATGAGATTCGCGGCTTCGGCCGGGGCAAGCCCGTGCTGCATTTCGCTTTCCTGATGGGCTATTTGGGCATCATCGGCATGCCGCTCTGGAACGGCTTCGTCAGCAAATCCCTGATCCACGAGTCGATTCTGGAATATGTCGAGATCCTTCGGGAGAGCGGCGGCGCGTGGATTCCCTACAAGGTGGTGGAAATGCTGTTCCTCTTTACCGGCGGCATGACCGCGGCGTACATGATCAAGCTGTATGTGGCCATCTTCTGGGAGAAAAACGATCCGGAAACACAGAAGCGCTTCGACGCCATGGGCAAGACCCCCTTCCCCGCCGCGCTGGCGCTGGGCCTGAGCGGGCTGATCCTGCCGGTGCTGGGCGTGTTCTCCAATCGCCTGATGCAGGGCGTTGCCGGGCTGATGCAGGGATTCATGCGCAGCGAGGGTCCGAAGGAAGTGCTCAACTACTTCTCCCGCGCGAATCTCATCGGCGCGGCGGAATCGCTGCTGATTGGCGCGGCGCTGTATGTCTTCGTGGTGCGCGGCCTGCTGACGCAGAGGCAAAAGGACGGCCGTCGGGTCTATGTGGACCGCTGGCCGACCTGGCTGGATCTGGAGGGGCTGGTCTATCGGCCGCTGCTGGAGCGCGTGCTGCCCACCTGCTTCGGCATGATCTGCGAGGTACTCAATCACCTGGCGGACTGGGCGACGGCGCTGCTTGGCACCTGCGGAACGGCTCTGGCGCGCCTGATGGACAATCTGTTCAACGCGAAGGCATTCAACGCCGTCGGCACGTTCTTCGCCCGCATTATGGACGAAGGCATCGACACGCTGGTGCTGGGCCTGTGGCACGGCGTGTTTGGGCGGCGGCACAAGCGCGAGGCCGCCACGGTGGGCAACCGCTTCACCTATGCCTGCGGCCGCCTGTTCGACCGAATCGCCGCCTTCCTGAACCGAACGCTGCGGCGCAAGCATCCCATTGAGGCCAACTTCGTGGCCGCCTTCGCCGCCGGCTGGGACGAAATGCGCGCGAATCTGAGGCGCATCAGCTGGAGCGTGTCCTTTGGCCTGCTGCTCATGTGCGTCGGCCTGTACATCGTGTTCGCGTATCTGCTGATGTAAAATGCTATCAAAAAAGCGCCGTGAAGCCTGTCTGAACGAGGCTTCACGGCGCTTTTCTGTTTTGTTTACAGCTCGCCGATGCCGCGGATGCGATACCGCACAAAGGCAAAGCGCTTGCTGTCCGGCGACCAGG
>CADARO010000156.1 GCA_902790345.1 uncultured Eubacteriales bacterium | reverse complement strand
GTATATGAACGGCGCCGTATTGACCGATTGGCAGCAGGTGAAGCAGGCTGTCTGTCAGGCCATCGCCACCTCCGGCATGGCCTCTGCCAATCCGCGCCAGGATGTGCCCGCCGTCGCGCCGATGGAGGCAAAGGAACCCGCGCCTCCCATTCCGGCCATTTCCGGGTTTACGCCGGAGGAGGAGACGGCGGTTGAAAACAGGACTTCGGAGCCTGAAAGCGAACAGAACAAAACAGAGGAGGAGCCAATCGAGCAGACTGAAACCATATCCGCCTCAGTCGAACCGGAACCCTCGAAGGCTGATCCGCCCGAACCTTCTCCATCTGATGAGAGCGCGGTTGAAATCATTCAGGAAGAATCGCAGACGATTCAGGATGAATTCGATCAGCCCGCCCAGGAAGACCTCGCTCAGGCTGAGAAAGCGACCATTTTGCCAGATGAATTCGACCTGCCCGCTCAGCCCGGGTACGCGACCGCTTCGGTCGATTTGCCGGAGCTGGATGTGACTGCGCCGTGGCCCGCCGGAATCGAGCCGCTGCGCGGGCTTTTCGCTAGTACGAACGCCAGCCATCCCTTTGAGGCGGAAGGGTTCAGGCTCATTGAAGTCCCTCTCGCGATTCCCGGGGCGCAGAAATGCGTGGTGGGCGTCAGCGCGTCGGATGGTCAGCCTGATCGTGTGCTCTACGGCGTTCCGGGCCAGTATGCCGCCGAGCCGCCCGAGGGTCTGGAGGACTATGAATGGCGGGGCGGCTCCGGAGAGGGCTATTGGGTCACGATTCGACCCGTATAAAAGACTCGCACAGAATTGCCGCGCCGACATAGGATGGGAGTGAGCCGCTCCTCAAGGACGGCGGCAAGAGAAAAGGGGAGTGTGAGCATGATTCGCATTATCGGTGTTGTCCTGGTTTTGATCGGCGTGGTCGGCCTGGCGCTGGCGGGCTTCATTGAGACGCTGGGCGAGGCGAGCCTTTCCGGCATGCTGTCGGCCCTGCTCTCGGGCACGGCGTTTCTCTGGATGTGCCGCACCTGCAACCGGCGAGGCGGCGACTGAACCAAGGCGAGGCGTCCCGGATGTCCGGGGCCGCATACATGGGGCGACATGCTTACCCTCCGCTTGAATCCACCGAAGGAGGTCGGTCGTGACGCGCGGCCGGCCTCAAACAGCCGAATACGCAAAAAGGCCGCCGTCTGGCGGTCTTTTTGCTGAGCGATGGCATCCGATTGTGGACGCCTGCTGATTTGTAGGTTGGGCAGCTTTATTACCTGCGGCGGGCGGCGAAGCACTCGCTGCAGTAAATGGGCCGATCATCCTTCGGGATGAAGGGAACGCGAGTGGGCTTGCCACACTCGGCGCAAACGGTCTCAAACATCTCGCGCGGCGCGTCGCCGTTCGCGCGGCTGGCCTTGCGGGCATCGCGGCACTTCTTGCAGCGTGTGGGCTCGTTCTGGAATCCCTTCTCAGCGTAGAAAGCCTGTTCACCGGCCGTGAACACGAACTCAGCGCCGCAATCCTTGCAAACCAGCGTCTTGTCTTCGTACATTGGAATTTCCCCCTGCCAAATATGAAATAGTAGTTCGGTTGTTGGGGCTCAGCTGACCTGGTCTTTGACCCCACACTCGCCGGCTGGAGCGTTCGCTCATGGGGCGTTTGCCCTCCCACTACTGACCCTCTCAGCATTGAAAACTGGCCGGACTTACTTCTAAGCCGCACCATGCTCACGGAGACTTTGCCCCGCTTACGTGGATCGCTTTGCCTGCGACTGGCATCGACTTTCAACCACAGACCTGATCCAACAACCTTCTTTATTATACATCGTTATTTTGAAAAAAGCAAGCAAAATTTACGCCGGATTTACGGTTTTGACGAATTTGAAGCGGCATTTTTTCGATAAATCCTGTCCTTTGAGCGTCTGTAGCGGCGTGAACCCGCCAAAGTCAGCGCCTGCGCGTCGCGCGCCCCGGCCAGGCGAAGCGCTTTCGCGCAGCTGTTGGCCGTGGAGCCGGTGGTGAAGACGTCGTCCACCAGCAGCACCTTGAGGCCGGACAGCCGACACGCACATGTGAAGGCGCCGTGCACGTTTTCCCTTCGAGAGGTCACCGGAAGGCGTGCCTGCCGTTTCGTGTTTCTGGTTCGCCGAAGGACGTCCCGCAGGGGGATGCCCGTCTCTTGGGATATGAACGCCGCCATGACCTCCGCCTGGTTGAAGCCTCTTTCGCGAAGGCGCTTTTCATGCAGCGGAACGGGCACGACGCAGTCGAAGCCCTCGCTCCGGATCGTCGCCAGCAGCGACCTCATGCAGCTGATGAAAAACGGCGCCAGGCGATAGACGCCGTCGTACTTGAAGGCGCGAATGAGCCGGGCGATGGGCTCCTCATAATAAAGCGCGAACCACGCCCGGGACACGCCGTCCTCCGGCCATTCGTCAGACTGAACGGCGTGAACGCCCGGCTTCAGCCTGGCGCGGCAGCGGGCGCAGAGCCATTCTTCTTCCAAGCCGGAGGGATCGCCGCAGTTCAGGCATACAGCGCGGGAGGGAAAGAGGAATTCGCCCATCCTTTCCCATACACGCCGGATCATAGGATCATATCCTCTGCCTCGATCAGGCGGCGGCTCAGGGCGGTGTACCGCCTGGCAATCTGGTTGTTGGACACCATGCGCGAAACGCAGTACTCGCGGCCCACCAGTACCACCAGCTTCTTGGCGCGGGTGACCGCCGTGTAAAACAGATTGCGGGTCATGAGCAGCGGCGGCCAGTTCCACACGGGCATGACCACCGCCGGAAACTCGCTGCCCTGACTCTTGTGCACAGACACACAGTAGGCCAGCTCCAGCTCCTCCAGGATCTCGTCATCGTACTCCGCCGTCCGCTCGTCGTCGAAGGTCACCTCGACGGTATGCTCCTCCGGGTCGATGCCGGTGATGAAGCCCATGTCGCCGTTGAACACGCCGATGCCCTTTTCGCCCTCACGCGACCATTCCAGCTGATAGTTGTTCCGAACCTGCATCACCTTGTCCCCGAGCCGGAAGCGCGTTTCGCCGCGCACACGCTCGGCCTTGCCGCGCTGGGCCGGGTTCAGCGCGTCCTGCAGCTGCCTGTTCAGCTGCTGAACGCCGATGTCTCCTTTTTTCGTGGGAGACAGCACCTGTATGTCCCGCAGGGGATCCAGATTCATGTAGTCCGGCAGGCGTCGGGAAACAAGCTGGATCAGGGATTCCATGGCGGACTGAATCGTGTCCCGCCGCTCGATGAAGAAGTCGGTGCCCTTGCCGTTCATGATGGGCATTTCCCCGTGGTTGATGCGGTGCGCGTTCTGGATAATCATGCTCTCGCCCGCCTGGCGGAAGATCTGGGTCAGCCGCACCACCGGCACCACGCCGCTGTCGATCAGATCGCCCAGCACGTTTCCCGCGCCTACAGAGGGAAGCTGATCGGCGTCGCCCACCATGACCAGCCGCGTTCCGGGCCTCAACGCCTTCAAAAGGGAGCGCATAAGGAAGATGTCCACCATGGACATCTCGTCCACGATGACCATCTTCGCCTTGAGCTGGTTGTCTTCATTGCGGGCAAAGCTGCCTTCCTCGCCGTTGAATTCCAGCAGGCGATGGATCGTCTTGGCCGGGCAGCCGGTGGCCTCGCTCATGCGTTTGGCCGCGCGCCCTGTAGGGGCGGTGAGAAGCACGTCGCCCTGACGCGCCATCAGGCGGATGATGCACTTGATGCCCGTGGTCTTGCCGGTGCCCGGGCCACCTGTGATGATCGTGACGCCGCCGGTCACGGCTTCCGTCACACCCTCGCGCTGTTCGGCGCACAGCGTCACGTCTTCCTCGCGCTCGTATTCATCGATGGCATCCTCCACGTCGGCGCTTTGTTCGCTCCGCGCCGCGCGGATGAGCTCGGCCATGCGGCGGGCCACGTCGATCTCCGCCTCGTACATGGCGGGCAGGTAGATGGCGTCCGCCTCGTCGATGGGCACACTCACCAGGCTGCGGTTGATGAGGAGCGTGCGCAGCGCGTTTTCGAGCAGCTCCTCCTCCGCGCCCAGAAGCTGCTTTGCCTGCCAGATCAGTCCCTCCCGGGGCAGGTACACATGGCCGGACACGGCGGCGGCGTTGGTCAGCGCGTATCTCAGGCCGCTGGCGAGGCGCTCCGGCGCGTCCGCCGCGATGCCGATGGACAGGGCGATGCGATCCGCCGTCCTGAAGCCGATGCCGGGAATGTCGTCCACCAGGCGATAGGGGTTGCTCCTCAAAATCTCCTGGGTGCGCTCGCCGAATCGCCGGTAGATCTTCATGGAGAGGGCGGGGGAGATGTCGTACTGCTGCAGGAACATCATGGTGTTGCGCATTTCCATCTGCTCCTGAAAGGACTCCGCGATCATGGCCGCCCGTTTCGGGCCGATGCCGGCCACCTCAACCAGCCGCTCCGGCTCGCTCTCCAGAACGTCCAGCGCGTGTACGCCGAAATGCCGAATGATGAGCTTGGCGGTGGAGGGGCCGATGCCCTTGATGAGGCCGGAAGCCAGGTATTTTTCCATGCCGGATTTGGTGGCGGGGCGGATGGATTCGCACTGGGATACCTTGAGCTGTCGGCCGTAATCGGGATGCTCCGACCACTCGCCGGTGAGGCGCACGTGTTCGCCCGCGCCGATAAAGGGCATGATGCCCACGGCGGCCAGCCGCTCCCGGTCCAGCTTGATCTGGGCCACCGTCCAGCCGTTCGTCTCATTGCGAAACGTGATTTCTTCCACGACACATTCAAAAATCGGCATGCTTTTCCTCCGCCACAAACATCGTTTGCCTGAATCCTATTATAATAAAGCGCTCCGCTTTTTTCAAGGGGATGACGTTTCCCTTCATATATTTCGATGTGTTTTTTTACTGTTTTTCAGTTGACCCGATGACACCTTCGTGATAAAGTATCATAGAATGATTATGTCTAAGGGGGATACGCCTTTGACGCTTTCCGATAAAATCGATTCGCTGATGATGAAGGTTGAAAAGCCCGTGCGGTACGTGGGCGGCGAATTCGGCTCCATCATGAAAAATCCGGAGGATGTCTCCGTTCGATACGCGTTTCTCTTTCCCGACACCTACGAAGTGGGCATGTCCCATCTGGGCATGAAGATCCTCTATCATACCATCAACAAGCGGGAGGACGCCTGGTGTGAGCGCGTGTTTTCTCCCTGGGTGGACATGGAGGAGAAGATGCGGGAAAACGACATTCCGCTCTTCTCGCTGGAGTCCCGCACGCCGGTAAGGGAATTTGATCTGCTGGGCGTCACGCTGCAATATGAGATGAGCTACACGAACATCCTCTCCGCGCTGGATCTGGCGGGCCTGCCCCTCAGGGCCGCCGACCGGCACGAGGGACCCTTCGTGGTCTGCGGTGGACCCTGCGCCTACAACCCCGAACCTCTGGCGCCCTTCGTGGATTTCTTCGTTCTGGGCGACGGCGAGGTTTCGACGCATCAGTACATCGACGTGTATAAGGAGTGGAAGGCGAGCGGCCGTCCCCGCGAGGATTTCCTCAAAATGATCGTGGGCATAAATATCACCGTGACTGATCTGAGGATGTCCGATAAGATCAAAAAACTGAAGGCTTCTGAGTAAAGCATAAATCATTTTTAGATTAAAAGGATAATGAAGGAAACAGTCATGGAGATTAAAACAGTAAAGTCAGAGAATTTTACAATGAAATATATATCTTTCGGACAGGGTGACGAGACTTTGGTCATTCTTCCCGGGCTCAGCACTGAAAGCGTAATGAAGTCGGCAGACCTTGTGGCTGATCAGTATGACGATATGACTGAAGACTTTACGATATATCTTTTCGACAGACGTGAGGATCTGCCTGAAGGACGTTATACGATAAAGGACATGGCGGAAGATACAGCGGAAGCCATGAAACAGATCGGTCTTCACGACGTGTCACTCTTCGGAGCATCGCAGGGAGGGATGATCGC
>CADARO010000155.1 GCA_902790345.1 uncultured Eubacteriales bacterium | reverse complement strand
AGGACATCAGGGGCTCCATGGCTCCCGCCGCCATGCTGGGCGCGCAGGGCATCATTTCCCAGGCGGACGCGGATCAGATCATCGAGGCGCTGGAGGGCATCCTCGCGGATCTGGACAGCGGCACGCTGGCCTTCGACATGGCGGCGGAGGACATCCACATGTTCGTGGAAGCGGAGCTGACGAAGCGCATCGGCGACGTGGGCAAGCGGCTGCACACCGCCCGCAGCCGGAACGACCAGGTGGCGCTGGACATCCGCCTGTACCTGCGGGACGAGACCAACGGGCTCATCGCCCAGCTCAGGGAGCTGCTCGGTGTGCTGGCCGACAAGGCGGAGGCCCACAAAAGCGCCATCATGCCCGGCTACACCCACATGCAGCGGGCGCAGCCCATCACCTTCGGCCATCACCTGATGGCCTACGCCATGATGTTCATGCGCGACATCGGCCGCATGCAGGACGCGCTGAAGCGCATGAACGAATCGCCCCTGGGCTGCTGCGCCCTGGCCGGCACCACCTACGACACGGACCGGGAGGCCGTGGCGCGGGCGCTGGCCTTTGACGGCATCACGCTGAACAGCCTGGACGGCGTGGCCGACCGGGATTTCGGCGTGGAGCTGCTCGCCGCCTGGGCGCTGACCATGACGCACCTGTCCCGCTTCTCCGAGGAGATCGTGCTGTGGGCGTCCTGGGAGTTCAAATTCGTGGAGCTTGACGACGCCTATTCCACCGGCTCCTCCATCATGCCCCAGAAGAAGAACCCGGACATGGCCGAGCTGGTGCGCGGCAAGACGGGCCGGGTCTACGGCGACCTGATGGCGCTTTTGACCGTGCTGAAAGGCCTGCCGCTGGCCTACAACAAGGACATGCAGGAGGACAAGGAGGCGCTGTTCGACGCCATCGACACGCTGAAAATGTGCCTGAACGTGTTCACGCCCATGGTGGCCACCATGCAGGTGCTGGAGGGCAATATGCGCCGCGCCGCGTCCAACGGCTTCATCAACGCCACGGACTGCGCGGACTACCTGGTGAAGAAAGGCATGCCCTTCCGCAGCGCCTATAAGATCACCGGAGAGCTGGTGGCCGAGTGCATCGCGAAGCATACGACATTGGAAGAACTGCCCCTGGAGGCCTACCGTATCCACAGCGAGTTGTTCGGCGAGGATTTATACGATGAGATTCGCCTGGAGACTTGCGTGGCGAAGCGGATTTCGGCGGGCGGAACGGGGATCCAGTCGGTGGAGAGGCAGATTGAGGCGGTGAGGGCGTTTCTGGGGGTGAATGGGTAATTTGTGTCAAAGACATTCAAATGATTGCAAACGAATTCAAATTATGCTATAATGCAAGCACAAGGAGGTGGCGTTATGGCAAATACATTGGTTCAATTTCGTTTGGACGATATGCAGCGCGCTCAGGCGAACAGCATATGCGAACGCCTTGGCATTGATTTGCCGACGGCAATGCGCATGTTCATCGCGCGGATGATTCAGGAGAACGGCATTCCATTCAGCATGAAGCTGGACGAGGATCAAGGCGCCGAGGCGGCGATCGCGGCCATGAAGAAGGCGAGTCAAATCGCGTGGGAGCAGGGCATAGCCGACATGACGCTGGATGAGATCAACGCGGAGATAGCCGAAGCGAGAAAATAGGGAGCGCCTGTCATGAAATTCTATGCCGTCATCGATACGAATGTGCTTGTTTCCGCGCTTCTGAAATGGGATTCAGTGCCCGGAAACGTTGTCGAGTTGGCGCTTCGCGGCATCGTAAAACCCGTCGTCAACGATCTCATTTTGGAGGAATACCGGGCTGTTTTGAGCAGAAAGAAATTTCACTTTACAGAGGACATCATTGGCCCGGTGATACAGCGCATTGAAAGCCAGGCGCTTTTTGTGAACGCAACAGCCGAAACGGTCAAGTTGCCTGATCCCAAAGACCAGGTTTTCTATGAAGTTGTCATGGAAGGGCAAAGGGCTGAAGATGCCTACCTTGTCACTGGAAACATGAAGCATTTCCCGGTGGAGCCTTTCATTGTCACGCCAAGGCAATTCCTTGATCTCGTTTTTGCTGAATGAGCAACTCGATTGATGCCACAAGGAGTGTGAAAATGGACACAGCAATCTGTTCTTTCGTCAATCAGCTCCTCGGCAAACGCCTCGAATCCCTGACCTGCGCCTGTGAGATGCTGAATTTCGAATTCAGCGAAGGCCTCGCGCTTCACGCCTTCGGCCTGACGAGGATCATACAGGGCGATGACATCCTGCTCACCACAGCTGACTATCAATTCTGGGATGAAGCGGACGCCGCGCACAACGACGAGTGGTTCAACGCGCAGCGGTTCAGGGAGCAAATCGTGGGCGGAACTGTGCTGTCGGCGGAGATGAACCCGCTGCATGATTTGAGAATCCGCATGGATAACGGCATAACCGTCGAATGTCTGATTACAAACGCGACACCCCATTATGGCGAGGAACAGGATCAATGGATGCTGTTTGAGGCGACGGGAGACGGCGGCGGAAGATTTCTCATCGTGCGCAACAGGACGATCGAATTTCCATAAATAACGCGCGGCGCTCAAGACGGTGTGATTATCTATATAATCGAATGGAAAATACTTATCTATGCTGGTTGGAGAGTATTTAAAATGGGTGTATGGGGCAATGATATTTACGAAAATGATATTGCTTTGGATGTAAAGGCAATGATTTTTCAGATTCTTAATGAAATTTCTGATGATTATGAAGCACGAAAAGTAATTATTAACACAATTAAAGAAGATTATACTGATGAGGATGATAGCTCTATTGCCTGGCTTGTTGCAGCAGATCAACTGATTTCTGACTTTGATGCCCGAAAAATATATACAATGATTTTGAAAGATAAAATAGTAATTGATACTGTAACAATTGAAAAAGAAATACTAGAAAAGAAACTGCCTCCAAAGAAGAGGAGAAAAAAGGTAAATTTTGTGACATCATGGAAACCTGGCGATATATATATCTACGATGTTTCGGATAATTTGTATAATGATCCAATCTTCCATGGGATGACTTTTGGATTCTATTGTATTGATATTTATGAATTTGATGGTATGTTTCCAATTGTATATATGTTCAGGACAAAACGTAATCCAGATGAGCTATATGAGAAACCAGAACTAGCTTTGAGTGGATCATATTGGAGAGTTGCGAATTTTAAAGAGAAGGGATTTATGTACAGGATGATCTTATATAATAGAAAAAGAGAAGAGATTCCTGATGGTAGACTTCATTATTGTGGAAATGTTAATATAAAGCCTGATATTAAGGATGAATACAATGCATGTGACAAATCAGGAACCCCGATTTTCTATTGGATTGATGTTGAAGAAAGAATTCTTTATACACGAATACTACAGAACTGACATTGTATTACAAATACAACCACAATTTTATTAACTCAAAAACTTTAGGTTTACCATCCCATGCACCTGACTATCTCTCTCTCCCCCATAATCGTTTTTGCATATCATAATCTGTATCAGGAGATACCCCTGGGTGTAAGTTTTGATTCAAAGCTTGCGTCCAGTTTTTTGATGTGATGTTGAATAATACTAATATCGTACATGATTTGAAAAATCCGCATGGATAACGGCATAACCGTCGAATGCCTGATTGCGAACGCAACGCCCCATTATGGCGAGGAGCGAGATCAATGGATGTTGTTTGAGGCGACGGGAGACGGCAGCGGAAGGTTTCTCATCGTCCGCAACAGGACAATCGAATTTCCATAATGAACGCGCGGCGCTGCTCAACGACAGCGCCGCGCGATACTTATGCCCTGACAGAAAGACTTACGCGTTCTTCATGAACGCCAGGTACGCCTTCTTCGCCTCATACAGGTCAGCCTTGTTGATGACCTCCATGGGGGCGTGCATCGAGAGTACGGCCACGCCGCTGTCGATGACCTCCATGCCGTAGAGGGCGCAGATGTAGGCGATGGTGCCGCCGCCGCCCTGATCCACCTTGCCCAGCTCGGCGAACTGATAGGCCACGTTGTTGTCGTCCATGATGCCTCTGAGACGCGCGATGAACTCGGCGTTGGCGTCGTTGGAGCCGGACTTGCCGCCCGAGCCGGTGAACTTGTTGTAGCACACGCCGCGGCCCAGGTAGGCCACGTTCTTCTTCTCAAACGCGCCGGCGAAGTTGGGGTCGAAGCCCGCGCTCACGTCGCAGGAGAGCATGCGGCTGGCAGTCAGGGCCCGGCGCAGGGTCAGGTCGCTGTAGGTCCCGGTGGCGGCCACCAGCTCGGCCACGGCATTCTCGAAGTAGTGCGCGCGCATGCCGGTGGCGCCTACGCTGCCAATCTCCTCCTTGTCGGCCAGGATGCAGCAGCAGGTGGTGTCGGGGGTCTCGTCGAGAGACAGGATGGCATCCACAGACGGGAAGGCGCACACGCGGTCGTCGTGGCCATAGCCCAGGATCATGCTGCGGTCCAGGCCCAGGTCGCGGGCCTTGCCGGCGGGCACGACCTCGATCTCGGCGGAGAGGAAATCCTCTTCCTCGAAGTCGTACTTGTCCTTCAGGATCTTCAGCACGTTGGCCTTCACGGCGTCCTTGGCGGCCTTCTTCTCGTCGCCCTCTTCGCCCTCGCCCTCTTCCTCGTCGATGGGCCGGCCGCCCACGATCAGGTTCAGCATTTCGCCCTCGATGACGGTGGCGGCGGGCTTGGTCATCTGCTCGCGGGACAGGTGGATCAGCAGGTCGGACACGCACACCACGGGATCGTTCTCGTCCTCGCCGATGACCACGTCGATCACGGTGCCGTCCTTCTTGGCCACCACGCCGTGCAGCGCCAGCGGGATGGTGACCCACTGATACTTCTTGATGCCGCCGTAGTAGTGGGTGTCGAGATAGGCGATGTCGGTATCCTCATACAGGGGGTTCTGCTTTACGTCCATGCGGGGCGAGTCGATGTGCGCGCCGATGATGTTCATGCCCTGCTCCAGCGGCTTCTTGCCGATGTGGAACAGCATGATGGCCTTGCCCATGCAGTTCGAATACACCTTGTCGCCGGGCTTGAGCGCCTCGCCGGCCTTCACCACGGCGGCCAGGTCGCGATACCCCTTCGCCTCGGCCAGGGCGACGGTCTCCTTCACGCATTCGCGCTCGGTCTTGCCCCCATCCAGGAAGGCGCGATAGCGCGCGCTCAGGTCGTTCAGCTTTTCGATGTCTTCAGCGGTGTAGTTTTTCCAGGCGTTTGGTCTTTCCATTTGGTTTTCCCTCCCAGTGAGATGCTTTTTTTACCGTGTTACCATTATATCATATTAAAGGACACAGGGCAAGAGGCGCGGGCATTTTTCATTGCGGTCAACGCGCGGTATGTGCTATAATATTCTCAAAAGAAAAATGATCGGAGGCCGCGCCATGAAGCATCGCGTCATACTCTTCACCGACATCGGAGACACCATCATCGACGAGGGCACGGAGATTCGCGCCGTGCCGGGCGGCATCGTGAGCCGGGCGGACTGCCTGCCGGGAGCCAGGGAAACCATGCTGGCGCTGTATGAGCAGGGCTACACCATCGCCATGGTGGCGGACGGGCTGGTTCAGTCCTTCCACAACACCATGACCCAGCACGGCCTGGATCACATCTTCGCCGCCAAGGCCATTTCGGAGGCTGTGGGCGTGGAAAAGCCAGACGCGCGCATGTTCCAGAGCGCCATGGGTCAGCTGGGCCTCACCGAGGCGGACAAGCCCCGTATCCTCATGATCGGCAACAACCTGGCCAAGGACATCGTCGGGGCCAACGCCTTCGGCATCCGCTCCGCCCTCCTGCGCCTCTCCCCCCGCTACCGGCACGAGTGGCAGTCCGACGCCGAAACGCCGGATTACGTGCTGGATCGGCCGGAGGAGCTGCCCGCCCTGCTGCGTCAGATCGAGCGGGAGCTGGAGGCGTGATCGAGACGCGATTCCATCGCGGGATTTCATGACCAATTTGCAAAAAAGGCGTTGCCAACGCGCCTGTTTTG
>CADARO010000154.1 GCA_902790345.1 uncultured Eubacteriales bacterium | reverse complement strand
CATCGCCGGCACCGGCTCCCGCCCCTGCTTCAAATGAAGGGGGAGAGGACAGGTGAGGGATCTCGCGTCGGCGCAGCTGTCGGGCGTCGCGGCGCTGGGCGCTTCGGCGCTGGTGTTTCGCGTGTTCGCGCTGGAGGCCATCGACTTGCCTGCCGCCCGGCCGGCCCAGTGGCTCAGCGCGGCCCTGGGGGCGGCGCTGGCGCTGCCCGCCGCGCTGCCGCTGATGAGGCGAGGCCGGGAAAACGCCTCGCCCCTGAAGGGCGAGGGCTGGAACCGCCGCGCCGCCTGCCTGATGATCTTTGCGCTGTCCCTCTATGACGCCGCCGTGTCGGCCCGGCTGTTTTCCGTGCTGGCCACCCACGCGGCCCTGCCGGATCACCAGGCCCGGACGCTGTGCCTGTCGCTGCTGGCCGCGGCCACGCTGGCCTGCCTGATGGGGGCGGGGGCTATGAGCGCGGCAGGGGTGGTGTGGCGGCGGGTGGCGCTGGCGCTGGGGGCCGCCGTGCTGCTGGCCCAGGCGGGAGAGCTGACGCCCGGCTGGCTGTTTCCGCTGCTGGGCGGCGGATCGGGGGCGGTGGCGCGGGGCGCGGAACGGGCGGCGGGACACATGGCCCTGACCGCGCTGAACGTGAGCCTGCTGGGCGAGGGCGACCGGGACGCGGGAAGAAAGGCGCTGCGTTCGCTGGGCCTGGCGGCGGCGCTGTGCGTGGGCGCGGTGCTGGCCTACGACATGGCGGTGCCCGCCATGCCCGGCATGCCGTCGGGTCGGCTGTTTCAGCTGGAGATGCTGGCCGGCTGCGGGCAGAACGGCTTCGCGGCGGAGACGATCTATGTGCTGATGATGGCGGGGGGCATGTTGCTGGTGGGCTTTGAGATCCTCGCCGCCTGCGCCGCCCTGCGCGCCGCGCTGCCGAAGCTGCCCTATGGGAGCGCGGCCGCGGCCTGCGGCACGCTGGCGCTGGTTTTATGCGTCAGCCAGGTGTCGGGAGAGGCGGTTTCGGCTGGCGTGGGGCCTTGGCTGTATCCCGTGTCGCTGGTGGCGGCGGGGCTGGCCGCGCTGCCCGCCCGGCGGGGGGAGGCGAAGGCATGAAGCGGCTGATGGCGGTCCTCATGGCGCTGCTGCTGGCTGGGTGCGGCCCGGCGGGCCAGATCGAGGGACAGGCGTTCTGCGTGTCCTTGGCCGTGGACGCGGGGGAGTCGGGCGGCATTGTCCTGTCTGCGCGCTATCCCAGCTACGGGGCCAACGGCAAGGATGAAAAGAGCGATTACCTGCTCACCGTCGCCGCCGGGCCGGATTTCGCCTCGGCGCTGTACGCGCTGAACGCGGCGATTCCCCGGGCGCTGAATCTGACCCAGGTGAAGAGCCTGATCGTGTCGGAGAGAATCGCCTCCTCGGCGGGCTTTTTCAGCCTCCTGCGGGATATGAAGCTCAGCCGGCTGGACGGGGAGGCCAACCTGATCGTGTGCGGCGGCGAAGCGCGCTCGCTCCTGGAGGCGCAGCAGCCCCTCATCGGCCTGCGGCTCAGCGACACGCTGGTGACGGAGATCGAGCGCTACCGAAGCCTGGGCACCGTTCCGGGCGGCACGCTGCAGCGGGTGTTTTACGACGCGGCCTCCGTGTATTCCGATCCCGTGGCCACCTACGCGGCGGCCCGGCCGAAGGAGGCGGAAGCGGAAAGCAATCCCCCCGCCCCGGAAGCGGAGGCGGGCGCGTTGGAATACGAGGGGGAAAATCGGGATGAGTATTTCGGCGCGGCGCTGTTTCGCGGCGGCGCGATGGCGGGCACGCTGGGCGGCGGCGAGACGCAGATTCTGCGGCTGATTCGGGACGGGGCCACGGGCCTGCCCATGGCGATGAACGGCGCCTTGCTGACGGTGAGCCGGCGCGGGGCGCTCCGCGTGGCGGTTGATTTTGAGGCGGGCCGGGTATCGGTGAGCCTGGAGGCGGGCATTGAGGATCCCCGGGGCGACGCGGAGGAGACGGCCGTCGCGAAGGCGCTGTCCGACGGGCTGGACGCGCTGACGGAAAAATGCCAGGCGCTGGGCGTCGAGCCCTTCGGCTATGCCCATTTCGCGGCGGCCCGGTTTCCCGCGCTGTCGGATTGGACCGCCTTTGACTGGCGGGCGTGGTTCGCGGCGGCGGCGGTGGAATACCGGGTGCGGGTGGAGAAGATCAATCGATGAGCGAGCGGCGCGAATCTTTACGCGCCGCGCTTGTCGTTTTCCCCGCGGTGTGTTATACTGGTCTACGCTGGAATAAGCTGATGCAAAAGCCAATCAAGGAAGGTGCCTGTTTTCGTGTCTGCAAAAAAGAAGTCTCTCCTGCAAACCACCATGGCGGTCACGCTGGTGATCTTTATCAGCAAGGCGGGCGGTTTCCTGCGGGAAATCGTCATGACGGCCTACTATGGCGCGAGCGCGGAGATGGACGCTTACAATATGGCCTACAGCCTGTACTATGTGCCCGTGCTGCTGTTCAACTCCTGTATTACCTCCACGCTGGTGCCCCTCTATGTGAAGCTGAGCAAGGAGGGCACCGCGAAGCGGCTGAACCATTTCAGCTGCAACGTGGTCAATCTGTTCGCGTTCTTTTCCATCGTCGTGTCCATCGCCATGTATTTTCTGGCGGGGCCGCTGGTGCGGGTCACGGCCCGGGGCTTTTTCCCGGAGCAGCAGCGGCTCACGGCGGAGCTGCTTCGGTGCATGCTGCCCTCCCTGGCGTTCATCGTGGCCAGCATCGTGCTGTCCTCCATCCTGAACGCCCGGGAAAAGTATCTGGCCGCCCAGCTCACCGGCTTTCCG
This sequence comes from uncultured Eubacteriales bacterium, assembly GCA_902790345.1. Taxonomy (GTDB): domain Bacteria; phylum Bacillota; class Clostridia; order Christensenellales; family Aristaeellaceae; genus Firm-10. Next base: position 3,204 of record CADARO010000154.1, on the reverse strand, counting down.
CTCACCTTTTCCCTGCTCATTGCCACGGTGGGCTTCTCGCGCACGGCGGGCATCCGGGCGCTGGCCTGGGGCGTGTTCGTGTCCGGCATCCTGCAGGTGGTGATCCTGCTGCCCGCCATGCGGGGGCTGATGACCTATGAGCTGTCCTTTGACCTGTCCGACCCGGTTTTCCGCCGCCTGATGCGGCTGGCCGGCCCGGCGGTGCTGAGCATGGCGGTGAACGAGCTGAATCACATGGTGGACAAGATGCTGGCCACGGGTTTGCCGGAGGGGCATCTGTCCTGCATGAGCCTTGCCTACCGGCTGATCACCTTCCTGGTGGGCGTGGTGCTGGTGCCGCTGGAAACGGTGACCTTCTCCCGCATGAGCATCCGCACCGCCAGCCACGACGAGCGGGGCGTGGGCGAGATCGTGACGCAGTGCGCCGAGCTGGTGGCGCTGGTGATCTTCCCCATCATCGTGATCGGCGCCATCCTGTCCAAGGACGTGATTCGCCTGGCCTACATGCACGGCGTGTTCCATGAGCAGGCCGTGGGCACCGCGGCCTACGCGCTGGTGTTCTACATCGTGGGCGTGTTCAGCTTCGGCATGAGGGACATTCTCAACCGCGCCTTCCACGCCTGCCAGGATACCCGCACGCCCATGCTGAATTCCATGGCCACAGTGGTGGTGAACATCGTGCTGAACGTTCTGCTGGTGCGGGTGATGGGGGTGGGCGGCCTGGCGCTGGCCACGTCGCTCTCCGCCACGGCGGGCGCGATGTCGCTGCTCATGCTGCTCAGGCGGCGCATCGGCCGGCTGAAGGGCAGGCGCACGATGGAGGAGCTCGTCAAGACCGGCATCGCCACGGTTCTGTGCGCGCTGGTGTGCCTGGCGCTTGACCGGATCCTGCCGCCGGCGCGGGGGAGCCTGGGCTCCCTCTGGCGGCTGATCGCGGGCACCGGCGCGTCGCTGATCGTGTATATCGCGGCGGCGGCGGCGCTGAAGGTACGCCAGATCAGCGCGGCGATGGACATGCTGCGGGGCAAACTGAAGCGCTGACTACAGAAAGAGGCACATTATGAAGCTATGCGGCGTGATCGCGGAATACAATCCCTTCCACAATGGGCACGCGCGCCAGCTCCGGCAGGCGCGGGCGCTGACCGGCTGCGACTATGTGATCGCCTGCGTGGCGGGCGGCATCGTTCAGCGGGGCGAGGTGGCGCTGCTGGACAAGTGGACCCGCGCCCGCATGGCGCTGTGTCACGGGGCGGATCTGGTGGTGGAGCTGCCGGCGCTGTTTGCCGTGCGCCCGGCGGAGCTGTTTGCCCGGGGCGGCGTCATGACGCTGGAGGCGCTGGGCGTTGACGTCCTGTCCTTCGGCTGTGAGACGGATGATTTGCCCCTGCTCAGGCGGGCGGCGGAGCTGCTGGCCCGGGAAGACGAAGATTTGTCCGCTGAGACGCGGCGGGGCCTGGACGCGGGCCAATCCCACGCCCGGGCGCGGGGTGAAGCTGTCGAGAGGCGATTGAACCTTCCAGCAAGCTTTCTCAACCGGCCGAACACCGCGCTGGCGCTGGAGTATTTGAAGGCGCTGGACGGGCTGACCCGCCCGATCGAGCCGTGCCTGGTGCCGCGCGTGGGGGATTATCACGGCGAGGAGCTGGGCCGATTCGCCAGCGCCTCGGCCATTCGCGGGGCGGTGATGCGGTGCGAAGCGGTGAAGACGGCTCAGGCCATGCCGCTGGACTGCTACGCCGCCATGCGGGACTGCCTGGACGCAGGGCAATTTGCCCGCGTTGACGCGCTGGATCAGGCCCTGATTCTGCGGCTGAGAAGCGCCGATCCCGCCGAACTGGCCGCGCTGTGCGAGGCCGGGGAGGGCATGGAGAACCTTTTCATGAAGCACGCGGCGGAGGCCGGCTCACGGGAAGATTTGCTGGAGCGGGTGAAGACGAAGCGCTACACATATGCCCGGCTCAGCCGGTTCTGCGCTCAGACGCTGCTGGGCATGACGCGGGAGGCCGCGCTGGCCCATCCCGCGCCGGAATACGCCCGGGTGCTGGGCTTCCGGCGGGACGCCGCGCCGCTGCTCAGGCATTTGAAGGAGACGGGCAAGCTGCCCCTGGTGACCGATGTCACGCGGCTGAAGGAGAACGACCTGTTCCGTTTCGACCGGGCGGCCACCGACCTGCAGGCGCTGGCCATGGCCGCGCCGGAGGCCCGGGCGGCGGGGCAGGATTTCACGCGGCAGATCGTGACCGTGTGATGAAAATAAAAGACAGAAGAGGACAAGAACGTGGCAAAGCTATACTTTCGATACGGGGCCATGGGCTCCAGCAAGACGGCCAACGCCATCATGGTGCGCTACAACTACTATGAGCGCGGACAGAACGCGCTGATGCTCAAGCCCCGACTCGAGACGAGAGACGGCGAGCGCACGGTGCGCTCCCGGGTGGGGCTGGAAGCGCCCTGCCGCTACGTGGAGGAGCTGGACGAGATCGACGTCATTCAGTACGACTGCCTGATCGTGGACGAGGCCCAGTTCCTCACCCGGGAGCAGGTGCAGAAGCTGGTGGACATCGTGGATCAGAAGAACGTGCCGGTGGTGGCCTACGGGCTGCGGGCGGACTTTCAGGGCAACCTGTTCGAGGGCAGCAAGTGGCTCATGGCCTGGGCGGACACCATCGAGGAGGTCAAGACGGTGTGCTGGTGCGGCCGCAAAGCCACCTGCAACGCCCGCATCGCCAACGGCCGGGTGGTGAAGACCGGTGAGCAGATCATGCTGGGTGGCAACGAGAGCTACGTCGCCCTGTGCCGCAAGCACTGGGCGGAGGGCAAGCTGGGAGACAGGGCTGACTGATAACGAAAGAAGTGCTTTGAATGAACGCGCGGTTTTCCCCGAATCAGCGGAAGGTGTGGATCGGCTGCTTCGTCGCCTACGCGGCGGCCTACGTGGCGCGGCTCAACATGGGGGCGGCGCTGGGCAGCGTGATCGCGGATCTGAGCCTCACCGACGCCCAGGGCGGCCTGTTTCAGACGGTGTTCGCGCTGGTGTACGCCGCCGGGCAGATGGTGAACGGCTCCATCGTGGATCGGATCAGCGCCCGGCGATACATCGTGACCGGCCTGATCCTCTCCGGCCTGTGCAACCTGCTGTTCGGCCTGGCGCGTTCCTACTGGATGCTGGTGGTCATATGGGGGCTATGGAGGCAAATCCGCTTA
>CADARO010000153.1 GCA_902790345.1 uncultured Eubacteriales bacterium | reverse complement strand
CAGGCATCATTTCCGCCGGCTTCGTGGAGCATTACACCAAGGCGCAGGGCACAGGCACTCCCTTCGACGCCCGGCTTACCAGCGTTCACGTGGGCCTCGACAGCCGGTGGATCGGCAAGACCACCCAACAGATCGAATCGGAGGAGGGTCTGCTGATCCTCATCGCCGAGCGGGACGGCGCGGCGTTCCGGCCAGGCGGCGGCTTCCGCGTGGCCCAGGGCGACACGCTGGGCGTGTACCGCCGCAAATAATTGGATACAGCAAAAACCCACGCCGCTCCACAGCGTGGGTTTTTCTTTGCCCCTTCAGCGGCCAATCGCCACGCAGAAGCAGGTCATGACGATCAGAAAGCCGAAATTCAGCGCGGCGAAGCGCAGGATGTAGCCCTTCACGCCCTCCGGATAGTGGCTGGCGTATTCGCGGAAGGTGATGAGGCTGGCCAGGGAGGCGATGAGCGTGCCCGCGCCGCCGATGTTCACGCCGGTGAGGAGTGAGGCGTAATTCTCCGTAAACTGGGAAAGCAGGATGGCCGAGGGCACGTTGGAGATCAGCTGACAGGAGAGCACGGCGGTGAGCAGCGTGTTCTTCTCCAGAAGCGACGAGAAAAACCCCCGCACCGTGGGCAGCCGGCCCATGTTGCCGGAGAAGATGAAGAAGCATACGAAAGTCAGCAGCAGGCCGTAGTCCACCATGGCCAGCGCCTTTCGATCCATCACCAGCAGCGCCGCCACCACCGTCGTCAGCACCAGCCAGGGCGGCAGCACGCGGAACACCATCAGGATGGTCAGCGCGAACAGGGCCAGATAGATCGACGTTCGCCCCGCCGGCAAATAATCCCGATCCGCCGTGACCGATACGCGCAGGCTGTGCTTCGGCACCAGCAGACAGCACAGGCTCACCAGCAGGATGGCCGCCGCGAAGGGCAGCAGCATGATCTGCATGAATTCCAGAGTGGGGATGCTGTAATGGGCGTAGAGGTAGAGGTTCTGCGGATTGCCGAAGGGCGTCAGCATGCCGCCCAGGTTCGCCGCGATGTTCTGCAAGATGAACACCGTGGCCACCTCCTCCCGCCGGTCCGTGGTGGAGAACACGAAGTACCCCAGGGGCAGGAAGGTGATCAGCGCCATGTCGTTGGCGATGAGCATGGAGCCGATGAAGGTGATGTAGATGAGGGTGAGCGCCGCCAGCCGGGCGTTGCCCGTCCAGCGGATGATGCGGCCCGCCAGGATGGAGAAGAAGTGGATGTTCTTCAGCGCACAGACCACCGCCAGCGTGCCAAACAGGCAGCAAAGCGTCTTCACGTCGAAATAGCCCAGATACGCGGCGTCCGGCGGAACCAGAAGGCTCGAAATCACCGCCGCGCAGAAGGCAATCGCCAGCACCGCGTTCTTGCGCAGAAACGCCGCCGCGCTCCCCCGCCATCCCGGGTTCTCATTCGCTTTTCCCGCCGATTTGACCATGTATTGCGCCTCTTTTGCTGCTGTGTTGGTTTACCGGACAAAACGACTCTATCATAAGAGCATGACCTTTCTTTTTCAAGTCCCTTTTCTCGATGATGCCGTTATATTTCCTTTTCTTTTCCCTGTGGCGGCAAATTGTCCCTTTGGTTAATAGTCAGTAAAAGTCAAATTTATCTATTGACTTTCTTTGACCTTCATGCTATACTCTAAATCGTTCCAAGGGGATGAGAAATCCCGGAACAGTCCATAATACAATTGATCGACGCTTTAAGGAGGCGCAATGTTATGTTTACTATGATTCCCTATCGTTCCTCTATGATGAATCGCCCCGTCAATCCCTTCGCGGATGATTTCTTCCGCCCGTTCTTCGCCCGGCCCGAGGACAATTCCTTCCGCGTGGACGTGCGCGACGAGGGCGACAGCTATCAGCTGGACGCCGAGCTGCCCGGCGTGGCCAAGGATGACATCCACATCGACATCGAAAACGACGTGCTGAGCATCTGCGTTGAGCGCAACGAAAACAAGGATGAGAAGAATGAAAACGGCTACGTGATCCACGAGCGGCGCTTCGGCCGCATGAGCCGGGCCTTCAACGTGGAGGGCATCCGCAAGGACGAGATCCAGGCCGCCTATCAGGACGGCGTGCTCCGCCTGACCCTGCCCAAGGAACAGGTTCAGCCGAAGGAAACCAAGCGCAGCATCACCATCAGCTGACGCATACGCAAAGAGCGCGGGAGAGGTCAAACGCCTCTCCTGCGCTCTTTTGCGTATTGTCGCTTACGCCTTCACCGTGCCGTCCGGATTGAACAGCGGCAGCGGCTCCAGATAGATGATGTCCTCCCGGCCCTGGGCGTCGCCCTCGGCCAGAATGGCCATCTTGCCCACGATGTTGCCGCCGGCCTGATTGACCAGCGTCTCGATGGCGTTCAGGGATTCGCCGGTGCTGATGACGTCGTCCACGATCAGCACGCGCTTGCCCCGCAGGTATTCGGCGTCCTCGCCGTCCAGGCACAGCACCTGTACCTTTTCGGTGGTGATGGACTTCACCTCGGTGGTGAACACGTTCTTCATGTACAGCTTCGGGGCCTTTCGGGCGATGATGTAGCGGTTCACGCCCTCCTGACGGGCCATCTCATAGGCGATCGGGATGCCCTTCGACTCGGCGGTGATGATGACGTCGTGTTCGGGTGCCTTCTTCAGCAGCGCCTCGGCGGTGCGCACCGTCAGCTCGACGTCGCCGAAAATCACGAACGCGCCGATGTAGAGCGTGTCGCTCACCTTGCACAGGGGCAGCTGGCGCGTGAGGCCGGCAATCTGCATTTCGTAAAACATGGGCTGTCACTCCTCCATACTCAATCCGCGAACCGGCCGCGTGGCCGCCGCGTGTATTCCACTCACATAGCTATTCTACGGAAATTGCGCCGTCAAGTCAAGATATTTCGGCGCATTTTGTGTCATTTCGCTTCTTTTCGCAAGGCGCCTCTGAGGCGGCTCATCACGGCCAGCCCCACCACCTGAATGCCCAGCGACACCGACAGCATGAACCGCACGCCCTTTGAATCGATCAACAGGCCGGACATCTGGTTGCCCACCAGCCCGCCGAAGTTGAGATACGCCATGTCGCCCAGGCCGTGCACCCGGTTGTGGGCCTCCTCCGGGGCGATCTCCGTGACAAACTGGCGGCGGGCCGGCAGCAGGATGCCGTAGGCCATGCCATTGATGAAGCTGGCCAGATACAAAAGCCACACCGTGCGCGACAGGATCATCAGCACCGTGGAGCCCACATATAGCACGCAGGCAATGAGCATGCGCTGCCGAGCGCTGTATCGGGATAACGCCGGCCCGGCGAAGCGCATCATCAGGAATTCCGCCGCCGTGTTGAAGGCCGTGGCCAGGCCCATGCTGGCCACCGTGCCGCCCACGCTGCCCAGGATCAGCAGGTTCATGTTCAGCAGCGGGATGTTCGCCACGCCCATGACGCCCATGGCCAGCACGAACAGCCACACCACCCTCGGCAGCATGCCGAGCTTCACCTCGCCGCCCCGCGCGGCCGACGCCGCCCTCGGAATCTCCGGCATGCGGGTAGCCACGGCAATGCCCGCCAGCGCGAACAGCGCCGACAGCACCGGCATGGCCCCGTGACCCACGCGCTCAATGAGCACGCCCATCACCGCCATCAGCACCGCGTAGGCCAGGCTGGCCAGGGCCCGCAGCGGCGAGTACGCCCCCGGCTCGTCCGGGAAGCTGCGAATCAGCCAGGTGTCCAGGATCGCGCCGATGGGCGGCTGGATGAACCCCAGGCACACGCAGCCTACGCCCATCAGCGCCATGTTCGGCGAAAAGTACACCGCCAGCTCCAGGGCGATGATGATCGCCATACCCGCCCGGAACACGGCCCGGTTGTTCTGCCTCCGGTCGCACAGGCCACCGATCACATACTGGCCCACGCAGGCGCTGGCCATAAAGAGCGCCAGCATCAGCCCAGCCACCGTGGCGCTGGCTCCCCGCGTCGCCGTGACGAAGGATACCAGATACGTGGTGAACGCGCCGTAAGTGAGCCAATACAGCATCTCAAGCATGGCAAACCCGCGCTTCAATTCAGCGCGCGTCTTCTGATTCATGGGTCGGTCTTCCCTTCTTTTGTTCCGCAAAAAGTTATCCACAGGCTTTTTGGCTTGTCAAATTGCCGTCATATCTGTCATAATTTCGTAATATATTCAGTGTTTCCGGGCTTTTCCGGGTTCAATGACCGTTCAACTTTTGGGAAACGCCTCATTTTTGCCTTATTTTCGGCCCGGCCAGGGCGTCAGCTGCTCCCCCTTCACGAGAAAAGCTTCCTTCGCCAGCTCGGCCATGGGCGCGTCGCCCAGGGAATCGGAGTAGAACCGGTCGATGCGCGCTGCCGGGAAGGCTTCTCTGAACGCCCGCACCTTTTCCGCGCCGTGGCAGTTGACGCCGTGGTAGCGCCCGGTGGCGATGTCCACCGGCGAGCCCAGCACCCGCGTCACGCCGAGGCGACGGCAGGCTGGACGCACGAAATCCGCCGGCGAGGCGGTGATGACCACATCGTCCTCCCGGCGCTGAGAAAGATACCAGCGGTGAACGCGGGGCATGTTCCTGTCCCAGAACCGCTCGATCTCCCGTTCCGGCGCGGGCACGTCCTCCAGAAAGCGCAGAAACACCGCCTTGAAGCCGGTCTTGTCGGTTTTGTGAAGCGCCAGCCTCAGCGCCGCGCGAAGGACGGCCGGCCAGCGCCGCGCGATTTTCGGCCATCTCGCAAGGCACCAAAGGTAGAACTGGGCCGTGGTGTCCCGGTGGTAGATGGTCTTGTCGAAATCGTAGACGTTCATGCCAGCGTCAGCTCAACCGGGCAGTGATCCGAGCCGAAGATTTCGTTGTGGATGGCCGCGCCGGTCATGCGCTCCTTCAGCTTCTCCGAAACCACGAAATAGTCGATGCGCCACCCCGCGTTCCGATCCCGTGCGTGGCCGATGTAGCTCCACCAGCTGTAAGCCCCCGTGGCGTCGGGATAGAAATGGCGGAAGCTGTCCACGAAGCCGCAGTCCAGCAGCTGGCCGAAGGCGGCGCGCTCCTGATCGGTGAAGCCCGCGCTCATGTGGTTCGACTGGGGGTTTTTCAGGTCGATCTCCCGATGGGCCACGTTCAGGTCGCCGCAGAGCACGACGGGCTTCTTCTCGTCCAGGCCCTTCAGCCAGGCCCGGAAGTCCGCCTCCCAGCGCATGCGGTAGTCCAGCCGCGCCAGCTCCTTCTGGGAGTTGGGGGTGTAGCACACCACCAGGATGAAATCCTCGAATTCCGCCGCGATGAGCCGGCCCTCGTGGTCGTGCTCCTCAATGCCCATGCCGAAGCTGACATTGATCGGCTCGACGCGGGTGAACAGGGCGGTGCCGGAGTAGCCCTTCTTTTCGGCGTAATTGAAAAAGGCGTGATAGCCCTCCAGTTTGCCGTCGAACTGACCGGCCTGCATCTTGGTCTCCTGCAGGGCGATGACGTCGGCGTCCAGCCCCGCCACGCTCTCGAAGAAGCCCTTGCCCACGCAGGCACGCAGCCCGTTGACGTTCCATGAAATCAGCTTCATGCGTTTCTTCTCCATTCTAAATGTATCCGCGCGGGAATCCGGCCCGAACGCGCCGGGCCGAATCCGCGTCCTCTGTCACTTTATCACAGATCGGTGAATATGTAAAGCGTTCTCATGTTTCGATCACGCAGATCTGCCGGCCCTCCTCGAAGTCGCTGGGGGCCAGCGTGGGGTTCAGCCGCAGCAGGCGGCCGGGGGTGGTGTTCAGCTTGTCGGCCAGGGTCTGCAGCGTTTCTCCCGCGCCGATGACATAGCTGGCCGCGCCGCCCAGGCAGACGCGCCGCGTGCCCTCGGGCGGAACGCAGTAGCGCTGCCCCGCGATCAGCGCGGCGGGTTGAAGCCGGGGATTCGTGAGCCGGAAGGCCTGGTAGGAGACGTCGTAGCGCATCAGCAGCGCCGCGTAGGTCTCCCCCGCCTGAACCACGCCCTCCTCGTAGCCATCCGGGCAAAGCCGCCGGTTATTCCTTGCCTCATCCTGGGCGGACGCCGTCTCCCC
>CADARO010000152.1 GCA_902790345.1 uncultured Eubacteriales bacterium | reverse complement strand
AACAGGCCGTGCAGGGCGCAGCCCTGCAAACCCAGGTCCCCCGTCCCCGCCAGAGCGGGGAAGGGGGATTCAGGGGGAAAGGGCTGAGTACCCCGATTGTCGCCAGACCCATGCCTCGACGGCTTTGGTTGATGACCATACTCATTTTGGGGAGCCGAATTCTTTATCCGAATACCTTTTCTCCGCCCAGCCACGTCCCGCACACACGGACGCGGCTGATTTCGTCTTGGGGCGCGTCGAAGAGATTCTTTTCCAGCACCACGAAATCCGCCAGCATCCCGGGCTGAATTTTGCCCTTCACGTTTTCCTCGAAGCTGGCCATGGCGCCGGCGCTGGTGTAGCTGTCGATGGCCTCCCGCAGGGTGAACGCCTCCTCCGGCAGATAGGCCTCGCCGCCCATGAGGGGCGCGCGGGTCACGGCGCACTGGATGCCCCGCAGGGCGTCCGGCAGCTCCACCGGGCAGTCGGTGCCGTTGCTCACGGTGAGGCCCATCTGCATCAGCGTCTTCCAGCTGTAGCTGGAAGACGCCATGTCCCCCACCCGATCCCGCACGATGCGGCTGTCGTAGTCGATGAAGATGGTCTGGGCGTAGATGTGCATGCGCAGCCGCGCCATGCGCTCCAGCTGATCCGGCCGGGTGATCTGGCAGTGCACGATACCGTGCCGGTGATCCTGCCGGGGATGGGCGATCAGCGCCTTCTCCACCGCGTCCAGCACCGCGTCCAGGCAGCCGTCGCCGATGGCGTGCACCGCCACCTGCATGCCGTGTGCGTTGGCGTAGCCGATCACCTCGTCCAGCGTCTTCTGAGAGAACAGCATCAGACCCCGGGTTGTCGGGTCGTCGCTGTAGGGGCGGCTGAGGTACGCCGTGCGCCCGCCCAGGGAGCCGTCGGCCACCATCTTGAGGGGCCCGATGCGGAACAGATGATCCCCCTCGCCGGTCACGTGGCCCTCCGCGATGAACGCCGCCAGGCTGTCCACGTCGCGGAAGTTGCACTGCTCGTTCACGCGCACGGTCAGCTCTCCCGCCTCTCTCAGCTCGCGATACGCCTCGTTCACCATGCGCCAGTCGGTGGCGTAGTCGTCGGTCTGGCAGCTGGTGACGCCGCAGGCGTTGAACCGGCGGCAGGCGGCGCGGATCATGTCCTTCACGTCCTCCTTGCCCACCTCCGGCACGGCGGCCCAGATCAGGTCCATGGCGGCGTCGTAGAACCGGCCGTCCGGCTGGCCCCCCTCCAGGCCGATCTCGCCGCCCTCCGGCGCGGGCGTTTCCGCCGTGATGCCCAGCAGCTCCAGCGCCTTCGAGTTCACCGCCGCGCAGTGGCCGCAGCAGCGCACCGCCGCCACGGGGTACTCCCGGGACACTTCATCCAGGTCATAGCGGTTCGGCATGCGATGGACGTCGGTGAAGTAGTCCTGATTCCAGCCCCGACCCACCAGCCAGCCCCGCTCGTTGGGACCGTCCTTGGCGAAATCGCGGAAGTAATCCACCAGATCCCGCAGGCTGCCGGTGTGCTCGTTCAGCTTCGCCCGGCGCAGCGCCAGGCCGCAGCTCAAAAGGTGCATGTGACTGTCGTTGAACCCCGGGCACACAAACCGGCCCGCCAGGTTGATGATCTCGTCTCCCGGCTTCGCCAGCGCCCGGGCCGCGTCCTCATCCCCAACGAAGGTGAACAGCCCGTCCTCCACAGCGAACGCGGACGCCAGCGCCGGCTCCCCCGTGTAGACCTGCCCGTTTACGAATATCTTCTTCATTTACGCCTCCGAAAGCATGTCCTTGATTCCATGGCCCATGACCTCGCCCAGCCGCTCGGCCTCCCCCGCCTCCACGGGCAACCGCCGGTAGAGGAAGGTGGATTCCAGCGCCGCGTAGCCGCCCTGCTGGATGTCGTCCCGGGTGGGAAGATACCCCAGCATCTCCTCCTGACAGCCCAGCACCAGCGCGTCCGGCCGGCCGGCGATCTCCCGGATGATCTGGCCGATTCGGGTGTAGCCCTCAAAGGGCATGGACGCCACAGGCACCCCGCCCAGCAACAGGCAGCGGGGCTTCACGATCTCCCGGCCGGTGAGCTCGGCTTCCCGGGCCAGCATGTCCCTCTCCCATACCAGCGCGGGCCTGGAGGCCAGCTCCTCAGGCCCGCCGTGGGCCGCCACGGTGGCCTGAACCGCCTCATGGCGCTCCTCACGGGACATCACCACGGTGCGCAGCTCGAAGGGAATGGGCCGCGAGGCCAGGGTGAGGGGCAGCGGCTTTTCTTCCGCGCCGAACACGGCCACGATGGCCCGGGCGAAGGCGTCCCGCTGGACGCGGCTCTTCTCGGCGGGGTCGATGTCGCCGCAGGTGCCGTTCAGGAAGATGGACAGATACCCCTCCTCCTCCGCCAGCCGATTCACCTGGCCGGGGAAATCGGCGGAGACCTCCGGGATGGCGGTGTTGAACACCGCGTGGCAGGCGGCGTTGGAAAGGGCGATGGGCTTCGCGCCGACGCGCCGGATGATGAAGCCCCGGACGGTGCGGTCCACCGGGCCGTCCTGAATGGCGCGGTTGTAGGTGAAGCCGGTGTTTGCCGGGGGCGTGGCGAAGCCGTGCTTGGCCTGACCTGCCGCGTCGCCCCGGGCGGGGGCCTGACCGCCGCCCAGGGGCCGGGTGACAAAGGACAGCGATTCCACCTCATGCATATCCTCCGCCGCGTTCAGCGCCGCCCGGGTGATCTTTTCCGCCACCCCGGCCACGTAGTCCGGATCCGGCACGCCGCAGCCCTCGTGATCCTTCACCACCGGGGCGGTGTGGGTGTGCACGCTCAGCAGCATCACGTCGTCCGCTTCCACGCCCAGGGGCTTCACCCGGGCGAACACGTCGTCGCATACCTCCCGGCTCAGGCCCAGCAGGTCGCAGGCGATGATCAGCGCCTTCTTCTCCCCGTCCTCCAGCAGCACGGCCCGGGCAAAGAGCGGATCCAGCACCCGCTGGGCCCGGCGCTGCAGGTAATAGCCGTATCCGGCCAGCTCGACCCCCATGGGGGGCGTGATCTCATATTTTCCAAATCCCGCGCGCATGGCGCATCCCTCCTGTTCAATAGACAATATCCTGATTGATTCAGCCCCTCTTCCTGAAGAAGGCGATCAGCACCGCCGCGCCGCACAGGATCAGGACGACCCCGCCCAGAAGGCAGAGATTGCGTTCCCGGGACACGCTGGCGGCGTAGGCCTCCGGCGTCTCACCCCGCATAATGAGGCTCACCGGCGCCACCCGATAGGGCGTCAGCGGCCCGAAGGTGCTCTTCACGTAATCCCTGAGGAATTCGGCCAGCTTTTCGTTCAGCGATTGCGTGGTGGCGCACAGGATCAGTGTGCAGTCGCCGAAATAGGCGTCCTCATCGTTCAGATAGGCCCACATGGTCTCAAACAGCGGGCCGTTCATGGGCACCTCCAGCGAGGCGACCACCGTCTGGCCGCCGGAAACGCCAAAGGACACGGCGCAGTGATGGGCGTCGGTGCGCCCATTCGTGCCGCTGGTGGCGTATTCGTCCAGCAGCACGGCCTCGGCGATGGATAGGCCCATGCCGTCCTTGATTTCATCCGGCGTCAGGGTGGCGGCGTCCGCTGGCACGAGCGGGAACTGCGTCGCGTAGAGGGCCAGGATGATGCCCAGCAGCATCGCCGCGACGCCGATGACGCACAGCATGACCGGTTTGCCCGAAGCCGATGGGCCCAGGGATCTGCGGTTATCCATCATGATAAGCACCTCTCATTCCATCGGCGTCAGCGGCGACACGCCGTCCCATCGGTACAGCTTCACGTGGGTGTACCAGCCGTCCTCGCTCCGGCCGTCCTGAGAGACATAGTAATAGCCGTCTCCCAGCGCGCACAAACCCGTGCTGCCCAGGGGGAAATCCCAGCCCCACACGCCGCTCTCGTGGGGCAGGCCCTTCGCCAGCAGCGACAACATCTCCCCCTCCGCCTCCACACCCCTGAGCTTCGCGGTAATGGGCGGCTTTCCGCCGTCCACGATGTACATGGGTCGGTTGGGAAACTGCGGCTTCTTGCCGCGATACACCGCCAGGAGGAAGCTGTTCGTGAAGGGGTCGTACTCCAGGTTCTGCACGCCGTAGGTGGTGTTGCCCGTGAACGCGAAGAACTTGTGATCCGGCGCGACGGGGCCTGAGCGGTGCATGGCCTCCTGGCGAAGGGGCTGTTCGTAGCGCCCCCAGTCTGCCGTGTCGTAGCACAGCAGCACCTGATGATCGTTGTCCTCCCGGGTCTCGTCGGCGTACACGCCGTAGGCCACGAACAGATATTTCTTCCCATCCGCGCTGCCCGGAATGGGGCCGAAGGTGGTGCCGTCGATGCCGCTGCAGCCCAGCCGATGGCGCACGCTCCGCCCGCCCACTGTCACCTCCGCGGAGAAGTCATCCACCACCTCTTTGAGATACACCGCGGTCATCACGCCGTCGCCGCAGGCGTCCATGCCGGGGCGGTCGATTTTGTCTCCGTCGAAGATGGCCATGTAGAAGGCGTCCTCCAGGGCGGCGTCACTGCCCAGCATGTTCAGAATGCCCCGGCCGATGGCGTCGTTCTTGTATTCCAGGGAGCCGTACACCCGGCCGTCCGCCTCATTGAACGCGATGCAGCCCAGATGCCCCAGAAGGCCCGTCACGCTGCCGATCAGCCGGCCGGAGAGGTCGGTCTTGACCAGGGCGGTGGTGAAGGAATAATAGACCGCCCCGCGCTTCAGATCCACGGCGATGCCCTGGCAATGGCCGGTGTTCCAGCAGCCGGAGAAGATGTCTCTGGGCAGGGATTCAGGATTCATACGCACACGCTCCTTTGCGCCTTGTTGGGTCTATCATAGCACATTTTGCCCGTAAAAGGAAGGAGCGTCGGCCGCAGCCAAAAAGAAAAAGAGCCCTTTCGCGAGAAAAGACTCTTTTTTACGGCATATTTTTTCTGGATTACACCAGCTCGAGAATGACCATCTCGGCCGCGTCGCCGCGACGGGGGCCCTTCTTGATGATGCGGGTGTAGCCGCCGCCAATGCCCTCTTGGTGCGCTCCTTGTATTCCTTCTTGCTCTCGTCGTCCTTCTTGGCCGCGGGAATGTTGTACAGATAGCTCATGATCTGACGGCGGGCGTGCAGCTTGCTCGGCGCGTCGTTCGTCACGGTCAGGTTCACGATCTGCTGCTTGTCATTCTTGGTTTCCTTGGTCACTTCGACGGTGTTATCGCACTCGCGGACAGCCAGAGTAATCAGGTGCTCGGCCATGGAGCTGACTTCCTTGGCGCGGGCCAGCGTGGTCTCAATCCTGCCATACCAGATGAGGTTGGTCACCTGGTTGCGCAGCAGAGCCTTTCTCTGGTCGGTCGGCTTGCCCAACTTGCGGTTGGCCATGTTCGCGTTCCTCCTTACATTATCGCACTGCGTTTAAGCACTTATTCGTCGCTCGCACGGAGCGCCAAACCCAGCGCAATGAGTTTTTGCTCCACTTCTTCCAACGACTTTTTGCCCAGATTGCGCACTTTCATCATGTCTTCCTGATTGCGCTGCACCAGCTCGGCCACGGTGTTGATACCCGCGCGCTTGAGGCAGTTGTAGGCGCGGACGGAGAGGTCCAGCTCCTCGATGGTCATCTCGAGAACCTTTTCCTTCTTGTCGTCCTCCGGCTCATTGAAGTCAATGCCCGGCACCACGTTTTCAGTCAGATTGACGAAAAGCGTCAGATGATCGGTCAGGATCTGCGCGGCCAGGCCGGTGGCCTCGTCGGGCATGATGCTGCCGTTCGTCCAAACTTCGAAGATCAGCTTGTCGTAGTCAGTCACCTGGCCGACGCGCGTATCCTCGACAGAATAGCTAACCTTGCGAATCGGGGTGAAGATCGAGTCCACCGGAATGACGCCAATCGGCATGCCGGCGGTCTTGTTGCGATCCGCGGACACATAGCCGCGGCCCTTGTCGAGCGTCATCTGCATCTGCAGCCGGGCGCCCTCGGAGAGGGTCGCGATGTGCAGATTCTTGTTGACGATCTCAACCTCGTCATCACTCTTGATGTCGCCCGCCGTTACTTCGCAGGGGCCGGTGGCGTCAACGGTGATCACCTTCGGCTGGTCGGTAAACAGCTTGGCGGAGATATTCTTCAGATTCAGAATGATCTCGGTGACATCTTCCTTTACGCCAGGGACCGTGGAGAACTCATGCTGCACACCCTCGATGCGAACATTGGTAACCGCCACGCCGGGCAGCGAATTGAGCAGCACGCGGCGCAGTGAGTTGCCCAGAGTCTGGCCGAAGCCACGCTCGAGCGGTTCGATCACAAACTTGCCATAGCGCGCGTCGCCCTTCTCCAAACGTTCGATTCTGGGTTTTTCGATTTCGATCATTCAGCAATCCCTCCTCTTTCACGCGGAGACCCGTTGATAATTTAAAAACCAGAACATTTTCATCAGCGGGAGTAAAGCTCGACGATCAGGTTCTCGGACACCTCGAAATCGATATCCTCACGCAGCGGCAGCGCGGCGATCTTCGCCTCAAAGGCCTCGGGCGCGCGGTCAATCCACTTCGGCATGGTCTTCTTGCCAAATTCCTCGATCAGGCTCTTGAACTTCACGCTCTGGCGGGACTTCTCGCACACCGCCACAACGTCGCCCACCTTCACCTGCGCGGAGGGAATGTCGCACCGCTTGCCATTCACGGTGAAATGGCCGTGATTGACCAGCTGACGCGCCTCGCGGCGGGTGCTGGCGAAGCCAGCGCGGAACACCACGTTGTCCAGGCGGCGCTCCAGCTCCTGCAGCATGACCTCGCCGGTGATGCCCTTGCTGCCGACCGCCTTCTCATAGTAGCGGGCGAACTGCTTCTCGAGCACGCCGTAAATGAACTTGACCTTCTGCTTCTCTTTCAGCTGCAGAGCGTATTCAGACTGCTTGCGGCGGGTCTGCTTGCCCTGACGCTTCGTCTCCTTGGAGTAACCCAGCACTGCAGGAGACAGACCCAGAGCCTTGCATCTCTTCAAAACGGGCTGTGTATTCTTTGCCATGTTGGTTTCCTCCCTTACACCCTACGACGCTTGGGCGGGCGGCATCCGTTATGCGGGATGGGCGTCACGTCCTTGATCATGCTCACGTCCAGACCAGCGGCCTGCAGCGAACGAATCGCCGCCTCGCGGCCAGCGCCAGGACCCTTCACGTACACGTCAACCGACTTCAGGCCATACTCCATCGCGGCCTTGGCAGCCGTCTCGGCGGCCGTCTGCGCGGCGAAGGGAGTGGACTTCTTGCTTCCGCGGAAGCCCAGGCCGCCCGCGGACGCCCAGCTCAGCGCGTTGCCGGCGGTGTCGGTGATGGTAACGATCGTATTGTTGAACGAAGAGCGGATATGGGCCGCGCCACGCTCGACGAGTTTCTTCTCGCGGCGCTTGCGAACAACCCTTTTCAGCTTCGGCTTTGCCATGATATTTCTTCCTCCTAGTTCGATCGATTACTTCGCTGCCTTCTTCTTGCCGGCAACCTGCTTCTTCGGGCCCTTGCGGGTACGGGCGTTCTGCTTGGTGTTCTGTCCGCGCACGGGCAGGCCGCGGCGATGGCGCAGGCCGCGATAGCAGCCGATCTCCATCAGACGCTTGATGTCCATGGAAACCTCACGGCGAAGGTCGCCCTCTACCTTGAGGTTGTGGTCGATGTAGTCACGGATCTTACCGACGTCCTGCTCGGTCAGGTCCTTGACGCGGGTGTCAGGATTCACGCCGGTCGCCTCAATAATCTCGTCGGCAACGGTATTGCCAATGCCGTAGATATACGTCAGGGCGATCTCGATTCTCTTCTCACGGGGAAGGTCGACGCCTGCGATTCGTGCCATGTGTTCTCAGCACCTCCATTAAATCATACGCAGAGCCACATCGGCTCTCGTACCGGCGGCTCCGTTCGTGGAGCCTTCTCTCTTAGGGAATCTATCTGAAGGAGGACGGCAGCCGCTCCGCCCGCCTTTCGCTCGTCTCGGCGATCAGCCCTGCTTCTGCTTGTGCTTCGGGTTGTCGCAGATGACCATCACGCGGCCCTTGCGCTTGATGATCTTGCACTTCTCGCAAATCGGTTTCACCGAAGGTCTCACTTTCATCTGAGTTTCCTCCTTTGACTGAAGTCGGTCAGGATTTGCTCCGCCAGGTGATGCGTCCCCTGGCCAGATCATAGGGTGACAGTTCAATCGTTACCTTGTCGCCGGGATAAATGCGGATGTAGTTCATTCTCATCTTGCCGGAGACATGGGCCAGTACCTTGTGCCCATTGGGCAGTTCCACTTCAAAAACGGCGTTCGGATATGACTCCGTGACGACGCCTTCCACTTCAATAACATCTGATTTGGACAAGTTCTCACTCCTCCCTTTGCCTGTACGCCGCAAGCCACTTGCGAATCTCGTGGTTCTCCACGGGCTCGCCGGCCTGTAGCCTTGACTGCAGACCGGAAATCGTCTCCTCAGTGACGAACAGATGCTTCAATCGCTTTCTCTTCGGTTTCTCAACGCCCCGCCGATCGCCGTCGGCCACCAGCGCGAACTCCTCCCCGTCGAGCGCGATGACGACGAAGTATTTTCCCTCGTCTCGCCCTGCCTTCGATCTGACCACCCGGCCCGTTTCCACTTTGAATTCCCTCTTCATTCCGGGAACCTCCGCATCGTCGCGCCTGGGTAGCTCAGGATCTCCGGGTCTCCCGTTGTCACGACCAGCGTGTGCTCGTAATGGGAGCATTTGCTGTGGTCGCGGGTGATAAATGTCCACCCATTGTCATCTACGTATGTCTGGTATCGCCCCTGCGAAATCATGGGTTCAATGGTAAAGACCATGCCGGGCCTCAGCCTGACGCCGCGGCCGGCCGTTCCAAAGTTCGGCACGCTCGGGTCCTCGTGCATCTCGCGGCCGATGCCGTGTCCGCACAGCTCCCGAATGACCCCGTAGCCGTTTTTCTCGGCATGCTCCTGAACGGCGTGACTGATGTCGCCGATGCGGTTGCCCGCCCGGGCCTGCTCAAGGCCCTTCCAGAAGCATTCCTCGGTAACGCGAATCAGCCTTTCGGTTTCCGGATCCGCCTTGCCCACAGCCACGGAAAGCGCGCTGTCCGACTGCCAGCCATCCAGGATCAGCGTGCAGTCGATGGAGAGGAGGTCGCCCTCCTTCAGGGGCGTCTTGCGGGGGAAACCGTGCACGACTTCATCATTCACCGACGCGCAGATCGAGGCCGGGAAGCCCTCGTAGCCCTTGGAAGAGGGGATGGCGCCGGCGTCCCGGATCAGCTTCTCGGCCATCTGGTCGATGTAGGCTGTGGTGACGCCGGGCTCAACGAGTTTCCGCAGCTCCTCAAGCACCTGGTGAAGAAGCGCACCCGCTTTTCGCATCTTGCCGACTTCTTCGGCAGATTTAATCGTAATCATAGGTTAACCGCCAGGGCTTTCAGAATGGCGGCGGAAACGTCGTCCATGGACTGGTCGCCGTCCACTTCCTTCAGAAGGCCCTTCTGCGCGTAAAACGCGGTCAGCGGACTGGTCTCTTTGTGATACACGCTGAGCCGGTTCGCGATGGTGGCGGGGTTGTCGTCCGCCCGCTGGATCAGCTCCGCGCCGCAGTCCGGGCAGGTCTTCTCGTCGGCGAGCTTGCTGACGTGGAAGGTGCCGCTGCACTTGGGGCAGAACCGACGCCCGGACAGGCGGGCGATGAGCTTCTCATCGGCCACGGCGATGTTCACCGCCGCGTCCAGCTGCGAGAAGGTGGCGAGGGCTTCCGCCTGATCGAGATTGCGGGGGAAGCCGTCCAGCAGATAACCGTTCTTGCAGTCATCCTCGCTGAGGCGCTCCTTCACCATCTCGATCGTGACGGAATCCGGAACCAGCTCGCCCTTATCCATAAACGCCTTGGCCTTCAGGCCGATGGGCGTTTCTTCCTTCAGGGCTTTGCGGAACATATCGCCGGTGGAAACGTGCGGGATGCCCAGGGCCTGGCTCACGACAGCGGCCTGAGTGCCCTTGCCCGCGCCGGGAGGGCCTAGAAAAACAAGATTCATGCGCTTGCCTCCCGAGACTCATTATTTCAGGAATCCCTTGTAGTGACGCATCTCCATCTGCGCCTGGAGCTGACGGGCCGTCTCGATGGCGACGCTGACTGCGATCAGCAGGGAGCTCGCGGCGAGGGGCAGGTTCAGGCCGACCAACCGATAGAAGAAGGTGGGCAGCGTGGCCAGCACGGCGAGGAACAGGGCGCCAAACAGGGTGATGCGCTTGCTGATCTTGGCGATGTAGTCGGCGGTGGGCTTGCCCTGGCGAATGCCGGGGATCATGCCGCCGTTCTGCTGAATGTTCTTGCTCATCTCGATCGGGTTAAAGGTGATCGAGGTGTAGAAGAAGGTGAAGCCGAAGATCATCAGCGCGAAGATGAGCATATACCAGCCGCTGCGGCCGTAGAACGTATCCCACCACTTCGCCGCGCCGGAGTTGGGCATGAAGGAGAAGATGGTGCTGGGGAACTGCATGATCGCCGACGCGAAGATCAGCGGCAGCACGCCGGAGGCGTTCAGCTTCAGCGGGATGTGGGTGGTCTGACCGCCGTACATCCTGCGGCCCACCATGCGCTTGGCATACTGGATCGGGATACGGCGCTCGGCCAGATCGACCAGCGTGACCGCCACGATCATGACCAGGCTCAGAACCAGAACCACCAGGCCGGCCCAGATGGACACGTAGCCCACCGCGATGTTGCGGATGTAGCTGACGATCTGGCTGGACAGCCGGGCGATGATGCCGGCGAAGATCAGCAGCGAAATGCCGTTGCCGATGCCGTTCTCATTGATGCGCTCGCCGATCCACATGGCCAGCGCGGTGCCGGCAGACAGGCACAGGCCGATGGTGACGTAGTTATACCATGCGGTGGAAGCCGCGGCGCCCAGACCAATGGACAGGGCCACAGCCTGAATGAATCCCAAACCAACCGTGACATAACGGGTAATCTGCGCTATCTTCTTGCGGCCTTCCTCGCCTTCCTTCTGGAGAGCCTCCAGCTTCGGAATGGCGACGCAGAGCAGCTGCATGATAATCGACGCATTGATATACGGGGTAATACCCATCGCCATGATGGTGAAATTCTCCAGATTGGAACCGGTCATGGTGTTCATGAAGTCCAGCAGACTGATGCCCGACACCGCCGCGGCCA
>CADARO010000151.1 GCA_902790345.1 uncultured Eubacteriales bacterium | reverse complement strand
TTTGTGCCGAGTATACCGGAAAGTCTTACCTATGTCCTGACACAAACCCTTACCTATGTCCTGAAACTTTCTGTTACCGATGTGCTGAAACTGGACACCGCCAGACTCATAATTGCGAATTGCGCATTGCGAATTGCCAATTGCTCTCACCCCACCATGCCCCGCAGGCGCTTCAAAATGCGGCTCTCCATGCGGGAGACCTGCACCTGCGTCATGCCCAGGTCGGCGGCGATGCTGGTCTGCGTCTGATCCAGAAAGTAGCGCCGGCGGATCAGCTCCCGCTCCTGGGCGGGCAGGCTGTCCAGCATGGTCATGAGGTCGATCCGATTCACCAGCGCCGCCGTGTCGTCCGCGCCGATGGTATCCTGCAGCAGCAGGTCGCCGTCTCCCAGCGGTTCGCTCAGGGAGCGCACGCTGTAGCTGGCCTCCATGGCCAGCAGCGCGTCCTCCCGGGAGAGACCCAGCTTCGCCGCCATCTCGTCCAGGGGCACGTCGTCGCCGCACTCCTCCCGCAGCCGCGCCAGCTTCGCCGCGTTCTCCCGGATGGAGCGGGCCACGTGCACCTGGCCGTCGTCCCTGAGGAAGCGGCGTATCTCCCCCATGATGAGCGGCACGGCGTAGGTGGAAAAGCGCACCTGATAGGCCTCCGGGTCGAAATTTCGGGCCGCCTTGATGAGTCCCAGCCGCCCCAGCTGCACCAGGTCGTCCCGCTCCCGGCCCCGGCCCTCGAACCGCTTCACCACGTAGTGCACCAGCGCATCGTGCCGCAGCGCCATCTGCTCCAGCGCCTCCCCGTCTCCCCGGCGTATGGCTTCGATCAGCTCCCGATCGCTTTTGTCCGAGGCGGCGCTCAAGCCTCCCGCGCCAGGACGGGGGCCGGCGCAAGCCGCTTCGTCATGCGCACGATGGTTCCGCTGTTCAGCTGCGAAATCACCTCCACCTGATCCATGAAGCTCTCCATCACGGTGAAGCCCATGCCCGAGCGCTCGGAATCCTCCATGGTGGTGAAGAAGGGCCGCCGCGCCTTATCCACATCCTCGATGCCGCGGCCCTTGTCCGCGATCTCCACGCTCAGGCCCCCCGCCTCGTCCAGGGAGGCCCGCAGCCGCACCAGGCCCTTCGCCTCCCGATAGCCGTGCACGATGGCGTTGGTCACCGCCTCGGACACCGCCGTCTTCACGTCGCCCAGCTGCTCCAGCGTGGGATTCACGGGCATGATGAAGGCGCTGATGACCATGCGCGCCAGCGCCTCGTTCTCCGGGCGCGACCAGAAATCCAGCCGCATTTCGTTGATGATCTTCATGTTGTCCCCTCCTACGCCAGCTTCTCGATGATCTCATACAGCCCGCTGAGCTCCATGAGGCGCTCCACTCGCCGCCCGCCGGGCATCACGGCCACGCTGCCGCCCCGGCTCCGCATCAGCTTGTAGCGCCCGATCAGCATGCCGATGCCCGAGCTGTCCATGAATTCCAGCCCCGCGAAGTCAAACACCAGCCGCCGCACCCCCGGGTCGGCGATCAATCCGTCCAGCTCCGGGCGAATGGCCTCCGCCCGCCGGTGATCCAGCTCACCGGACAGGCGCACACAGACCGTTCCGTTTCGTTTCTCGTAATCCAGCAAATGAGACACCTCCCGCTTCGGTTTCATCCCTCATTTTCGCCTGTGAAAAACACAAATCCTTGCGCGAAAGGCCGCTTTCTTCGTCGAGTGACAGAAAAACGAGCGGCTTTTTTCGCGGGAAAAAGGGCAAAAAAACGCCCGCCGCATGATTCCATTCGTTTGGGACATGCTGTGAGCGGGAGGTGTTTTTATGATTCAGCAAAAGCTGCCCGGCGGCGACGTGGCCCGCGTGCGGGTCGGCCCGCCCGACCGGGATCAGCGCGTGCGGGAATACCTGGCGGAGACGGGAGACCCCGGCTGCCTGTTCGGCTCTCCGGTGGAGGTGCAGGCCCGGTTCAGCTCCCACGCCTCGCCCCTTCGCCCCCTGGCCCAGCGGCAGAACGCCGACTTCTGATCGGCAAATTCCGATTGCGCATTGGCCCCGTTCGTGCTATGATGAAGCTGACACAAGCTGATTCATCGGAGGTGCGACCCATGCTTTCTCTTTCGCTGAACGGTTCATGGCGGCTTTACTATCATCCCGAGGACGGCCCGCTGCCCGGCACGCCGGAGGCGCTGGCCCAGGCGAACTGGCCCTCCATCGAGGCGCGGGTGCCCGGCAACGTGGAGCTGGACCTGGTGCGCGCCGGGCTGGAAAAAGACCCGTTTTACGATCAGAATCTCTATGATTTCCGGAAATACGAATTCTATCAGTGGTGGTTTGAGCGCGCGTTCGACGCCCCCGCCGAATGCGCGGGCAAGCGCTGCGTGTTGGTGTTCGAGGGTATCGACACCTATGCCGAGATATTCCTGAACGGCGTGAAGCTGGGCGAGGCGGACAACATGTTCATCGCCCACGAGTTCGACGCCGCCGACGCCCTGAAGCCCGGCGAGAAGAATACGCTGCACGTGCGCGTCCGCTCGGCCATCAACGAGGCCCGGCGGCAGGATTTCCCCGCCATGCTCATCGGCGGCGAGGGCAGCGACGAGTACACCCGCATCCGCAAGCCCGCCTCCTCCTTCGGCTGGGACATCATGCCCCGGCTGCTCTCCGCCGGGTTGTGGCGGGGCGTGCGGCTGGAGACGCGGGAGGCCACCCGGCTCACCCAGGTCTATCTCGCCCCGGTTCGGGCCAGCGAGAACGCTGCCCGGCTGGCCTGCCGGGTGCGCTTCGAGACGGACGATCCCTTCATCGAGGGCTTCAGCGTGCGGGTCAGCGGGCGCTGCGGCGACTCCGCCTTCCAGCGGGAGAAGAAGCTGCTGTTCGTCAGCGGCGGCTTCGACATCGACATCCCCGCGCCGAAGCTGTGGTGGCCCGCCGGCTACGGCGAGCAGAACCTCTACGACACCGCCGTCCAGCTCATCAGGGACGGCGCGGTGGTGGATGAGCGGCGGCTGCGGGTGGGCCTTCGGCGCTTCGATATCCGGCAGGTGATGAAGCCCGGCGACGAGGGCGAGTTCAAAATCCTGTGCAACGGCGTGCCCATCCTGGCCAAGGGCTCCAACTGGGTGCCCATGGACGCGCTGCACAGCCGGGACGCCGAACGGGTGGAGGGGGCGCTGCGCCTCTTCCGGGCATGCGGCTGCAACATCGTGCGCTGCTGGGGCGGCAACGTGTACGAGGATCACCGCTTCTTCGACCTGTGCGACGAGGCCGGTATCATGGTGTGGCAGGATTTTGCCATGGCCTGCGCCGTCTACCCCACCGACGCCGCCTTCATGGCCGCGCTGGAGAAGGAGGCCACCAGCGTGGTGCGCAAGCTGCGCAACCACCCCTCCCTGCTCCTGTGGGCGGGGGACAACGAGTGCGACGAGGGCCAGGTGGGCCGGGGCTACCCCACCGACATGAACCGCTACAACCCGCTCACCCGGGAGGTGCTGCCCCGGGTGGTCAGCATGAACGACCCCTGGCGGTTGTTCCTGCCCTCCTCGCCCTACATTCCCGAGGGCATCGCCCGCTATGACGTGCCCGAACAGCACAACTGGGGCGCCCGGGCCTATTTCAAGGACGACTTCTACAAGCACTCCAGCGCCCACTTCATCAGCGAGTGCGGCTATCACGGCTGCCCCGCCGTGTCCTCGCTGAGGAAATTCATCCCCGAGGACAAGCTCACGCCCTGGCTGGGCAACGATTCCTGGGACACCCACGACACGGACTACCTGCCCAAGGGGCGGCGGGGCTACAGCCGCATCCGGCTGATGCACGACCAGGTGGGCATCTTCTTCGGCGACGTGCCGGAGGATCTTCAGCGGTTCAGCCGCCTGTCGCAGATCGTGCAGGCCGAGGCAAAGAAGTTCTTCGTGGAGCGCACGCGCCTGAAAAAATGGCGGCGAACCGGCATCATCTGGTGGAACATGATCGACGGCTGGCCCCAGATCTCCGACGCGGTGGTGGATTACTACGGCGTGAAGAAGCTGGCCTGGCACTACATCCGGCGGGTCCAGCGGCCTGTGTGCCTGATGATGGATGAGCTGGTGGACTGGACCCACGGCGTGGTGCTGTCAAACGACAGTCGCCAGAGCCATGTCGTCAGCTGGCGCGTGGAGGACGGCGACACCGGCGACGCGCTGCTGGCCGGCGAGACCCTGTCCCCCGCCAACGAAAACGTCACGGTGGGCTCCATCCGCGAGCTGGCCGGCACGCAGAAGCTGTACATCCTGCGCTGGACCATCGACGGCGTCGAATACGCCAACCACTACCTGTCGGGCTTCCCCCGCTTCGACGCGGACACCGTCCTCCGCTATGTGGACGTCATCCGCGCGCTGCCCGAGCCCTTTGAATGGGAGGTATGAACGATGACCGATCTGAACGCGATCCCCTTCGAGGCGGCGGTGTCCATGCTGGTGAGCTGCTTCCGGAGCGGCGGCAAGCTGCTGCTCTGCGGCAACGGCGGCAGCGCCGCGGACTGCGCCCACATCGTGGGAGAGCTGGCCAAGGGCTTTCGCAAAAAGCGCCCGCTGCCCGAGGCGCTGCAAAGGGCCGTCGGCACGGACAGGCTGCAGCTGGGCCTGCCCGCCATCGATCTGACATCCAACGCCGCGCTCATCGCCGCGGTGAACAACGACCAGGGCGGCGAATTCGTCTACGCCCAGCAGGTCATGGCCTACGGGCGGCCCGGCGACGTGCTGCTGGGCATCTCCACCTCCGGCAACGCGAAGAACGTGCTCCTGGCCGCGAAGGCGGCGAAGGCGCTGGGCCTTCATACCCTGGCCCTCACCGGCCAGGACGGGGGCGCCCTGGCCCCGCTGTGCGACCTGGCGCTGCGCTCCGATGAGACAGAGACCTATCTGGTTCAGGAGGATCACCTTTTGTTCTACCACCGGCTGTGCCTGCGGGTGGAGGAGGCCTTCTTCCCCGAGTGAAAGGCGCAAAAAAAGACGCCGCGCTGCAAAAACGCGGTGTCCTTTTTCTGAATCGGTCAGGCGTCCGCCTCGGTAAACTCGATGAAGCCCTCGCCCATCCTCGCCACACGGGCGAGGGAGATCACCTTATAGCCCTTCTCCGTGAGCAGCGCGCGGCCCGGCTGGAAGGACTTCTCGATCACGATGCCGATGGCCGCCACGGAGCCGCCCGCCTGCTCGATGAGCCGCGACGCCCCATGAGCCGCCTCGCCCCGGGCGAGGAAGTCGTCCACCAGCAGCACCCGGTCGCCGGGCAGCACGAAGCGCTTCTTCAGCGTCAGCTGGTAGGCGGCGTTTTTGGTGAAGGAGAAGACCTCGGTCTGCAGCACGTCGTCCTTCAGGATGCGCGAGGTGGATTTTTTCAGGATGACCAGCGGAACGCCCAATGTCATGGCGGTCATCATGGCCGGGGCGATGCCCGAGCTCTCGATGGTGATGACCCGGGTGATGCCCAGCTCCTTCGCCGCCTCAGCCAGCGTTTTGCCCACCTCAGCCATCAGCGGCGCGTCCACCTGATTGTTCAAAAATGAATCCACCAGCAGCACGTCCTCGTTCAGCGCGCGCCCGTTGCGCAGTATCTTTTCCTCCAGCAGTCGCATAGCCCTTCTCCTTCCCCTCTTACCTGTCGATTGAACTCAGCCCCAGTATGTCCTTCGTTCGCTCCATCCACTCGAAGGCGATGACACCGTGGCCCGCCTCGGTGGGATGCACGCCGTCCCAGATCCAGTACGGCGCGCCGTATGCCCTGGCCAGCGCCAGAAAACGCGCCTGCAACGGCACGAACATCGCGCCGAAATCCGCAGCCACCCGGGCCGCCGCCGCCTGATAGAGCCGCATTTTCGCGATTTTCGATTCCCAGTCCTCCGCCCACTGCCCCACCGGCAGGATGAAGGGCTCCATGATGACGAACCTGACAGCCGGGTTGGCGCCTCGCGCCTCCCGAAGCAGCGCCGTGTCGCCCACGCAGCGCTCGTCGCAGGTGTATTTGTACTCGAGCACCTTCAGCGCCGCGCGCACCTTCTCGCACATGCTCTCGGTGAACAGGCCGACGCTCTCGATGTCGCCCAGCATACGGGCGCATTCCACGTTGCCTGGGGTGATCTCGCTGAGCAGCGCCTTCATGCGCGCCGCGCGGCGCAGCAGC
>CADARO010000150.1 GCA_902790345.1 uncultured Eubacteriales bacterium | reverse complement strand
GCACGGTGGCCGCCAGCGCGGGCCTGACGGACAGCGCCTGGCTTTCCCTTTTGGAGCAGCAGACGGTGCTGCGCTGCCAGTCCAATTCCCCCGCGCCGGTGTACTATCAATATCCCCTGGGCTACGGCCTGGTGCTGAGCCGCTGCGCGGTGGATCCCAACGGCCGCCACGGCTCCTATCTGGTGCATCAGCTGGTGATCGACGAGCCGGCGGACATCGAGGCGCTCTGCGCCCTCAGGCCCTTCTCCGCGTCGAATTTCAGAGACGCCTACGTGGGCCGGGACAACGAGGTGGAGAAGCTGCCCACCCTCAAGCCGGAATCCCTGGCCGACCCGGGGCAGCTGAGCGCGGGCTTCCGGCTGATCGACGGCTGGTTCGGCGAGGCGCGGCTGGCCCGGCTGATCGCGGCCCTGCAGCGCGCCGCCAGCGACAAGCGCTGCGCCGTGCACATCGTGATCGATCAGGACAGCGCGGCGGTGTCGGAGCAGGGGCGGCTGCTGATGGATATGCTGATGCGGGCGCTGCCCGTGGAGACGGTCCAGCGGGTGAGCTACTGCACGCTCATGACCCCCGGCGAGACGGCCATGCCCTATTCGGCGTTCATCTCCCGGCCGGAGGGCGACTCCAACGGCGCGGCGGAGAACTGCGCGCGCTTCGACATGTCTCAGGGCCGGGATCAATGGCCGGAGAACGCGCCGGAGCCGGACGAGAGGTGCCTCGAGACCGCCCGGGCGCTGCTGGCCCACGACGTGCAGTGGATGGACCGGGTCCGGCTGGGCGGCGCTCAGGCGCGGCTGACCGGCGCGGCGGCGCTGAAGCTGGAGATTCCGCCCTTCGAGCGGGGCATGTCGCTGAAGCAGTATGTGGAGGACTGGCTGGAAGCGCTGGAGGTGGGGCGCGGGGCCCTCAACGGCGAGGCCTTCCGGGATTTTGCCCGGTCGGAATGGCCGCGGCTCACCGAGCGGGTGATCCGGGCGGGAGACGTGATGAGCGGCGACGACTTCGCGCGCCAGCTGCACGAGAGCATCGTGGCGCTGTGCAAGGGCAAGCGGGGCGAGCAGCTGGGCATGTCCCGGGCGGATCTGTGCGATTTGATCGTGATCCTGCTGGACAGCATCCGCTGGGACGACGTGGATCTGGACGACCCGGGCACGGTGCGCATGCTGAAATCGGCCACGGGCTACGCCGCCTACCTGGGCGACACGCCCTGCGACCAGGGATGTCTTCTGGCCTGCCGCGTGATGCACGGCCTGCTGGACGCCCCGGCCTCCCACCTGGCGGACGAGATGGAGGACATGGTCCGGCTGAGCGAGGAGTATCCGGCCCGGTTCAGGCAGGTTCAGGCCTGCGCCCGGCGCTACGTGGCCAGCCGATGCCGGGCGTATCGGGATGGCTTCGCGGAATTCGGCCTGGTGGACGATCTGTTCACGGCGGCCGCGATCCTGGGCTATGTGCGCTTTGAGGGCGGCATACCGGATTTTCGGCAGCTGGACAAGGTGCAGGAGAAGGTGGGGGCCATCGCGGGCGAGAAGGCCAGCCGCCGCTTTGAGGAGCAGCTGGACAGGACGCGGCATCACACCCACACGCCGCGGGCGAATCAGGCGCGCTGGCGGGAGCTGCGGATGATGCTGATCGGGTCGCTGGCGCTGGCGCTGGTGATCATCGGCGTGATCGTGTCGTATTTTGTGTTCGTTCGGTAGCAATGGAATGACATAAGGGAGGATGAGTAGACATGATTGACATGCGGAAGTGGCAGGATATGGCGAAGGCGAACATCCACGCGCGCCCGGCGACCTCGGGCCGCCTGGCAGGGAAGATCGCCATCGTGACCGGCAGCGCCCAGGGCTTCGGCAAGGGCATCGCCGAGGAAATGCATCGCGAGGGCTGCGCCGTGGTGATCGCGGACATGAACCTGCCCGGGGCCCAGGCCGTGGCTCAGGAGCTGGGCGAGAACGCCTGCGCCGTGGAGGTCAACGTGACCAGCGAGGAGAGCGTGGCGGCCATGGTGCAGAAAACCGTGGAGGTGTTCGGCGGGCTGGATATCCTGGTGAGCAACGCCGGCGTGGCCAAGGCAGGCAGCCTGATGGAGCTGGAAAAGAGCGGCTTTGACTTCGTGACCAACATCAACTACACCGGCTACTTCCTCTGCGCCAAGTACGCGGCGGCCATCATGGAGGCGGAGCACGAGGCCGATCCCGAGTGGTTCGGCGACATCATCACCATCAACTCCAAGAGCGGCCTGGAGGGCAGCAAGAACAACTACGCCTACGCCGGCTCCAAGTTCGGCGGCATCGGCCTGACCCAGAGCTTCGCCCTGGAGCTGTGCCCCTACAACATCAAGGTGAACGCCATCTGCCCCGGCAACTACCTGGACGGCCCCCTGTGGTCCGACCCGGTGAAAGGCCTGTTCGTGCAGTATCTGAACGCGGGCAAGGTGCCCGGCGCCAAGACCGTGGAGGATGTGCGCAAGTACTACATGGCCAAGGTGCCCATGAACCGGGGCTGCTTCCCGGCGGACGTGGCCAAGGCCATCTTCTACTGCGTGGAGCAGAAGTACGAGACCGGCCAGGCCATCCCAGTGACGGGCGGGCAGGTTATGCTGAACTAGGCATATATGAAGGATTGTTACAGTTGAGATGATTATATCCCCAGGTTGAAAAGCCTGGGGGTTTTCTATTGCGCCGGTACAAAGGATGTGATATAATATGTTTATTGAACAGTAACTACGCGAGGGAGATTGCACGATATGCCGCAGAAGATTGATATTCATGGATTGTTCATTGATCCAGAAAACATAACAGAATTGTATTTGCAGAAACGTATATCTGTGTTCTACCCTGTTTTTTATGAAGTGGCACCTGCCAGACTAATTACCAAATTTGGATTTGGCCGTTCTGCTTCATCATATAAACATACTCTTCGTTTTGACCATCACGAGCCTTTTGGCATCATCTTAGCAGACGCCGAACAGGTGGATCCATCTGGCTACATTGTAGAATACCACCAGGCGGCGATTGAAAGATTCCTCAGAGGTTTGGGAAGAACCGGGAAAAACATCACTGGTCATATCACCGAGTTGCTAAAAATTGAGGTTTCGGGTGATCGTCAATATCGAATTCTTCAGTCTGGTCGTAATGTAAAACAAATCTCAATAAGAGAGATTCCCGCGAAGGTACGCCTTGTTAGCGGCCAGTGGTTTGATGTGTTTCAAAGCACGCCCGATTATGATTTTCAGGGAGGTAGCCCTTATGCGGTAACTGATGTTGGAGCATCCGCGCTTACGATTGTAATGAAGGATAAGTGTTATGTTCTTTATGGTGCAGGTGTAGACGCATCCAATGAAGAAGTGCTCACAGCATATCACGCATTGACCAATCTTTACAATGAAATTCAAGCCAGACGCGATTCAGCGAAGGCCGAGCATGCCAGGAAACCGTTAATTCAGATGCCACAGATAAACGTACAACTCCCCAAAGTTGAACTGCCCAAGCTTGAATTGCCTCAAATAAAACTCCAGTCTCCTTTTGTTCTCGGGAAGAAGAATCAGACGGCGAAAAATGACAATTCATCGGAAAAATGAAATAAGTTCTCTTGAAGACGATACAGGCATGTCTGAAAAGATGCGCCTGTTCTTTTATGATTTAGAATAAGGCGGCATTAGCACCTTGACAAAAAGGGGGAATATCCCCTATAATGGAAATCAGAAGAGGGGAGGCGCTTCCATGCCAACGATCAGCAGCTTCTACGGAATCATCATCGTGATGTACCTGCGCAATAAGGAACACAATCCGCCGCACATTCACGCGATCACACAGGATTTTGACGCCCCGTTCCTGATCGCTACCGGCGAAATCATGGAGGGGGAATTTCCGCCAAAGGCGAAGGCACTGGTAAAGGAGTTTATTTTCAAATATCAAAAAGAACTCAACCGGATGTGGGAGACCGAGCAGTACATAAAGCTACCCCCGCTGGTCTAGTCTAAGCCACGGAAATCCTGTCGTCAGGGAGGTGAACGGCATGTTCCACAAAGCGGTTGACATGCGCTTTCTGGAGGGTACGGCTCTGGAAGTCATATTCCAGGATGGAAAAGTGAAGCGATACGATATGGCAATGCTGTTTGGCAAGTATCCGCAGCTGCGGGCGCTTGAAGACAGGTCGCTCTTCCTGTCCGGAAAGCTCATGGGCAGTTATGGCATTATCTGGAACGATGATCTGGATATTGAGACAGAAACCATCTACGAGGATGGGATGACCATCCGGGAGGAGGAACCGGCGGCGAATCAGGCCGCGGCGTCCGCCGTCGCGTCCGCGCGCGCGCAGAGCGGCATGTCGCAGAAACAACTGGCTGCTCTCACGGGCATCGATCAGTCTGACATTTCAAAGATCGAGCGCGGTGTCTCCAATCCATCGGTTGCCACGCTGGAAAGAATCGCCAGGGCATTGGGCGGGCGGTTGTCCATCAGCATTACCAAAGCGACGTGATAGAAAGCGCGGACTGTCGCTCCTGGCGGCCTTCTGTGCTGACAATGATTATAGCACGGGGTGGTTTCACGACCCCGTGCTCTTATAATGCCTCACCCCGACCCGCCAGAACACATACGCCGCCCCGAAGAACGCCCCGCAGGCCGGCAGCGCCAGCCAGCCCATGAGCCGGCTCCCGCCCCAGCCGCACACCGCCGACGCGGGGTAGTAGGTGAACAGGAACATGGGCATGAGGAAGGTGAACGCCCGGCGCAGAAGCCCCGGCAGCAGCTGGGGCGGGGCCTTGGCCACCTGATAGCTGCCGTTGGTGAACAGGTTGACGAGCTCGCTCTGGCCGATGGTGAAGAAGGACGCGGCCGCGGCCACGAGCATGATGCCCGCGTAGGCCAGTGTGCCGCCGACGACGGCCAGCAGAAGCAGCAGCACGTTGGCTGCCGTAACCGCCATGCCCTGCGCCCTGAGACACACCAGCGTCAGCAGCAGGCCCGCCGTCACCCGATTGAGCCGGCTCAGGTGGAACCGCAGCGCGCAGGTCTGAAACAGCAGCGCCCGGGGCCGCAGCAGCAGCCTGTCGAACTCGCCGGTGCGCACCAGCATGGGAAAGTAGTCGATGCCCCGGGCAAACAGCTCGGACAGGCCGAAGGACAACAGCGCCAGCCCATACACCAGCAGGATGCGGGAGGCGGTCCAGTCTCCCAGGGCGCCGAACCGGTCGAACATGAGCACTGCGTCCAGAGGGTCGGTCACCACATAAACCAGAGAGGGCAGCATG
The DNA here is from genome assembly GCA_902790345.1 of uncultured Eubacteriales bacterium. Lineage (GTDB taxonomy): Bacteria > Bacillota > Clostridia > Christensenellales > Aristaeellaceae > Firm-10. The sequence goes on along the minus strand of CADARO010000150.1, from coordinate 970 downwards.
GCGATGAGCCAGCCCTTGTATTGCAATTGAGAGAGGGCGTGAACGCGCACGTAGCGGGTCCACAGGCCCAGGGGCGATTGGCGGAAGGCGTCGCTCATGGTCATCAACCTCCCTGCAGGATCAGCCGCCGGAGGTTCCGGCCGATCCACATTCGGCCCAGCCGCCAGATGAGCGCGCCCCATACCGCCTGACTGAGCAGCACCCGGGGCAGCCCCGAAAGGCTGGCCGAGCCCGCGAAGAAGCGCAGCGGCAGGTCCATCATGGCGGCGAAGGGCTGGAGGCGCAGAAACGCCTGCATGCCGTCCGGCCAGAGCTGCAGCGGCAAAAGAGATCCCGCCAGGATTTGCGACACGATCATCAGCACCCGCGCCGGGGCGTCGCCCACGTTCACGTCCATCTGGGCGGCGTAGCACAGGCAGATCACCGCGCAGGAGAGGAGAAGGCCCGTGGTCAGGGTGACGATGCCCGCCAGCAGGTGAAGCGGCGAGGAGGAGAGGCGCAGCCCAATCTCCCCCGGGGTGAGCAGCGCGAACGCCATCACCGGGCCGATGGACAGGAGGAACCGCGCCAGCTTGTCCGACAGGGCGCTCACATACCAGTGGCTGTACACGTCCAGCGGGCGGGCCAGGTCGTAGCCCACGTCGCCCTTGGAGATCTTGTCCCACACGGCGCTGTCCACGCCGAAGCCGGGCATCAGGTTCAGCGCCATTTCCTGCAGCCAGATCATGGTGGCCGCCTGGGCGAGGGTCACTCCCGCCTGGCCGCTGCCGTAGCGGTAGAAGATGTCCACGGTGACCACCCGGATGTACACCCACACCACGTGGGTGGTGGTGGTGCCCCAGAAGCCCGCCCGGTATTGGAGGCCGCTCAGCAGCTTCTGGCGGAAGATGGCGAGGTACGGCTTTATGTTCGTCTTCATAGCGCCATCTCCTCGTACATGTCCGCCACCAGCGTGGTGCCAGAAGAAAGC
>CADARO010000149.1 GCA_902790345.1 uncultured Eubacteriales bacterium | reverse complement strand
CAGGCCTGGGTGGGTCTGGCGACGGTGCCGCTGCCCGGCGTGGCGCTGGGCGCCGGCGTGGGGCTGTCGGCCAGCTCGGGATTGCGGGTGCCGAAGGGCAGCAGCGAGCCCACCGAGTAGCCGGAGAGCGGGTCGTCGCGGTTGTCCACGGTGCTGCCGCAGCCAGTGAGAGCCAGCATGGAGCAGGCGATCAGGCCGCACATGATTCTTTTCGCTTTATTATTCACGGTGTTTTCCTCCTTGAGGATGATGCCCCGCCGCTTTTCACGGCGATGGCCTTCAGTTGGTTATAAGACGAAGAAAAGGGCGGCAAGGTTGCAATCCCGCCGCCGCTTTTGACAAATGAAATGAGGCAATTTGCCCTCAGATTTTTTTGAGGTAGGTGACCACGTTGTTCATGGATTCGGCCAGCTGGGCGAATTCCTCGTCGGTCAGGGAACGCTTCCATTCTTCCACGTTGGAGGCCAGCATCTCGCGGATGGTCTTCAGGCGCTCGCGGCCCTCGTCCAGGATGACGATAAAGACCACACGGCGGTCGGTTGTGCTGCGAACGCGATCCACCAGACCGGCGTTGACGAGACGATCCACCAGCGGGGTGATATTTGGCTTGGCAATGTCAAAATATTCAGAAATTTCAGACACAGACATGGAGCCGCGCTCTTCAAGCAGGGAGAGCACCTGGAAATGGGAAAGAGGCAGCCCATGCTTGCTTTGAAAAGCAGAAATATGTGACAGTCTCTTCTTTAACAGCGGGATAACCTGAAAGACATTCTCAGCGATCATTTCAAGAGATTCAAAGTTGTTTTTTTGTTCCATGTTTTTCATTTTCCCCTTCCAGGAACGTATCGCGCGTTCACAATTCATAATTATAGTGCCAACTTGTTTAAAATTCAAGCGCAAAATGTTGAGAATTCCACTTTTTAATCGAAAAGTGCGATTTATTATGAAAATTATACAAATGAATTCGAGAGATATAACGTAAGATTTGAGGTGTTTGCCATAAACAAAGAACGGAGAGTGGGAAGGTGTCCCTCTCTCCATATAATCGCATTATAACAGCTTGCCCAGGAAATCCTGAGTCCTCTTGTTTTGAGGATTTCCAAAGATTTCGCCGGGGGTGCCCTGCTCGATGATGCGGCCCTCGTCCATGAACATCACCCGGTCGCTGACCTCCCGGGCAAAGCCCATCTCGTGGGTCACCACCACCATGGTCATGCCCTCGTGGGCCAGGTCCTTCATGACCTGCAGCACCTCGCCCACCATTTCCGGGTCCAGCGCGGAGGTGGGCTCGTCGAAGAGCATCACCTCGGGGTTCATGGCCAGCGCCCGCACGATGGCGATGCGCTGCTTCTGGCCGCCGGAGAGCTGAGAGGGATAGGCGGAGGCCTTCTCGGCCAGGCCCACCCGGTTCAGCAGCTCCATGGCCCGGACGTCCGCCTGCTGGCGGGTCATCAGCTTGTGCTGGATGGGGGCCAGGGTGATGTTCTGCAGCACCGTCTTGTGGGGGAACAGGTTGAACTGCTGAAACACCATGCCCATGCGCCGGCGCACGTGGTTGATGTCGCAGGAGCGGGAGGTGATGTCCACACCGTCGAAGATGATCTGGCCGCCGGTGGGCTCCTCCAGCCGGTTCAGGCAACGAAGGAAGGTGGATTTGCCGCCACGCCCCGCAGCGCGCGCACCTGCTTGGCGCCCGTGCCGAAATGCTTTTCGAGGCCTTTGACCTCGATGAGTACGTTAGTGGTCACTGTTGCGCAGCCTCCTTTCGAGCTTGCCCACCAGCCAGCTGAAGAACACCACCAGGATCAGGTAGATCAGCGCCACGGCGATCAGCGGCATGAAGGGGGAATAGGTGGCGCCGCGAATGATGTCGCCGCCCTTGGTGAGATCCTTGATGGCCACGTAGCCGGCCACGGAGGTCTCCTTCAGCAGCACGATGAACTCATTTGCCAGGGCGGGCAGCACGTTCTTGAGCGCCTGGGGCACCACGATGAGCCACATGGTCTGCACGTAGTTGAAGCCCAGGCTGCGGCCGGCCTCGGTCTGGCCGATGTCCACCGACATGATGCCGCCGCGCACCACCTCGGCCACGTAGGCCGCGGAGTTCAGGCCGAAGGAGATGATGGCGATGAGCTCGCTGTTGCGCGAAGAGGCGAAGATGACATAGTAGAAGATCATCAGCTGGATGACCACCGGCGTGCCGCGGATGACGGTGAGATACAGCCGGCAGAAGCCGTCCACGAATTTCAGGATGCTCCGGCCGGGGCCGGGATGCATGTCGGACAGGTTTCTGTCCGCCGTGGAGCGCACGATGGCGATGATCGTGCCCAGCGCGATGCCGATGACCACGGCGAAGAAGGTGATGCGCAGGGTGGTGAAAAGGCCCGTCCAGAGATACCGCCAGCGGTTCTTCTCGATGAAGTTCAGGATGAACTGGGCCTTGATGCTGTCAAACCATTCAGTCAATGATGCTTCCTCCAAACGCAGGAACAGGGAACGAACGCGTCGCTCCCTGATCCGTTATTGATTCGGCCGTATCGAGGGCGGGAATCCCGATTATTCCGCGGCCTCTTCGGCGGGGATGTACTTCTCGATGATGGCGGGGATGGTGCCGTCTTCGGTCAGGGCGGCCAGCGCCTCGTTGACCTTGTCCAGCAGCTCGGTGTTGTCCTTGGCGATGGCGATGGCATAGTCCTCAACGGCGTAGGCGGTCTCCAGGATCACCAGGCCCTCGTTGGCGGCCACGAACGCCTTTGCAGGCTCGTTGTCGATGACCACGCAGTCCACTTTGCCGGTCAGCAGCGCCTGCACGGCGTCCGCGCCGTTCTTGTAGCGGTCCACGGTGCCCAGGCCCTCGTCCTCGATGTCCCAGGTGCAGTACAGGTCGCCGGTGGTGGCCTCCTGCACGCCGATGATGTAGTTCTTGCCCTCGGCGGTCAGGTCGTCCGCGCTGGTGATCTCGGAGCCCTCGGGCACGATGATGGCCTGGATGCCGGTGGCGTAGGTGGTGGAGAAGTTGACGGACTCAAGGCGCTCCTCGGTCACGGTCATGCCGGCCATGCCGAAGTCGATCTTGCCGGTCTGCACGGCGGTGATGATGGCGCCGAACTCCATGTCGTCGATGACCAGCTCGTAGCCCAGATACTCGGCCACGGCCGCGGCGATCTCGGCGTCGATGCCCACGATGGTGTCCACGTCGTCGATGTACTCGTGATACTCATAGGGCGGGAAGTTGGCGTTGGTGCCCATGTGCAGCTCGGGCTTCGCGTCGGCGAAGGCCAGGCCGGAAACGCAGAACATCATGATCAGAACCAGAGCGATAATCTTTTTCATTGTGTTGCCCTCCTCAAATTGCTATGCATTGGATATGCTGGGATTATACACTCTTCCGCCGGAGAATGCAAGCGAAAACCGGATTTTTAACCAAAAATATGATTAAGTATGCAAAAGAGCCGGGAATGGGCTGTATATTCATGCTTCCGCCACATCATTTGCGACTTGCGCAAAGGGAAAAAGAACAGTATAATATATAATGGAAACGAATTCAAACGACTCTGTGTTTTCTCGGAGGTTTCTCGATGCTGGGTATTCTTTATCTCGCGGTCTACGAGCTGTCCGGCTGCGCGATCGCGGAGCGGCTTTTCCGGCGGCGGGGGCTGATGACCCGGCTGTGGCTGGGGCTGACCCTGGGCTGCGGCATGCTGATGTGGTTTCCCTCGCTGTTCGCGTTCATCATGAGCTTCAATCTGGCCGCCCAGCTGCTGGGCGCCGCGCTGGCGCTGGGGCTGGGAGCCTGGGCGAAATGGGGCCCGGGCCGGGCGGAGCGGACAGTGCTTCCGGCGGAGGAGAAGCCGGAGCCGCCGCTGGGGCTGGTGCTGGCCTGCGTGCTGCCGCTGACCGTGGTCATGGCGTACATGCAGTATACCCACACCCTGCGGCCGCTGGATGGCGCGCTGTACACCGGCCAGTCCACTTACGGCGACATGAACCTGCATCTGGGCATCGCCACCGGGCTGGTGAACCAGGCCTATCCGCCGGATTACACCATCCTGCCGGGCACGCTGCTGGGCTATCCCTTCCTGGTGGACGCGGCGTCGGCCTCGCTGTACATGATGGGCATGGGCCTGAGATGGGCGTTCATCGTTCCGGGCACGCTGATGTGCGCACTGATCTATTGGGGCTTTCTCATGCTGGCCTGGGAGATGACGAAGTCATTGCGGGCGGCGCTTTTGTCCTATGGGCTGATGTTCCTGAACGGCGGGCTGGGCTTCGCGTATCTTTTTGACATGGTGGGGAAGGATCCCTCGCGGCTTAACGACGCCTTCACCGGCTTTTACAAGGCCCCGGCCAACCTGATCGACCAGAACATCCGCTGGGTGAACGTGCTGGTGGACATGATGCTGCCCCAGCGCACGCTGATGGCCGGCTGGCTGGTTGTGCTTCCGGCGCTGTGGCTGCTCATGCGCTGCGTGAAGGAGCGGGACATCCGTCTGTTCGCGGCGCTGGGCGTGTGGGCGGGCTTTATGCCCATGATCCACACCCATTCCTTCCTGGCGCTGGGCCTCATCAGCGCGGGCGTGATGGCGACCTCGCTCCTCTGGGCGCGGAAGGAGCATCGGGCCGCGCTGCTGAAGGGCTTCCTGTGCTATGGCTGCATCGCCGTGGCGCTGGCGCTGCCGCAGCTGCTGATCTGGACCTTCCCCCAGACCCTAGCAGGCAAGGCGGGGGGCTCGCTGCGCTTCCGCTTCAACTGGGCCAACTGGCAGAACGGCGGCCTGGTGGACGAGTATTTCTGGTTCTGGGTCAAGAACGTGGGCCTGGTGTACATCGTGATGGTGCCCTCGGCCCTCATGGGCACGAAGCGGCAGAAGATGATGGCGGTGGGCGCGCTGCTGGTGTATCTGGCGGCGGAGCTCATTCAGTTCCAGACCAACGAATACGACAACAACAAGCTGTTCTACGTGGCGTTCATGGTGATGCTGCCCGTGGCGGCCCAGTATCTCTGCGGGCTGTTTGACCGGCTGAAGGGCGTTCGCGGGCGGTATCTGTTCGCGGCGCTGTTCATCGCGGCCTCCACCTGCTCGGGCGTGCTCTCCGTGGCCCGGGAGTGCGTGTCGGACTATCAGCTGTACGGCAAGGGCGAGACCGCCGCGGCGGCCTGGGTGAAGGAAAACGCGCCGGAGCACGCCGTGTTCCTCACCGGCACCCAGCACAACAACCCCATCGCCAGCCTGGCGGGCGGGCGGCTGGTATGCGGCACGCCCAACTTCCTGTTCTTTCACGGCGTGGACTACGCCCAGCGGATGTCGGACGGACGGCGGATGTTTGAAAAGCCCGAGGAGAGCCTGGCGCTCTATGAGACATACGGCATCGACTACATATATATCAGCGGCAGCGAGCGGGCGAATTACGACCTGGACGAGGCGGCCATCGCCGAGCTGTGGCCGCTGGTGTGGGAGCAGGACGGCGTGCGGCTGTACGCGGTCTCCCAGCGGGCGCGGCAGGCGGGATAATTTCGCCGCTTCGGCAGGATTTGCCGCCGCCCGCGCAGAAATATGACAGCAACTGAAACAGCGGTTTCGGAGAGGAGCCGCGATGAAAGAGGGAAACCACATGAACGACGAAGCCATCATGGAAAAAATCATCGGCGAGGAGAGCCTTTTCGAGGGCAGGCTGGTGAAGCTGCACAAGCTGGACGTGACGCTGCCCAGCGGCAAGCCGGCGCTGCGGGAGGTTGTGCGCCATCCCGGCGCGTCCGCCGTGGTGCCGGTGGATGAGCGGGGCATGGTCACCATGGTAAAGCAGTTCCGCGCGGCGGTGGGGCGGGTGCTGCTGGAGATCCCCGCCGGCAAGCTGGACTATAAGGGCGAGGATCGCCTGGAGGCCGCCAAGCGCGAGCTGCGTGAGGAAACCGGCCTGACGGCGGCGAACTGGGTTCACCTGACCGACATCACCACCACCCCCGGCTTCTGCGACGAGCTGATCTCCATCTACCTGGCCACCGGCCTCACCAGCGGCGACACCGACCCGGACGAGGACGAATTCCTGAACATCGTGAAGCTGCCCCTGAGCGAGCTCGTGAGCATGGTGATGCGGGGCGAGATCGGAGACAGCAAGACCCTGACCGGCCTGCTCATGGCCGAGAAGCATCTGCGCGGGGAGGATGGGCATGGCGCTTAAACGCACGCTGACCGCCGGGTGGCACCTGAGCGACGGCATATTGAACACCTTTCCCATCGGCGCGGCGCGGGACGTGCTCACCGCCGCGGCGGAAGCCAGCTTCGCGCCGGATCCCCTGAAGGGCATGAACCTCATGGCGGCAGAGTGGGTTTACAACCGGCGCTGGCGCTACGAGTCCCATTTCGACGCCCCCACCGAGGACGACCAGCGGGTGTGGCTGCTGTTCGAGCGGCTGTGCGGCGCGGGCGAGGTGGCTGTAAACGGGCGGCGTGCCGCGTCCTTTTCCGGGGGCGAGGCGCTGGTCGAGGTGACGGATTATCTGGTTCCGGGCGAAAACGAGCTGGCGGTGTGCTTCGAGGCCCCCGGCCTGAGGCTCCCCGCGGAGAACCCCATGCCGCTTTTGGGGCTGGCGGGGGACGTGTGGCTGCTCACCGGCAATTTCCTCGCGCTGGAGCGCACCCGCAGCCGCTCCCACGGCAGGACGGTGGCGGTGGAGCACCGGCTGACCGCCTTCGCGGCGGGCAAGTACGTGTTTTCCTATGTGGCCTCCCGCGACAGCGAGCTGGCGCGGCGCTGGACCTTCGAGGAGACGCTGCCGGAGGGCGGCGCTTCGGTGAGCCACGCGCTGGACTGCCCGGATGAGCGCGGCGCGCTGGACATTCGCCTGGATGTGACCCGCAGCGGCGTGGGCTGCGCCCAGGTGCGCTTTGAGGCCATTCCCGGCGACGAACCGCCGCGCCGCACGGTGCTGGTGCGGGGCGGCCGGCTCACGGAGGCCATGGCCCGCGATCTGCGGGATTTGGGCGCGGACAGCTTCTGCCTGGCGGAGGAGGAAGAGCGCCGGCTGGACGCGGATTGCCTGTTCGGCCTCAAAAAGGCGGCGCCCGGCGAGGCGTTTTCCCGGCCGGCCTGCGTGAAGGATCTGAAAGGCGAGGCGGCGGGGGAGGCGTACTGGCCTCCGCGCGCGCCCCTGTGGCGGCTGCGGGGCGGTGCGTCGCCGGATGTGGAGGCGCTGGCGGCGCTGTACGGCGGGAAGGTTCTGGTCGACGGCGAGCTGGCCGCCCGGCTCACCCGCTACGAGCAGGCCGAGGCGGTGCTGCGGTACGCGCTGGGCTGCCGTCAGAGCGGCGAGCGGGCCGTGGTGCCCCTGAACGCCGAGTGGGAGAGCCTGTGCTCCGACACCCTGACCGAGCGGGGCGGCCGCCGGCGCATGGCCTTCGACGCGCTGAAACGGGCCTGGCGCCGGGACGCGGCCTGGGCCGACTGGCCGGAGCACGCTGCCGCGGAGCCCGGCGAGGCGCTGGAAATCGCCCTGTGGGCCGCGACGACCCGGCCCGGTGGGCTGGAGGCCACGCTGAGCGTCTCGGCGTTCACCCTGGAGGGGCGCTGCCTGGCCCGGAAGAAGGAGACCGTGCGCGTGCGGGCGGCGGAGCGCGTGGGCGCGCTGACCGTGACCGCGCCTCAGGCAGGCGTGCTGATCGTGCGCTGCCAGCTGGCGGACAGCGAGGGCGGCTCCCTCTGCCGGATCGACCGGGTGCTGCCCATGAAGGGCCACGGCGCGCCCCAGGAAGCGCTGTTTGCCGCAAGCGCGTCCGTCAGACGGAGCAGCAAGGGCGCGCTCAACGAAGGCGCCGTGGCGGCGCTGGCGGCGGGGGAGTGTCTGCTGCCCGGTGAATGGGCGGAGAGCGCCTCCGAATGGGTGAACGAGGAGACGGCGGCGATCGAATGATGAAGCTGAAACTGAACGGAAGGATTTGGGAAG
>CADARO010000148.1 GCA_902790345.1 uncultured Eubacteriales bacterium | reverse complement strand
CGCTGTTCAGCCCGCTCACAGCCGCCAGCGCCTCGTAGAGCGGCACAAGCATCAGCACCGCGCCGTCCACCGCGCCGTTTTCCCCGAATGGGGCGGCCACGCACACCAGCTGCAGCGATGAAAAAAAAGGCATGCCGGTGTAGGTGGAGATCTCCTCGCCCCCCAGCGCCCGGCTCATGATGCCCTCCATGGAGGCGATCAGCTCGTCCGTCACGCCCTCGCTGGCAGCGATCAGCTGGCCCTGCGCGTCGGTCACGACGAAGGAGCCTCCCAGAATGGAATCGTCCTTCTGCAAAAGGCGCAGCAGCACGTCGATGGATTCCTGGGCGCCGTCCGCCCGGCGCTCGATCAGACGGCCCAGCGCCCGGGCCTTGGGGAGCATCTCCCGGGCCTTGATGCTGGCGAACATCACCCGGGAGGTGACCATGTAGATCGCGCCGGTGAGCAGGAACGCCAGCGCCAGCGTCATGATGACCACCAGAAACACCCGGCGGAGCAATACGCTCTTCTTCATGGTCTCTTATCCTTCGACCTCGAACTTATAGCCCACGCCGTACACCGTCTTCAGCGACCAGGGCACGCCCTCCTGGGGCAGCTTCTGCCGGATGCGCTTGATGTGGGTGTCCACGGTGCGGGTGTCGCCGAAGAAGTCGTAGCCCCACACGTGGGAGAGGATCTGCTCGCGGCTGAACACCTGCCCCGCGTGGGAGGCCAGCATGTGCAGGATCTCCACCTCCTTGGGCGTGCAGGGCACCACCTTGTCGCAGGCCTTTACCTGGTAGTTGCTCAGGTTGATCTCCAGCTGGGGGAAGCGGATGATGTTTGAATCCTCCGGCGCCTTTTCGGAGAAGCGGCGCAGCACCGCCTTGATGCGGGCCAGCACCTCCCGGGGGCTGAAGGGCTTCACGATGTAGTCGTCCGCCCCCAGCTCCAGGCCCAGGATGCGGTCGATCTCCTCGCTCTTGGCGGTGAGCATGATGATGGGCAGGGATTTGGTGAGCCGGATGGTGCGGCACACATCGATGCCGGACATGCGGGGCATCATCAAATCCAGGATCATCAGGTCGGGCTGGCGCTCCTCCACCAGCCTGAGGGCCTCCTCGCCATCGTAGGCAGAAATGTGTTCGTATTTTTCAGCGTCCAGATACAGCCCCAGGGACTCGTGCACCACGGGGTCGTCGTCGCAGATCAGAATCAGAGGACAATGCGTCATGGCAGGATCACCTCGTCTCGTTGTATCGTTTCCATTATATCCCGAAAAAAACCGGGGCGCAATGGGCTTTTCCAATAAGCCATAATGTTTTCATATTCGCGCATAAAAAGAATTCATAGGGCAAAGAATAAAAACACATTTCTCTTCAGGGAGGTATTTATGAATCAGAGCATAGAACTGCTGCGCGACGTGGTGAAAGCCGCCCGGGACGGCGACGAGGGCATTCGCCTCATGATGGAAAAGACCAGGGACACCGCCTTCCGCGAGGCGCTCTTCGACGAGCAGGCCCAGTATCAGGCCATCGAGCGGGACGCCGGCCGCCGCCTGGTGGGCATGGGCAGCCAGGCCGAGCCGGAGAGCCTCATGGCCCGGGCCGGCATGAAGATGGGCGTCGAAATGCAGACCCTGACGGACACCAGCACCGCCCACCTGGCGAACCTGCTCATTCAGGGCAGCACCATGGGCGTGACGGAGCTGACCCGCTCGCGCAACGAGCACACAGAGGCCGATGCCGAGAGCGCGGCGCTCTGCGACCGGCTCATCAAGGCCCAGCAGGACGCCATCGAGCGGGCGAAGGGCTTCCTCATCTGAGAATCGCGCCGCCTCAGGGCGCGGACGTGCTTTCCGCCTGATGATCGGGCGGAAAACACGTTATTCTTTTGGAAAAATAATGCGCGCGCCGCTGTACTTTACGCGCCGGATATGGTATGATACCAACATACGGCAAACCTGAAGGGGGATATACATCTGTGGAAAACGTTGAAAAGAAATCAACCAATTTCATTGAGGAATTCGTCGAGGCCGACCTGGCCAGTGGCCGCACCGAAAAGGTGCACACCCGCTTCCCACCCGAGCCCAACGGCTACCTGCACATCGGCCACGCCAAGGCGCTGTGCATCGACTTCAGCATCGCCCGCAAGTACGGCGGCGTATGCAATCTGCGCTTCGACGACACCAACCCGACCAAGGAAGACACCGAGTTCGTCAACGCCATCCAGGAGGACATCCACTGGCTGGGCTACGATTGGGCGAACCTTTACTATGCCTCCGATTTCTTCCCGCGCCTGTTTGACATCGCCTGCGACATGATCAAGCGGGGCGTGGCCTACGTGGACGATCAGTCCGCCGAGGAAATGCGCCTGAACCGAGGCACCCTCACCACCCCCGGTGTCAACAGCCCCTATCGCGACCGCACGCCCGAGGAGAACCTGGACCTGTTCATCCGCATGAAGAACGGCGAGTTCCCGGACGGCAGCCGCGTGCTGCGCGCCAAGATCGACATGGCCGCGCCCAACGTGCTCCTGCGTGACCCGACGATGTACCGCATCCTGCGCCATCATCATCACCGCACGGGCGATCAGTGGTGCATCTATCCCATGTACGACTTCCAGCATCCCATTCAGGACGCCATCGAGGGCATCAGCCACTCGCTGTGCTCCCTGGAATATGAGATCCATCGCCCGATCTACGACTGGATGGTCGAGCAGGCCGGCTTTACCGCCCATCCGCCGCGCCAGATCGAGTTCGCCCGGCTGAATATCACCAACACCATCATGTCCAAGCGCTACCTGCGCCGGCTGGTGGAGGAAGGCTACGTGGCCGGCTGGGACGATCCCCGCATGCCCACCCTGGTGGCCATGCGCCGCCGCGGCTATCCCGCCGCCGCCATCCGCGATTTCATCGACCGCGTGGGCGTGGCCAAGGCCGACTCCGAGGTGGAAGGCGCGCTGCTGGAGCACTGCGTGCGCGAATCCCTGGGCAGCGTCGCGCCCCGCGCCATGGCCGTTCTCGATCCCATCAAGGTCACCTTCCGCAACTGGCCGGAGGATAAGGTGGACGAGCTGCCCATGGAAAATCATCCCGATCATCCCGAGATGGGTGTCCGCACGCTGCACTTCGGCAAGACCGCGTTTATCGAGCGCGAGGACTTCATGGAGGATCCGCCCAAGAAGTTCTTCCGCCTGGCGCCCGGCCGCGAGGTGCGCCTCAAGGGCGCGTACATCATCAAGTGCGAGGACATGGTGAAGGACGAAAACGGCCAGGTGGTGGAACTGATCTGCTCCGTGGACCTGGACAGCAAGTCCGGCTGCGAAGGCGCGAACCGCAAGGTCAAGGGCACGCTGCACTGGCTCAGCGACATCGACGCCCGCCCCATCGAGGTGCGCCTGTACGATTCCATCCTGCTGCCCGAGGCCGAGGGCGTGGCCGAGGAGACCGAGACCGACGAAGGCGAAGAAGCCGCGCCGGTGGCCAAGGACTTCATCAGCCGCCTGAATCCGAACAGCCTGAAGGTGATCAGTGCCCTGGCTGAGCCCGTCATCTGCGACGCGGAGGTGGGCACCACCTTCCAGTTCCTGCGCATGGGCTACTTCTGCAAGGACCCCGACTCCACCGCCGAGAAGCCCGTCTACAACCGCACAGTGTCCCTGAAGGACAGCTGGGCGAAGGAGCAGAAGAAGAACTGATAAACCTGAGTGCAAGGCCGTCCGCCTGCGAAAACGCGCGGACGGCCTTATATCAAACGCGGGAGGGAAAAGCATGGAGCTCTGGGACGCCTACGACGATCATCGGCACCTCATTCCGAACACATGTCTGGTGCGCGGCGAGCCCATTCCGAAGGGCATGAACCACCTGGCCATTCACGCCTGGTACATCAACCCCCAGGGCCAGCTGCTCATTCAGCGGCGGGCCTTCGACCGCCCCCTTGGGCCGGGGCTGTGGTTCTGCACCGGCGGCTCCGCGCTGCGGGGCGAGGACAGCCGCGCCGCCTGCGTCCGGGAGACGGAGGAGGAGCTGGGCTTCACGCCGGACATGAAAGACGCGCTCATGCCCATTTCTTATAAGAGTCGGGATTATTTCATCGACGTGTTCATGATCCCCACGGACATTCCCCTCTCCGCGCTGCGCCTGCAACAGGCGGAGGTGATCGACGCGAAGTGGGCCTCGCCGGAGGAGATCGACCGGCTGCTGGCCGATGGGCAATTCTGGCACGTGCGGTATCACGAAATGCTCATGCAATTCGTACAAGAGCAATACGACGTATAATTCAACCCAAAATGATTTCGGGCGTCCGGCCTTTTGTCGCCGGACGCCCGCGTTTTTTTGTCTGTCACGCCATCGTGAGGCTCCACTGGCCGCCCCGCCGCGCCGCGTGAACCACGCCCCGCACCGTGCCGAAGCTGAGCGCAATGTCGCCCAGCGACTCCGGCGCGTGAGGCGTCTGAACGAGGCCGTCGAAGCCCGGTTTCTCCGGCCTGATGCCGGCCACGTCCTCCATGAGCAGGATGATCGGCGCGCTGGCCCAGGGATGGCAGAGACTGGTGTTCCACTTCTGATCCTTGCCCCAGGCCTCCCAGCAGCTGGTGGCCCCCTCCCGCAGCATGTTGCCCCAGGAATGCTCGTCCTCGGAGAGCAACAGCGCGTTCATCAGATCGTATTCCCCGTTCCGCACCAGGGCCTTGAGCACGAAGCAGGCCATGTACACGCCGCAGCACAGCCCCCGCTCCCGGATCAGCGCCACCGCCGGGGCCATGTCCTCCGCCTCCGTGATGCCATAGTACAGCGGCAGCACCACACTGTGCAGCGCCGTGTGCTCGCTGCCCACGGCGTCGCGGAACAACCCGTCCTCCTTGCGGAAGGCGGCGATGAAGGCCCGCCTGACCGCCTCCGCCTCGTTCCGCGGCGGCAGCGCCAGCAGGGCGCGCATGCGGTCGGCGTCCTTCTTGAGGCCGTAGTAGAAGGCGTTGATGACGTTGTGTTTTCCCGGCCCGATGGGCTGGCTCAGTTCAAAGTCGTAGCCGTCCCGCAGGTTTGCGGGCCAGTCCACCAGGTTCCACTTTTCCGTCACGTTCTCGATCAGGCCGCCGTCCGTCCTGAACCGGTCGAAGTAATCCTCCAGCGCGTCCACCACCGGCATCAGCTGGCGCACGGTGTCGATGTCGCCGGTCAGCTCGTAATAGGTCATGATCTGCTCGGGATATTGGCAGGAATAGTCCGCGATCTCCTGCATCTCGTTGCCCGGCGCCACGGCCATCAGCCCCGGGCAGACCCGGGCGCTGGCCGCGAAGTCGAGAAGCATCTTTTTGTACATCCGCGCGTCGCCCGTCAGCAGCAGATGGGCGTGGGCCGTGATGGTGCCGTCGCCCAGATATTGGCCCTTCTCCCGGCTGGGGCAATCCAGAAACGCCTCCTGCGCCCCCAGCTGAACGCCGCGCCGGCAGATGTCGAATATGCCGTTGAGCAGCGGCATGCCCACGGTGGACGCCGCGAAGGCGACGATGATGACGGGCAGGATCAGGACGGAGCCCTGCGGGATGACGAGCAGCACGAGGGCCAGCGCGGCGCACAGGATCATCGAGGCCGAGATGAACATCTTCTGGGTGATCTTCTCGGAGCGGTCGACGAGGTCACCGGCGGCGGGGCCGATGAAGACGCCCGCGATGCTCACGATGGACATGACCGTGCCGATGGTGCCCGCGGAGAATCCCGACTGCGACAGGTAGTTGTAGGCAAAGCCGAGCGTGCCCGCGACAAGCACCATGAAGCCCGCGTTCACGAGCGCGTACTTGGCGTTGAGGTTCTTCAGGTTCATCCTGCCTCCTTATGAGTCATTAGGTACCGTACAAATGTAGCACGGCACATGGCCGTATGAGCCCACGTTCGGCCGAACGCTGTTGCAATTATCCCGTGGCCGACCGCATCGTTCCATCAGGTTTCGTCAGGGGATTTGAACGGCGTCCGTGCAGGCTGGCAGAGTAGAATGAATCCTTGATGACCATGTGCGACGCGTCAGAAGGAGCGGCCAGATGTACTGTCCCCACTGTAGGCAGAAGCTGAACGGCAACGAGAAGTTCTGCCCCAAATGCGGCCTCACGCTCAGTCAGACGGCGGGCCAGGCCCGACCCGCGAACGAGGCACAGGGAGTGCCCGCCACGGGCAACCGAACCGTCCTCACGCCCGCGAACCAAGGCCCCGCTCCGGTGCCTGGGCGCACGGTGCCCGCCAACAGCCTCACGTTCACCTTCATCGAGGCGGGCAAGGAGTGCGGGTCGGGCGTCGTCAGCACCGCCAAGCCCGAGGTGCGCTTCGGTCGCGAGACCGACAACGACCTCGTGGTGAGC
>CADARO010000147.1 GCA_902790345.1 uncultured Eubacteriales bacterium | reverse complement strand
ACGGCTGGCTGAAGGAGAACGTAGGCAGCCACATCATCCGCCGCTGCCACATCCATCACTGCGAGCAGACCGGCATCGTGGGCCGCATGGGCGGCGTGTTCTCCACCATCGAGGACTGCCACATCCATCACGTGTGCAATTCCCAGCAGCTGGGCGGCGCGGAGACCGCCGGCATCAAGCTGCACGCGGCCATCGACGTGACCGTGCGCCGCAACCACATCCACAACTGCATCATGGGCGTGTGGTTCGACTGGCAGGCCCAGGGCGCGCGCATCACTCAGAACCTGATGCACGACAATCACCGGCCGGAGGGCGTCAGCTGGTCTCAGGGCGCCATGTTCTCCAACGACGTGTTCATCGAGGTGGGCCACGGCCCCACGCTGGTGGACAACAACATCCTGCTGTCGAAGGCCTCCGTCATCATGCCCAGCGAGGGTGTGGCCTGCGTGCACAACCTGATGCTGGGCGCGTTTGGCCTCATCAATTCCGGCGTTGACAGCGTGGTCAACGGCCAGCGCGAGCCCCGCTACACCCCCTATCACATCCGCCACCGCACGGAGGTGGCCGGGTTCATGACCATCCTGCACGGCGACGACCGGATCTACAACAACATCTTCATCCAGCAGCACCCGGTCACCGACCCCACGAAGACCCCCGAGGCCAACGACTACGAGGTGGTTGGCACCGCGCCCTTCGACATTTTCCCAACCTACGAGGAGTGGATCTTCCACTTCATGATGGGACAGGAGCCCAACATGGGCGCGCTGGCGCCCTACCACTTCGGCCATCTGCCCGTGTGGGTGGAGGGCAACGCCTACTTCAACGGCGCCACCGTGTGCAGGCACGAGAAGCACAACCTGGTGAACGCGGGGGACAAGGTGTCCGTGACTCTGGCGGAGGAGGACGGCAAGCTGGTGCTCAGAACCAATGTGTACGATTTCCTGAAGGACTTCCGCGACGGCATCATCACCAGCGACATTCTGGGCTGCGCCTTCGAGCCCGAGCAGCGCTTCGAGAATCCGGACGGCTCGGAGATCATCTTCGACAGCGACTACTTCGGCGATCATCGCGGGCTCAGCGCCCTGCCCGGCCCCTTCGCGGAGGGACAGGCGGAGCGGATCGTGTGGTGGTGACGGCGTATGATTTGGAATCGGGAGCGGTATATCGCTCACTGCATGCATGAATTCACGGGCCGGGAGATGTTCTGCGAGCTCTTCGGGCCCTTGAAGGCCCTGGAGGACGAGTGGCTGGCTCAGGGCGCGACGCAAAAGGAAATCGAGATGACGGCCTTCGACTGGGACTACGTGCTGTATACCCGGCTGGCCGGCAGCTGCTCCGCCCGGACGGGGCAGCAGGCCGTGGTGCTGGAGGACACGCCCGAATACTCCATTCAGCGGGACGGCATGGGCCGCACCATGAAGCTCATCAAGCAGAGCGCCACGATTCCGCTGCCCCTGGACTATCCCGTGAAGACCATGGACGACTGGCTCAGGATCAAGCACTGGTACGCCTTCCGGGAAGACCGGATCGACTGGGCGCAGATCGAGCGGCAGAAGGCGCTGCGGGAGCAGGGCTATCTGACGCTGTTCAGCGTGCCCGGGGGCTTCGACGAGCCCCGCCAGCTGCTGGGCGAGGAGGGTCTGTGCGTGGCCTTCTACGACGAGCCCGAGATGATCGAGGACATGCTGGCCACCTTCGGCGACACCGCCGTGAAGGTGATGGAGCGGGTGGGGGAGGCCGTGCCCATCGACAACCTGTCCATCCACGAGGACATGGCGGGCAAATCCGGCCCGCTGATCGGGCCGAATCTCATCGAGGCGTATGTGGGGCCGTATTATCAAAGGGTGTGGGACTGCGCGAAATCCTTCGGGGCGAAGCTGTTCTCTCAGGACAGCGACGGCAACATGAACGCCGTGATGGACGCCTTCATGGCCTGCGGCGTCAACTGCTCCTATCCCTGCGAGCCCGCCGCCGGCATGGACATCGTGGCGATGAAGAAGAAATACGGCAAGCGCCTGTTCTACAAGGGCGGCATCGACAAGCATGCCCTGCGCAAGGACAAGGCGGCCATCCGCGCCGAGCTGGAATACAAGATGTGCGATTTCATGAAGGGCGGCGGCACCATCTTCGCCCTGGATCACCGCATCCCCAACGGCGTGTCCCTGGAGAACTACAGGTACTATGTGAAGACCGGCCGGGAGATGCTGGGCCTGCAGCCCGTGAGCGAAGAGGGCTGGGCCCGCATGGCGTTCTGACAGGCGGCCGCTGAAAAAGAGCATATAACAGAGATGACCCGGCCCGTCGCGCCCAAAAACCGCGACGGGCCGGGCTTTTCACGGTTGCGCTGTAGCCCGGGTTGGGTTATAATGTATTTGTAGAAACATGACATTATTCGGGGAAGAGAGTGATTTGTTTTGTCCCAGAAGGCGATTTTTGACACGGACCATCTGGTGCGTACCTATTTCAAGCTGGCGCTGCCGGTGGTGTTCAGCATGGTGGTGACGCTGGTTTACAACCTGGCGGACACCTATTTCATCGCCCAGACCAACGACGCCCTGCTGGTGGCCGGCGTGTCGCTGTGCGCGCCCCTGTTCACCATGCTGATGGCCATCGGCAACATCTTCGGCCAGGGCGGCAGCTCGCTGATTTCCCGCTTGCTGGGAGGCGGTGAGAAGGGCAGCGCCCGCCGGGTGAGCGCCTTCTGCTTCTATCTGTCCATCCTGACGGGCGTTGTCATCGCCGTGCCCATGCTGCTGCTGCGCCAGCCCATCCTGGCCCTGCTGGGGGCCAGCGACAAGACCATCGCCCACGCGGAAGCCTACTACGCGGTGATCGTGGCCGGCGCGCCGCTGCTCATCCTCAGCTTCATCCACACCAACCTGATGCGCAGCGAGGGCATGTCCACCCTGTCCATGGTGGGCACGGTGTCCGGGTCGCTTTTGAACATCGCGCTGGACCCTATCTTCATCAGCGTGCTGGGCTGGGGCGCCCGGGGCGCGGCGCTGGCCACGGTGATGGGCTATGTGCTCACGGACGTGCTCTGCCTGATCTTCGTGATGAAGAAGAGCGACGCCCTGTCGGTGGACATCCGCATGGCCCGGGTCACCGGCCTGGAGTTGGGCCAGATCCTCAGCGTGGGCACCACGGCGGCCATCACCAACATCGCCACCAGCGTGTGCGTCGTGTTCATGAATCAGTTCCTGCTGCCCTATGGCGACGAGAAGATCGCCGCCCTGGGCATCGTGCTGAAGGTGTCCATGGTGGTGCAGCTGATCCTGGTGGGCTTCTCCTTCGGCGGCGTGCCGCTGTTCGGCTATCTGTTTGGCGCGGGGGAAAGGGGCAGGCTGAAGAAGCTGCTGCGCTTCTGCACGGCGTTTCTCTGCGCGCTGGCGCTGGCGGAGTCCGTGGCCGTGTTCCTGCTGGCCGGGCCGCTGATGGGCGTGTTCATCGACAACGCCGCCATCATCTCGGACGGCGCGGTCATGCTGCGCTGGCAGATCGCGGGCATGGTGTGCTGCGCGGTGGTGCTGCTGTATACCTGCCTGTTCCAGGCCTGCGGCAAGGCGCTGCAGGCGCTGGCGCTGTCTCTCAGCCGGCAGGGCGTGATCTTCGTGCTGGTGTTCGTTGTCGCCACGCGCCTGGCTGGCTACGACGGCTTCCTGGTGGCGCAGCCGGCGGCGGATCTCATCAGCGCGGCGCTGGCGCTGGTGCTGTTTCACGGGGCGTTCGGCCGCGCCAAGCTGAAAGAAAGGGCGTGAGCGCATGGGCAGAAGCTATGAGACCGAGCTGACCACCACCTGCATGATCGTGGACAGGGCCGCGGGCCGCGTGCTGATTCAGGAGCGCACCAACGGCGACTGGACGGGCGTGTGCTTCCCGGGCGGCCACGTGGAGGACGGCGAGAGCTTCACGGACTGCGTAATCCGCGAGGTGCGGGAGGAAACCGGCCTTTCAATCACCCGGCCCCATCTGGCGGGCCTGGTCCACTGGGAGCACAGGCGCACCCACGAGCGCACGGTGATCGCCTTCTTCCGGGCGGAGGCGTTTTCCGGCCAGCTCCTGCCTGCCTGCGAGGAGGCGGTGAATCGCTGGACGCCGCTGGAGACCTTGCGGCAGGAGCCCCTCACGGACTGGTTCGCGGAGCAGCTGACCATCTACGAGGATTCGGCGCTGCAGGAAATCTACTATGAATACGGCGACGGCGACGACAGCCCGCCCCGCTGGTACAGGGCATAATCCCGGCTGAGGCGATGGAGTGATGACATGAAGGTTCGCGATATGACCCAGGGCAGCCCGACAAGGCTGATCATGCAGGTGGCGCTGCCCCTGATGCTGGGCAACGTGTTTCAGCAGCTCTACACCGTGGTGGACGCGGCGGTGGTGGGGCGGGGCATCGGCATGGACGCGCTGGCGGCGCTGGGCAGCTCGGACTGGTTCAACTGGATGTGGCTCAGCATCGCCCAGGGCCTGACCCAGGGCTTCGCCATTCCCATCGCCCAGGCCTTCGGCGCGAAGGATTACGACGCCCTGCGCCGGGACGTGGGCGGGGCGGCGTCTCTGTCCGCCGTTCTGGCTGTGCTGCTCACCGGGGCGGCGCTGATCGCCATTCGCCCGGTGCTGGCCCTGTTGGGCACCCCCGCCGAGATCCTGCCCACCGGCGCGGCCTATCTCACCGTGCTGTTCGCCGGCCTGCCCATCGTGATGGCCTATAACCTTCTGGCGGGCATCCTGCGGGGCTTCGGCGACGCCCGCTCGCCCCTGGTGGCCATGGTGCTCTCCTCGGCGGTGAACATCGCGCTGGACGTGCTGTTCGTGGTGGCCTTTGGCTTCGGCGTCACCGGCGCGGCGGCGGCCACGGTGATCGCCCAGGCCTGTTCGGCGGCGTTCTGCGTGCTGCGGCTGCGCGGGCTGCCCTTCCTGCGGCTAAGCCGGGCGGATTTCCGCCTCAACCGGCGGCAGACGGCGTCGCTCATGAGGCTGGGCGTGCCGGTGTCATTGCAGAACGCGCTGATCTCCGTGGGCGGCATGATCGTGCAGACGGTGGTCAACGCCATGGGTGTGGCCTTCATCGCCGGATACACCGCCACCAATAAGCTCTACGGCCTGCTGGAGCTGGCCGCCGTGTCCTACGGCTACGCCCTGTCCACTTATGCCGGGCAGAACTGGGGCGCGGGGCGGCTGAACCGCATCCGCCGGGGCGTGGGCGCCGGCATGCTGACGGGAGCGCTCACCGCCGCCGGCATCGCGGCGCTCATGTTCGCCCTGGGCCGGGGCATCCTGAGCCTGTTCATCGACCCGGCGGCGGGGGGAGACGAGGCCATGGCCGTGGCTTGCGAGTTTTTGTACACCATGAGCGCCTTCCTGCCCGTGCTGTACGTGCTGTATGTGATCCGCTCCACGCTGCAGGGCATCGGCGACACCATGACGCCCATGCTGTCCGGCGTGGCGGAGTTCGTGATGCGCACCGGATCGGCGCTGCTGCTGCCCCGCTGGATCGGCTATCGGGGCGTGTTCGCGGCAGAGGTGCTGGCCTGGAGCGGCGCGGACGTGATCCTGGCGGCGGGTTACCTGCGCGCCCGGAAAAAGCTGCTGGATAAACAACCACCCACCGACTATGCGACGGGAGAGTGACACAACATGACGGATTATGTGCTGAACCGGATCGACGAGGCCCTGCGCGCCTGGCAGCCCCCCGAGGCCACCCAGGACATGCCCCAGGGCGACATGCCGGGGGACAAGGTGTGGATCGGGCCCCAGGCCATCGAGAAAGCGCAGACGGCCTTCCGGGCACTGCTGCCCCTGCTGCGGGAGGCGCTGGCCGCGAACCCCGCCCGCCGGGCGGTGGTGGCCGTGACGGGCGGCAGCGGCGTGGGCAAGACCTGTGTCTCCGCGCTGCTGACGTATTACCTGAACCAGCTGGGCGTGGGGGCCTACACCCATTCGGGCGACAATTATCCCCGCCGCATCCCGGCCCAGAACGACGCGGAGCGCATGCGCATCTTCCGCTTCGCCGGAACGCGGGCGCTGGTGGAGGCGGGGGCCTATTCGCCTGAGCGGGCCGAGACGCTGCGCCGCCTGCAGCGGGAGGACACGGACTGCGACCCCGCCCAGCGCGCGGCCCATGCCTGGCTGGCGGTTTATCAGGCGGCGGGCCGAGAGGCGCTCTCCGGCTACCTGGGCACCGGGGCGGAGCAGTCCTATGAGGAGATCGGGGACGTGCTGCGCCGCTTACGGGCGGGAGAGGATAAAATCTGGCTGCGGCGGCTGGGTCGCGGGCCGGAGGATCTCTGGTATGAGGAGAAGGACTTCTCCGGCGTGTCCGTAATGGTGCTGGAATGGACTCACGGCAACAGCGGCCTGTTTGAGGGCGTGGACATCCCGGTGCTTCTGAGCAGCACGCCGGCGGAGACCCGCGCCTATCGCCTGGCCCGGGGCCGGGACGCCAACGCGGACACCGCCTTCATCACCATGGTGCTGGAGCTGGAGCAGGCCAAGCTGGAGGCCCGGGCGGAGGCGGCGAAGCTGATCGTCTCCAAGGCGTGCCGGGTGCTGAGCCTGGAGGAATACAAGAGCGAAATGAACGCGGGCAGGTGAGAAAGATGAAAGAGAATCAATACGGCGCGCTGTTCAACGCCTATCCGGACAGCATGGGCGGCAAATTGTCGGACATCGTGGCCTTTCTGGGCAGGCCGGAGGTCAGGGGCGCGTTTTCGGCGTTCTACATCCTGCCCAGCCTGTATCATTCCGACCTGGATCGGGGCTTCTGCGTGGTGGACTACGGCCTCAACGAGGCACTGGCCCGGCCGGAGGATCTGGAGGCGCTGCGGGCGCTGGGGGTGGGGCTGAAGCTGGACTTCGTACTCAATCACGCCTCGGTGCAGTCGCCCCAGTTCCGGGACCTGGTGGCCCGGGGCGAGGCGTCGCCCTATCGGGACTTCTTCATCAACTGGAACGAGTTCTGGCAGGGCCACGGCCAGATGACGGCGGAGGGCTACATCCAGCCGGACGCCGAACTCATCAAGGACATGTTCTTCCGCAAGCCCGGCCTGCCCATCCTGATGGTGGACTTCCCGGACGGCCGCAGCGTGCCCTACTGGAACACCTTCTATCAGCAGGTGGACGTGGACGAGAGCGGCCGCAAGCACTACCTGGGCCAGATGGATCTGAACATCAAGTCGCCGCTGGTGTGGTCGTTCTACGCCGACACCATGAAGACCCTGGCGGGCTACGGCGCCCAGATCGTGCGGCTGGACGCCTTCGCCTACGCGCCCAAGGAGCCCGGCGAGCGCAATTTTCTGAACGAGCCGGGCACCTGGGACTTGCTGGACCGGGTGGCCGACCTGGCCCGGCCCTACGGCATATCCCTGCTGCCCGAGATTCACGCCAGCTACGGCGAGGGCATCTACCGGGTGCTGGGGGAGAAGGGCTACATGGTGTACGACTTCTTCCTGCCGGGGCTGATGCTGGACGCCTTCGAGCAGAGAAACGGCGAATACCTGGCGCGCTGGGCGAAAGAGA
>CADARO010000146.1 GCA_902790345.1 uncultured Eubacteriales bacterium | reverse complement strand
AGGCCTACGTGTTCGACAAGGACAACGTGTTCCACTGGACGCCGGACGACCCGTCAAGGCTGGACGCGGGCGAATTCGAGAGCCGGGAGGCAGCGCTGGACTTCGCGGAGGACTGGTTTGAGGCGTTCATGCCGGAGGAGTACCTGGCCCATCCGTCTCACCCCGGCGTGTATTACTTCGACGGCGAACCGGTGACCAGCATGTACGACTTCCGCTGGGACACCCGGGTGGAGGGCGTGGCCGTGCGGGGCGCGGGGCTGCGGGGTGAAATCTGCACCTTCGGCCCCAGCTTCTTCCTGCTGGATCTGGGCCGCTATGTGCCGGTGGAGGCGGTGGCGGGGGAGAATATGTCCATGCCCGCGTACCTCACTGCCGCTCAGGCCGTGGACGCGCTGAACTGGACTGCCGCGCGGGAATTCCAATGGATGGAAGAAAACGACACGCCACCGGGCGACAGCATGTATGAATCCTTCGACGACACCATCGAGACCATCCGCCCGGTGTTCGCCAACAACCTGTTCTACAGCGACAGCGAATATCGCCTGAGCTGGGAAATCACCGTGCGCAGCGCGGAGCGCGGTTCCACCCGCACCTTCATCGTGGACGCGGAGAGCGGCAAGATCTACAACGAGCACGACGGCGCGACGGATACCATCTACACGCGGTGAAGGACATGGCTCCCCTGAAAGGGGAGCTGCCGCCTCCAGGCGGCTGAGGGGTCGGAATTGCGAATGTGCTGAAACCATTGTATGGTATGAGTACAGACTCGCTTCCGACCCTTCAGTCTCGGCTTTGCCGAGCCAGCTCCCCTTTCAGGGGAGCCTGTATACACGACGCCCGCCGGGACTGGCCCGACGGGCGTCTTTGTCATTTGTCTTTGAGGAATTCCGCCGCCTGCGTTTCGCCGACAACGGGGATGCCGTTTGCCTTCAGCAGCGCCGCGGTCACCCCGTCGCCCTCCGTGAGGACGCCGGAAAACGTGCCGTCGTAGATTCGCCCGCTGCCGCAGGAGGGGCTCTTCTCCTTCAGGATGGCCGCCTGGCAGCCGAACAGCCGGCACAGCCGCAGCGCTTCCTCCGCGCCGCGCCGGTATTGGGCGGTGACGTCCCGGCCGTCCCGGGTGACGACCCGATCGCCCTGCCGTTCGGCGGGCACGCGGGGCGTGGGCAGGCCGCCGCAGATCTCCGGGCAGAAGGGGATGAAGCGCGCGCCCCGCTGCGCCGCCTCCACCAGGGCGGCGCGGGGCACGCTCCTTCCGTCGTATCGGCAGGGCACGCCCAGCAGGCACGCGCTGATGAGGATGGTCATGGGCCTCGCTCCTTTTCATCAGTCCAGGGACAGGTATTCGATGCCCCGCAGGGTGAAGTCCTCCCGGATGCCGGAAAGGCCCCCCAGATTGACCCGGCTCACCAGGGTGCCGGTGCGGAAGAACAGGCCCATCACGGGCAGGTCGTCCACCACCAGCAGCTGGATGTCGCTCAGCAGGGCGGACAGCTCGTCGGCCGAGGCGGCGGAGCGGGCCCGCTTCAGCAGGTCGTCCATCTTCTCGCTCTCATAGCGGGAGCAGTTGCCGTTGCCGCCGCTGCTCAGCAGGTAGCTCAGATCCGGCAGGGTGCTCAGGTTGTAGCCCACCAGCGCCAGGCCGAAGTCGTCCTCCCCGTTGAAGGCCTTGAGCACCTTGCTGCGGGTGGTGCTGTTCACGGTCACGCGGACGCCGATGCGGGCCAGTTGGTCGGCGATGAGCTGGGCGGCCTTGGAGCGGCTGCTGGTGGTGGGCTCGTCGTAGGTGATGAGCTCGAAGGCCAGGTCCTCCCACAGGCCGTCTTTCACCCGATCCAGCACGCCGTCGCCGTTGGAATCCAGCCAGCCGGCGTCGTAGAGCAGCTGCAGCGCGTGCTCCGGGCTGTAGTTGTAGCGGGCGCACTGGGTCTCGTAGAGCCAGCTGCCCGGGATGACGGGCACTTCGCTCTCCTGCACCATGCCCAGATACACCGTGGAGGCCAGCGACGTGCGGTCGATGGCGTACATGAGCGCCTCCCGCACGGTCTTGTCCGAGAGGATGCTGCCGTTCAGGTCGGGCACCAGACATTCCCAGGTGAGGGTGGTGAAGTCCATGGTGGTGCGGTCGCTCAGCTGGCGGCTGAGGGCGGCGGAGGTGGAGCGGGTGGCGATCATGTCGATCTCGCCGGTGGTGAAGGCCTGCATGGCGTCGGACACCTCGTTGTAGCGCTTGCAGACCACCCGGGCGATATCGCTCTGGCGCCGCCACCACAGGGGGTTGCGCTCCAGCACCATCAGGCCCCAGTTGTTGAAGGAAGTGTACCAGTAGGGCCCGGTGCCCTTGGGATACTGGGCGTTCAGGGAATCGCGCTTCATGTAGCCGAAGGGGCCGGGCAGCACCCGGACCGTGAGGTTGTCAACGACCTGCATGTCGCTGAGATAGCGCACCCGGGCATAGTAGGGGCTTGTCTCGCTGTTGATGAGGATGTCCTCGTAGCTGGCCACCACGTCGTAGGCGGTGAGAGGGGAGCCGTCGTGAAACACAATGCCGTCGCGCAGGTAGAAATACCAGGCCTTGTCCTCGGCGACGAACTCCCAGCGGCCGCACAGCTGCGCCACGGGCTCGCGCTTCTCGTCCAGATCGATCACGCTCTCGAACACCAGCCGATCCAGGCTGCAAAGATCCCGGGATTCGGTGCGCAACGGGTGCAGCGAGGAGCCCTGAGTGGCCACATAGCCCACGTTCAGGCTCTCGCCCTCCAGCACCAGGATGCCGCTGCCGGATGGATTGGCGGGGGCGGTGGAGGGGGCCGGCTCGGTGGGCGCGGGGGTGATCAAAATAACGGCCTGCGTCTCACTGCGCCGGGCGCATCCCGCCAGAAGCAGGATCAGCGCCGCGAGGCAGAGAAGGCGCAGGACGCGGTTATGTCTCATAGTCGTATAGCTCCTCGTATTTTTCATAGGCCCGGAGCACCCGGGAGACGTAGGTCTGCGTGCTGGAATAGGGGATGGCGTCGGGCTGTATGGTCTGCCCGTCCGGAGAGACGGCGCCGTCGGCCAGCCATTTGTCCACGGTGCCGTGGCCCGCGTGATAGGCGGAGGTGACCAGCACGATGTCCCGGTGGTAGCGGCCCATGAGCCAGTTCAGATACCAGCAGCCGTATTTGAGGTTCGTCTCCGGTTCGTAGAGGCTGTCCGGATTGAAGTTTTCCGCTTCCTTGAATTTTCCCGCCAGCCATTCGCCGGTGTCGGGCATGATCTGCATCAGGCCCCGAGCCCCCACATTGGAGGTGGCGTTGGGGTCGAAGCTGGACTCGCAGCGCACCACCGCCGCCACATGCCAGGGCTCCAGCTCGAATTCATCGGCCGCGCGCACGATCAGGTCCTTGTAGCGCAGGGGATACTGGGCGTACACCAGATGCCGCCTGTACTGCACGATGTAATACACCCCCAGCGCGATGATGAGCAGGGCGATCACCGCGACGGCGGCCACGCGGCCCGCGTTTTTTTTCTTTTTCAGCGAGCGCCGCTGGGAGCGGGTCATGGAGTTGGATGTCATCAGCTGTACCTCTTCACCAGGTCGCGCAGCAGCGAGTTCAGCTCGGCGCGGGTGGCGTCCATGGATCGGTTGGTGCGGATCACCACGGTGGCGCGGCGCTCCTTTTCCTCCAGGGGCATCTGGCTCTTGATGCGGGCCAGCGCCTCGGCGCGGGACAGGTTGTCGCGCTCCATCACGCGCTCGATCTGCTTGTCCTCGTCCAGCGACAGGCACCAGGTCTCGTCGCACAGGGCGTCCATGCCGGTTTCAAACAGCAGGGGCACGCTCAGAAAGAGGAAGGGCACGCCGTCCTCTCCGGCCTGGCGAATCTTCTGCACGATCCGGTGCTGCACTATGGGATGGATGATGCCCTCCAGCACCCGGCGCTGAGACTCGTCGGAGAAGATGACCTCCGCCAGGGCGCGCCGGTCCAGGATGCCGTCCGGGGTGAAGACGCCCTCGCCGAAGGCGTCCAGAATGGGGTTCAGCGCCTCGCCGTTTTCGGCCGTCACCGCCCGGGATTCCACGTCCGCGTCCAGCACCAGCGCGCCCTGCTCCTCCAGAAATTCGGTGGCGGCGGTTTTGCCGCTTCCGATTCCGCCGGTTATGCCGACGACATAGGGTTTATTCATGGTTCATGCCTCCTATTTTCAGTCGTACCAACTGCGGCCGATGTTGACCTCGGCGGTCAGAGGGACCTTGAGAGAGACGATATTTTCCATGCACGCCTTGAGCAGCGAGGCGGCCCGCGTCGCCTCCTCGTCCGGCGCCTCGACGATCAGCTCGTCGTGCACCTGCAGGATGAGGCGGGCGGAAAAGCCCTGCTGCCTGAGGGCGTCGTGAACGCGAATCATGGCCAGCTTGATGATGTCGGCCGCGGTGCCCTGAATGGGGCTGTTCATGGCGGCGCGCTCGCCGAACTGGCGGATGGTGTAGCTGCGGTCGGACAGCTCGGGCAGATAGCGCCGGCGGCCGAACAGGGTGGTCACATAGCCCTGGGTGTTGCCCAGGGTGACGCAGCTGTCCATGTAGCGCTTCACCTGGGGATAGCGGGCGAAATAGCGCTTGATGAACTCGGCGGCCTCGGCGCGGCTGACGCCGATGTTGTGGGCCAGGCCGAAATCCGAGATGCCGTATACGATGCCGAAGTTCACCGCCTTGGAGGAGGAGCGCATCTCGGCCGTCACGTCCTCCAGGGGCACGCCGTAGACCTCGGCGGCGGTGCGGGCGTGGATGTCCTGGCCCTTTTTGAAGGCGTCGATCATTACCTCGTCGCCGGACATGTGGGCCAGCACCCGCAGCTCGATCTGGGAATAGTCCGCGTCCACCAGCTGGAAGCCCGGCCTGGCGATGAACGCCCGCCGGATCTCGCGGCCCAGAGGAGTGCGCACCGGGATGTTTTGAAGGTTCGGCTCAAGAGAGCTGATGCGGCCGGTGACCGTGGCGGTCTGGTCGAAGGAGGTGTGGATGCGGCCCTCCCTGTCCCGCAGGCGCAGCAGCGCGTCCACATAGGTGCTCTTGAGCTTGGCGTATTTGCGGTATTCCAGCACCTCGGCCACCAGGGGGTGCTCGTCCTGAATGGCCTCCAGCACGTCCGCGCTGGTGGACCAGCCGGTCTTGGTCTTCTTGCCGCCGGGCAGCCCCAGCTTTTCAAAGAGGAATGTGCCCAGCTGCTTGGGGGAGTTGACGTTCAGCTCCTCGCCGGCCTGAGCCCGGATGGCGGCCAGCAGGTCCTCCACCTGCCTGTTGAAGCGCTCGCTCAGGGCGTTCAGCGCGGCCTCGTCGGTGAGGATGCCGGCCTGCTCCATGTCGAAGAGCACCCGGGCAAGGGGCAACTCGATGTCGTTGTACAGCTTTTCCAGCCCGTCCCGGCGAAGCAGCTCCGCCTGCTGGGCGTACAGCCGCAGCATGGCCCCGGCGGGCAGGTCCTCGTCCAAAGGTAACTGCTGATCGGCGCACAGGGCGGTGAGGGAGAAGCTGCGCCGCTGGGGGTTGATGAGATAGCCCGCCAGCATCACGTCGAAGACCTTGCCGGGGAAGCGCAGCCCCAGCCCCAGCAGGCGCTTTAAGTCGTGCAGCACCACCAGCCCCGCCCGGTCGATCAGGGGCTGAACCAGCGCGGCGGCCTCGGCCTCGTCCACGCCGGGGTCGATGAGATCGCCGCCCAGCCGCAGCGCGACGCAGGCGCCGTCCGCCCCGGCCACGCACAGGTGGGTGCCGAAGGACAGGGCGATGGTCTCCGCCGGCATGGCGGCCAGCCGCGCCTCGAATTCATCCCGGGGCAGCGCCTCGCAGGATGTGGATTCCGGCAGACGGATTGACACGGACACGTCCTCCGCGTCGCTGAGGGATTCCAGCCGGGCGCTGACCTGCCTGAGCTGCAGCCGGTTCAGCATGGCCGCGCCGTCCTTCAGGTTGTGCAGCGGGCAGTCAGCAGGGCGGATGTCCAGCGGCGCGTGGCGGTCGATGGTGGCCAGCCACTTGCTGAACGTCGCCGACTCCCGGCCCGCCATGAGCCGCTCCCGCAGCTTGCCCTTCTGGTCGGCCTCAGCGTGGTCCAGGGTCTCCTCCAGGGAGCCGTAGCGCTCGATGAGCTTCTGGGCCGTCTTTTCGCCGATGCCGGACACGCCGGGGATGTTGTCGGAGGTGTCGCCCATGAGCCCCTTCATATCAATGAGCTGGGCGGGCGTCAGGTTCCATTTTTCCCGGATAAAAGCGGGGGTCACCCGCTCGGTGTCCTTGATGCCCTGGCGGGTATAGAGCACGGTGGTGTGGGGCCCGGCCAGCTGGAAGGCGTCCCGGTCGCCGGTGATGATGAGGGCGTCGATGCCGTCCTCCTCGCACATGAGGGACAGGGTGCCCAATATGTCGTCGGCCTCGTAGCCGTCCATTTCGACGATGCGGATGTGCATTTCCTTGAGCAGGGCGCGGATGGAATCGAACTGCGGGCGCAGTTCGTCCGGCGTGGGAGCCCGGCCTGCCTTGTAGGCGTCGTAGCGCAGGTGGCGGAAGGTGGGCGCGTGGCGGTCGAAGGCGACGGCGCACAGCTCCGGCTTTTCGTCGGCCATGACGCGCAGCAGCATCATCATGAAGCCGTGCAGCGCGTTGGTGTATTCGCCCAGGTCGCTGGTCATGACGGGCAGCGCGTGGAAGGCGCGGTGCATCAGGCTGTTTCCATCCACCAGCAGCATTTTCGAGGCCATAAACGTTCCCTCCCGTTTTGCGTGGGATACAAGTCGATATCTTATTATATTATACCACAGAACCGCGCGTTCTGTCAAAAAGCGCGGGTTAATGAAGTTCTAAGATAAGAATAACTCTCGATAGCGGATAAAATGAGGGCTTTTGTGTTATAATTTCCAAAATGATGAAACAAAACGCCCTTTTCGCCCGTCTTGTTTACAGATTAAACATCCGACGGCGCGAAAAAGGCCCGTTTTCCGAATGGGAGACACACACTATGAAAGTATTTGCGAAAATCCTCACGGTCATCACGGCCCTGGCGCTGCTGCTGGCGGGCTATGTGGTGTGGAGCGCCACCGCCCAGGTGAGCGCGGAGGGCTATAAGGTGGAGGCGGCGGCGGACCGCGTCGACTCCTTCAGCGGCGTGGTGAACGCCCTCAGGAGCGGCTCGGACAGCATCGTGTCCTACGGCGGCGACGCCATCGGCGCCGCGGAGGAGTACGTGTTCGTGACCTACACCATCCGCGTGCGCAACGCGGACCTGATCCCCTTCGAGTGGCTCGATCTGACCCTGCAAAACAAGGAGGGGGACGTGCTGCTGGTGAAGCCCTCCGTTCAGGACATCCCGGCGCTGAACCAGTCGCTCCTGTCCTTCACGCTGATGGCCCAGCGGGGCATCGCGGACTACGAGCGCCAGGCGACGCTGAGCTACTACGTCTACGGCCACTACCGGGACGTGCCGCTGACGCTCAAATGATGGGAAAATCGAAATAGGTGTCGGGATATGGCTCATTTTCGAGCCGATAATGCCACCACTCGGCGGAATACGCCGCGAAACCGGCCTGCTCCATGAGGCGCCTGAGCAGCAGCCGGTTTTTTGTTTGCTCCGCCGTGCAGCCGGGAAAGCCGTGATGCGACCGCTCATCCATCAGGTCGAAATCGCCGCCCATGTCCAGCGGCGCGCCGGAGAGGGTGGTCAGGGTCAGGTCGATGGTGCCGCCCCGGCTGTGGCCGGATTTTTCGGCCACGTAGCCCTGGGGGATCAGCTCGGTCTTGGCAATGCGGGGATAGTGCGCCGCTTTGGTGCGGCCGTCCTCCGGCTCTTTCGACCAGCGGATGAAGTGATCCACCGCCCGCTGGGGGCGATAGGCGTCCCAGAAGAGCAGCTTCAACCGCATCGCGGCCGCCGCGTCCCGCACGCGCAGCAGCGCCTGGGCCAACTCCACGGAGCCCACCACCCGGGGAACGCAATAGCCGTCCACCGGCGCGCCCACGAAGTTGTCCGCGCCGGCGTACTTGGCGTCTGACATCGTGCCGGGCACGGCCTCGTCCAGATACACAAATCCTTGGGGAAGCATGGGAAGACCTCCGATTACTTTTTCACAGTGGGCTTTGAGAAATAAAGGATCAGGTCGTCGTCGTTGACGCAGGGCTCGTAGGGCGGCAGGGGCTTGTTATGATACCACACGCCGGAGCCGTCCGGGATGTAGCCGCGCTTCACATACATGCGCTGGGCGGTGCCGTAGTCGCAATACAGGCCCACGCCGATGGTGATCGTGTCGGAGAATTCCGCGGCGGCGGCCTCGGCGGCGTCCATCAGCATGGCGCCGATGCCCTGCCGGCGATGCGCCTTGAACACGTTGAAATCGGCCACCTCGGGCCAGCCCTTGCCGGCGAAGGGGCCGTGCTCGGCGGATTTGATGAGCGTGACGTAGCCCACGGGCTGGCCGTCTTTTTCAGCCACGAAGGTGAGGCGCTTGCCTTCCTTCTCCTCGGCCATGTATCGGTCGTACAGGCCGGGCCGGTCGTCCCAGCCCATGGCGCGGAGGCCGGCGTTGATATCCTTTTCGTCCTGGGGCCGCATGGGGCGGATGATGATGTCGGGCATGGGGAACCTCCTTTGTGTCGTTTGAAAGCACCGCCGCGACGGTTTGTCGCGGCGGCATAAAAACGAAGGGATTACACCTCGGCCTTGACCTTCTTCAGGTGCACGAAGCGGGGCAGGCCGTTGACCTTGGTCAGTTGGGTCTCGCCCTGGATGAGGGGCAGCGCGTAATCGATGAAGCCCTGATTGACGCCGTCGCCGGTCTCGTTGATCCACTCCAGGGGCAGCTTCTTCTCG
>CADARO010000145.1 GCA_902790345.1 uncultured Eubacteriales bacterium | reverse complement strand
TTGCCAAGCGTTTAGCTTATGGGTACCGTGACAACCTCTTCTTCTTTACGCTCGTCAGGTTCCTTTCGATTCGTTTCCCTAACTTTTCGTGAAGAACCATTTTTTTCTTCATAGAAATGCTATATAACAGCAGGGGTTCCGCGCCTGCGGGCGCGGGCAAAGGGCTTTGCGATCGCCCTTTGCAAACCTTCGCCGCCCGCAGTGATGTTGAACATTCTTCACTGAGAGTAAGATCAATACCCGCGCTTCAAATCCACCCGATGCGCCAGGGGCTTGCCGGCGCAGTAGTTTTCCAGATCCTCCAGGAACATGGCCACGATCCGGTCGCGGGTGTAGGCCAGGGTCATGTTGCCCGCCGTATGCGGGGTGATGAGCAGGTTGGGGCAGTCCCACAGGGTGCTGTCCTGGGGCAGCGGCTCCTGCTCGAACACGTCCAGCGCCGCGCACAGACGTCCCGAGCGCAGCTGGGGCTCCAGGGCCCGCTCGTCGATGACCGTGCCGCGGCCCACATTGACGATCAGCGCGCCGTCGGGCAGCAGGGCCAAGCGCTCCGCATCCAGCATGTGGAAGGTCTCGGCCGTGCCGGGCAGGGAGGCGATCAGGATGTCCGTCTCCGGCAGCACCTGGGCCAGGTTCTCCTGCTTCGCCACCTCATCGAACAGGCCGCCGGGGTTGCTCCCGCTGCGGTTGACACCCCGCAGGCAGGCCGGGCCGAAGGCGCGCAGGCGGATGGCGGCCTCGCGCCCGATGTCGCCGGTGCCCAGCAGGGTGATCCGGCTGTCCCGGATGGAGCGCACGGGCAGGTCGCGCTTCCACTCGCGGCGGGCGACGATGGCGCTGTATTCCTTCTGGCGGCGCAGCGCCTCCAGGGTCAGCATCACGATGTGCTCGGCAATGGTCACGCCGTAGGCGCCGGAGGAGTTCGTCAGCACCGCGTCGGGCGAGGCGAAGACATGGTCCCCCATGAACTGGTTCACGCCGGCGGAGGGCGTGCAGAGCCAGCGCAGGGCCGGCGCGTTTTTCGCCAGCGCGGCGCTCTGGCCGAAGACGATCTCCGCGTCCGCCAGGAAGGGCAGGGCCTCGGCGTCGGTGTTGAAGAAGCGCACGGTGCAGCCGTGGCGGTCGGCGGCCTCGCGAATGGCCTGGCGGTGTCTTTCCTCCAGGGCGGAAATCGCGACAATGATGGATTTGCTCATAAACTCAGCCTTTCTCATTCCAGTCCCAGCTCTTTGCACTTGCGCCACAGGGTGGTTTTGCTGATGCCCAGCAGCTCGGCGGCCTCCTTGCGGCTCGAGGCGCGGGCCAGCACCTCCAGGATCTGCCGCTTCTCCAGGCTGGCCAGGTTGGCGTCGCCCGGCTCCTGCTTCCGCTCCGCCGGCGCGGGCGCGTCGGCCTCCAGGGGCAGCACCGCACCGATGTCCGCGGCGGTGATCGTGTCGGTCTCGCTCAGCACGGCCAGCTGCTCGCTGATGTTGCGGATCTCGCGGATGTTGCCCGGCCAGCGGTAGGCGGTGATGCGCCGCGCGGCCTCCGGGGAGAGGGTGACGTTCTGTTTGCCGAACTTGTGGGTGTAGTAGGTCAGGTAGTGCTGCATGATCAGCGCCATGTCCTCGCCGCGCTCACGCAGGGGAGGCAGGCAGACGCTCAGCACCTTCAGCCGGTAGTACAGATCCTCGCGGAAGCGGCCCTGGCGGATCATCTCCTGCAGGTCGCGGTTCGTGGCGCAGATCAGCCGCACGTTCACCGGGATCACCCGGTTCGCGCCGATGCGCCGCACCTCCCGCTCCTGAATCACCCGAAGCAGGCGCGTCTGCATGGTCAGCGGGATCTCGCTGACCTCGTCCAGGAAGATGGTGCCCTCGTGGGCCGCCTCGAACAGGCCGGGCTTGCCGGTCTTGCTGGCCCCGGTGAAGGCCCCGCTCTCGTAGCCGAACAGCTCGCTCTCCATCAGATTCTCCGGGATCGCGGCGCAGTTGACCGCCACGAAGGGGCCGTTGGCGCGCTCGCTCTCGGAGTGGATGGACTGGGCGAACAGCTCCTTGCCCGTGCCCGTCTCGCCCATGAGGAGGATGTTGCTGTCCACGTGGGCGAAGCGCCGCGCCTGGCGGATGGCCGTGGCGATGGCCGGGCTCTCGCCGAGGATGTCGTCAAAGTGGTAGCGCGACACGTGGCCGCTGACCCGTAGGCGGTCGCGCAGGCGGCTCTCCGCGCTGGTGATGGCCTGCTCCGCCTGGAAGGTGACCAGCGTGCCGAGGCGCTCGCCGTCGTGGGTCATGGGCACGCAGTTCAGCACGCAGTTGGTGCCGTTGATGCGCACGATCTCGTCGGTGTAGCTGTGGTCGCCGGAGAGGATCGCGCTCAGCCTGCCCTCCGGCAGCACCAGGCGCACGGGCTGGCCGATGCACTCCCGGGGATTGCGGCCCAGCAGCTGGCCCGCCGCCGGGTTGAAGTTGCGGATCACATTGCCCTTGTCCACGGCGATGATGCCCTCCGAGACGTGCTCCACCACGCCGCGGAACATCTCGCTGTTCTGCCGCTCGATCTGGGCCACGCCCGCGCAGCGCTTCGCCTCGGTGATGGCCAGGAACACCGACTCCACCGAGGAGAAGATCAGCCCCGCGGGGATGCCGTGCTCCTCGCAGTAGTGGGCGGTGCGGTGCCCCGCCAGGATGAGGCGGCTGCCGTCGGCCACCGCGCGCTCCATGCCGTCAATCAGGTCGCGGATGTTGACGCTGGCGGTGGGGTAAGCCTTCACCGGGAAGGGAAAGTTCTTTTTGAGGAAGTGGACGCCGCGCACCGTGTTGATGGTGCCCACCACGCCCACCGGCATCTCCCCGTGGGCGGCCACCGCCTTGCGGATGGAGGAGGCGATGTCCCCGCTGGTGATGGGGATCTCCACCACGGGGATCAGGCAGTTGCGGGCCTTCAGCCCCGCCGCCGTGCCGCCGCGGCTGACAATGACGTCCGTGCGGTAATGCCGGGAGAGGATGACCTCGGGCTGCAGCTCACAGTCCACCGTGTAGCTCAGATCCTCGCTCTTGCCGAAGATCTGGTCGTGCAGCGCCCAGGCCTTGTGAACGACCTCCACCATGGTCGGATCGGGCATGACAAAGGTGATATGGGTCATGGATCTGTTCACCCCGTTTCACCCCCATCATAGCAGGATTTGACCGGCATTTCAAGATGAAATGGACCTTTGCCGCCACGTAAAGAGGCGTCCCCCGCCTCACGGCGGGGGACGCCCGGTTCAGGAAGAGAATCACTCAATGTAATCAGCCAGGTACTCGGAGTACAGGTTGTACTGCTCGCCATAGTAGGCTTCGGTCTCGGCGGGGGTCATGCTGGAGATGTTGACCCACTGCTTCACGGCGTAGTCCTTCAGGCCCTGGTTGTCCACGACCTTGGCCAGGCCGGCGTTCATCGCGTCGATCACGGCGTCGTCCACGGCGTTCGGGGCGGCCAGATAGAAGAACTTGGAGAACACCACGTCGTAGCCCTGCTCCTTGAGCGTGGGGATTTCGGGCGCGCCCTCCAGGCGTTCGTTGGCCAGGATGCCCAGGCACTTGAACTCGCCGGTGGCATAGTAGTCCTTCACCAGGCCGGCCTGGGTGCCGATGACGTCCAGACGGTTGCCCAGCAGCTCGGTGGTCTTCTGCGCGGCGGTGCCGGCGTCCACGATGGCGAACTTCACGCCCGCGGCCTGCTCGAAGGCGACGCAGTGCAGGTGGGTGAAGGAGCCGGTCTCAGTGGCGAAGGAGACCTCGCCGGGATGATCCTTCATGTAGGCGACCATGGACTCCAGGTCGTTGAACTTGGAGTTGGCGGTGTTGATCACGAAGGCGTTGGAGTAATCCAGGAAGGGCATACCGGCCAGCTTGAAGTCGTCCAGCACGTTGAACTCTTCGTACATGCCGAGCATCTGGGTGATGCAGGCGCCGCTGTGATAGAACACGAAGCGATAGCCGTCATCGGGGTTGCTCAGGCAGTCCTCGAAGGCCACAGCGCCGGAGCCGCCGGACATGTTGGTGACGATCACGTTCCAGCCCATCTCCTCATTCAGAGCGGCGGCCAGAGCGCGGGCGTTGGCGTCGGTGTCTCCGCCGGGGTTGGCGGGCACGATCAGCTCGATGGAGCGCTCGGGCCACTCGGCCAGGGCGGAGACGCAGGTCAGCACCATCATCAGAGCGAGGACAGCGGCAAGCAGTTTCTTCATACAGGTTTCCTCCTTGCGTATTCGGACATATTGTCCGTTCTGCCTGTATATATGCGAAACCCATGCCAACTCGAATACTTCTGGCAATAAAAACATTTTTGCCCGCGCGCCGCGGAAAACCGCGCGTCCGTTTCGGCGGAAGTTCCACCATTTCAGGCAAGAGTTTTCACTTTGAAACGCATGATTGGTTTCATTCCGAAACGTCTGCATTCCTTTGAAACACGCCTGAGTTTCCCGCGAGCCGGCACGCGCCTCGCCCGTGCCAAATTTCCAGGCCGGGCTTGCCAACCTTTCTCCGCTATGCTATAAAAAGGAAGAAACAACGTTTCGATCAGGTTGGCACGCTTTTCGCATATAGACTGGCAGACACTTATCTCTCAAAGGAGGAGGAACCGTATGTCATTCAAGAAATGCAAGGATCTGATCCTTGGCATCGTGATGCTGCTGTTCAGCGGCTTCTACCTGATCTACGCGCAGCAGATCAAGACCCGGCCCAAGCTGACCCCGGGCTATGCCAGCGCGAGGATCATGCCCACCCTGCTGGGCGTGCTCCTGGCGATTCTTTCGATCGTGTGCATCTACCAGGGCATCCGTCAGATGCGCGCCAAGGACGAGGACGCCAGCGGCAAGGAAAAGAAAATGGATCGGGGCGACCTGATGGCCGTCGTCTTCACCTTCGCGGTGATCATCGGCTACGTCATCGTGATGCCGACCCTGGGCTTCATCCTCTCCACCATCATTTATCTGATCCTGCAGATGATCATCCTCTCGCCGAAGGAGAAGCGCAACTACGTGCTCTTCGCCATCGTCGCGGTGGTGTTCACCGCTCTCGTGTTTGTGGCCTTCCGCGTCGGCCTGCAGCAGCTGCTGCCCCGCGGCCCCATCGAGAGCCTGCTCGGCTTCTGATCGGATGAAAACGGCAGAAAGGAGATACAGCTTATGTCAACCCTGCAATTGATCGGCGGCGGCTTCGCCACCGTCCTGACGCCCACCGGCATCTTCCTGATGCTCATCGGCGTGGCCGTGGGCATCGTGTTCGGCGCGCTGCCGGGCCTGAGTGCCACCATGGCGATCGCCCTGTTCCTCCCGGTGACCTACGCCATGACGTCCTCCAACGCCATGACCCTGCTGATGGCTCTGTTTATCGGCGCCATCTCCGGCGGTCTGATTTCCGCCATCCTGCTGCACATCCCCGGCACGCCCTCCTCCGTGGCCACCTGCTTCGACGGCCATCCGCTGGTCAAGAAGGGCCAGGCCGCGAAGGCCCTGGGCGTGGGCGTCGTGTTCAGCTTCCTGGGCACCATCTTCTCCACCGTGCTGCTGATGTTCATCGCGCCTGAGATCGCGCGCGTGGCCATCAACTTCGGCAACTTTGAGTTCTTCTCCATCGCCATCTTCTCGCTGACGATGATCGCGACCCTCTCCTCGGGCAACATGGTCAAGGGCATCATGGCCGGCGTGATCGGCTTCATGTTCTCCACCGTGGGCACCGACGCCATCGAGGGCACGGCCCGCTTCACCTTCGGCCTGACAAGCCTCAAGGGCGGCTTCGACATGCTGGCGGTGATGGTGGGCCTCTTCGCGGTGGGTGAGATCATCAGCGCCGCCGAGACCAGCCGTCACACCGACGAGGAGGTCACCCAGCCCAGCATGAAGGGCATCAAGGGCTTCGGCTTCTCCGTGAAGGAGTTTGTCGGCCAGCTCTGGAACGCCACCCGCTCCGCCCTCATCGGCATGGGCATCGGCATCCTGCCCGGCATCGGCGGCGGCACCTCCAACATGATGGCCTACACCGTGGCCAAGAACTCCGACAAGCACGCCGACGAGCTGGGCCCGCTGGGCACCGGCCGCATCGACGGCGTCGTCGCCTCCGAAACCGCCAACAACGCCACCATCGGCGGCGCCATGGTGCCCCTGCTGACCCTGGGCATTCCCGGCGACACCACCACGGCCATGCTGCTGGGCGCCCTGACGCTCCACGGCCTGACCCCCGGACCGCTGCTGTTCCAGAACCAGGCGGACGTCGTGTACGGCATCTTCGCCGCCATGCTGATCGCCTCGGTCATCATGCTCTTCATGGAGTTCTTCGGCCTGCGCATCTTCGTCAAGCTGCTGTCCATCCCGAAGTACATCCTGCTGCCCTGCGTGTTCGTGCTGTGCACCATCGGCGCCTACGCCCTGAAGAACAACATGAGCCAGGTCTTCGCCTGCCTGATCTTCGGCGCGCTGGGCTTCGCCTTCAAGAAGCTGGGCATTCCGTCCACACCCTTCATCCTCGGCTTCATCCTT
>CADARO010000144.1 GCA_902790345.1 uncultured Eubacteriales bacterium | reverse complement strand
GAGAAGGGCAACTGCAGCCGCATGACCACGGCGGCGCACCTGCGCGAGATGCTCTTCAAGGCCCGCGAATACATGAACAAGCTGGACGCGGCCAAGGACGACCCCAGCAAGGCACCCGCTTTCGACATGAAGCTGAACGCCCTGGTGCCGGTGCTGCGCCGGGAGATTCCCCTCAAGGCCCACGCCCATCAGGCTAACGATCTGTTCACCGCGCTGCGCATTGCCCATGAGTTCAACGTGAACATCACGCTGGAACACGTGACGGAGGGGCATCTGGTGGCGGACGAGCTGGCGAAGGAGAACGTGATGCTGGCCGTGGGGCCCACGCTGGGCCACGCCAGCAAGTTTGAGCTGCGCAACAAGTCCTGGACCACCCCCGGCGTGCTGGCCGCCCACGGATGCCACGTATCCATCATCACGGATTCGCCGGTCATCCCGCAGAAGTATCTGCCCATCTGCGCCGGCCTGGCGGTGAAGGCGGGCATGGATCCCTTCGAGGCGCTCAAGGCCATCACCATCAATCCCGCCGAGCACATCGGCATCGCGGATCGTGTGGGCTCCCTGGAGGCGGGGAAGGACGCGGACATCGTCGTGACCGACGGCTGCCCGTTTGAGATCGAGACCCGGGTGGTGGACGTGTTCATCAACGGCAAAAAGACCGAGAAATTCGTGGAGCAGCCGATCTGATCCTCATACAAGCCGAAATGGTAACTCTCGCTGGAATCATGGATTTGCTATCATAAAAGAACGGCGGCGTTCCGGCCCGATCGGGCTTTGGAATGCCGCTGTCTTTTGTCGTTACACGTTCTTTTCGTAGATGAGCCGCAGACCCTTCAGGGTCAGCGTGCCATCCAGCACGTCGATCATGTCGGTTTCGCCCGCCACCAGCAGCGCCAGACCGCCCGTGGCGATGACCTTCGCCTCCGGGGCGTTCAGCTCCTGCTTCATCTTCTGGATGAGGTAGGTCACCAGGCCCACGTGGCCGTAGACGATGCCCGACTGCAGGTTGGTGATGGTGTTGCGGCCGATGGCGCTTTCCGGCTTCACCAGCTCGAAATTCGGCAGCTTGGCCGCCCGATCCACCAGCGCCTCGCTGGCCAGCTTCAGGCCGGGGCAGATCGCGCCGCCCAGAAACTCGCCCTTCGCGGACATGACGCCGAAGGTGGTGGCTGTGCCGAAATCGATGAAGATGCAGGGGCCGCCGTACAGCTCCCAGGCCGCCACGGCATTGGCGATGCGGTCCGAGCCCAGCTCCCGGGGGTTGTCATATTTCAGGTTGATGCCGGTGCGGATGCCAGGCACCACCATCATGGGCTGGATGCCGAAATAATTCTGCACCATGTGCTCGATGGTGAAGTTGATAGAAGGAGCCACCGAGGACATGATGATGCCGTCCACGGCCTTCATGTCCAGGTTGTTGTGGCGGA
This sequence comes from uncultured Eubacteriales bacterium, assembly GCA_902790345.1. Classification (GTDB taxonomy): domain Bacteria; phylum Bacillota; class Clostridia; order Christensenellales; family Aristaeellaceae; genus Firm-10. The sequence continues at coordinate 5,184 of CADARO010000144.1, read as the reverse complement.
AGAGGTTCGCCAGGAGGATGCCGTATTCGTCGGATGACATCATCTTGTTGGTGGTCAGCCGCCAGTATTGAACCATCTTGTCGCCTTCAAACAGCGCGGTCTTGATGTTGGTGTTGCCGATGTCCATGGTAAAGATCATGGTAAAACCTCCGGTGTCGTTTGAAATGGGGAAGTCAGTCCTCGATCAGGCGGGCTTTGTGGAGCGCCGCGCTGATGGCGCCGGTGAGCACCGCCGCCACGATCATTTCGACCACGGCGTTGATGCCGACCGAGGCGATGATGAACGCCATGACGCTGCGTCCGGCGATCATGTTTTGAAGATACTCAGTCTGCCCAAAGAGCAGCACCAGCGCGCTCATGAAGAAGAGCGTGTTGAGAAACGCCGCGCAGAAGCCGGTTACCACGCTGCTGACGTGAACCCCGGTATGCTTTCTCATGAAGCGATAGACCAGGGCGGTGAACACGCCCACCAGCAGGCGGGAGCAGAAGCGCTGCACGAAGGACAGGAAGGGGCTGATCTCCACCAGCGCCGCGCCCATGCCGCTGAAGCCAAAGATGCCGAAGCACTGCAGGAAGCTGATGAGGCCGAACGCGCCGCCGATGATGGCGCCGCCTCTGACGCCCAGGGCGATGGCGGCGATGGCCACGGGGATCATGTTGAAGGTGATGGAAAGGCCCGCCGGCTGCGGGATATTGACCATGCCGAGCACGATCAGCACGGCCACCAGCAGGGCGAGCAGCACAAAGTCACGGGTATGGAATGTGTTTTTCATGGGAATACCTCCGTTCAAGTTCGCGTTTTCGATACCTGACGAATCAGACCAGGGACACCGGGAACACCGTCGGTTCGGTTCCGGATGGATACCGACCTTTCGTATCATTATAATCAATTCATAGGAAGTTATCGCGCTTGTTTTGTAAACAACAGAATAAATGAAGGGCCGCAATGGCTCGCGACCCTTCTGACTCAGCTCAGCAGCGCCTGGTCCGAGGCGAATTCCTCGCCGCTGACCCGCTCGAACTGCCTCAGCAGCGCGTCTACGGTAAGTCGGCGCTTTTCCTCGCCCCGGATGTCCAAAATGATCTGCCCCTCGTGCATCATGATGAGCCGGTTGCCATGGGCGATGGCATCCTTCATGTTGTGGGTAATCATAATGGTGGTGAGATTGCCCTGAGAGACAATGCGGTCGGTGGCCTCCAGCACTTTCGCGGCCGTCTTCGGATCAAGGGCGGCGGTGTGCTCGTCCAGCAGCAGCAGGCGGGGCCTTTTCAGCGAGGCCATGAGCAGCGTGAGCGCCTGCCGCTGCCCGCCGGAGAGCAAGCCCACCTTGCTGGTCATGCGATCCTCCAAGCCCAGACCCAGCCCAGCCAGCGCCCGGCGATAGCCCTCACGCTCGGCGGCTGTGATGCCGCGCTTCAGCGTGCGCCGCTCGCCCCGACGGGCGGAGAGCGCCATGTTCTCCTCGATCCACATGTCCGCAGCCGTGCCCATCATGGGGTCCTGAAAGACGCGGCCGATGTAACGGGCGCGCCTGTGCTCGGGCAGCGGGGTGAGGTTGATATCGTCGATAAGGATGGTTCCCTCGTCTATGGGCCACACCCCCGCCACGGCGTTCAGCAGGGTGGATTTGCCCGCGCCGTTGCCGCCGATGACAGTCACAAAATCGCCGTCCTCCAGGGTGAGGGAGACGCCCCGCAGGGCTTTTTTCTCGTTGATGGTGCCGGGGTTGAAGGTCTTGCTGATCTTTTCCAGCTTAAGCACGGGTCTGCGCCCCCTTCCGAAAATATCTGCCCTTCAAATGGGGAACGGAGAGGAACACCGCCACCACCAGCGCAGTCAGCAGCTTCAGGTCGTCGGTATTCAGGCCCAGCCAGAGCACGACCTGGATCACCAGATAGTAGAGCACCGCGCCCAGCACCACAGCCACCAATCGCAGCGCGAAATTCCGGAATAATCTGCCGAACAGCACCTCGCCGATGATGACGGCGGCCAGCCCGATGACGATGGCGCCGCGGCCCATGTTGATATCCGCGAAGCCCTGATACTGGGAGAACAGCGCGCTGGACAGCGCCACGATGCCGTTGGACAGCATGAGCCCCAGCACCCGGGTGAAGCTGGTGTTGATGCCCTGCGCCCGGGCCATGGCCATGTTGCAGCCCGTGGCCCGAAGCGAACAGCCCAGCTCCGTGCCGAAAAACCAGTACAGCGCGGCAATCAGCGCGGCGATGAACAGCGCCGTGATCAGCGCGGCCTGGGGAACGCGCAGAAGGGACAGTAGCAGGGGATACTTGCGCACGCTGATGGCCTGATTGGAGGAGCCCAGAATGCGCAGGTTGATGGAATAAAGCGCCAGCTGGGTCAGAATGCCCGCGAGGATGGCGGGAATCCCCATCACGGTGTGCAGTATGCCGGTGATGAATCCAGCCAGCATGCCGGCGATGAAGGCGCACAGCAGCGCGACCCACACGTTGACGCCGCCGAGCATCAGCATGACGCACACCGCGCCGCCGGTGCACATGGTGCCGTCCACGGTCAAATCGGCGATGTCCAGAACCTTATAGGTGATGTAGACGCCGATGGCCATGATGCCCCAGATCAATCCCTGCGCGCAAGCGCCGGGCAGCGCGTTGATGAGCGCGGTTATATTCAAGACAGCTTCCCCCGTTCATTGCAGATTTTATCGCGTGACCAAACGAAGCCGGGCGGCCCGGGCGATGTCGCCCCGACCGCTCGGTTCGGGCCCGAAATCAGCTTCGTCAGCCGATGACTTCGTAATCCTCGGGAATCGCCACGTTCAGCGCGGCGGCGTTTTCGGCGTTGTACTTCTTGGTGACCTCCGGCGCGTAGGCGATGGGCATGACGGCGACGTCCGCGCCGTTCACCAGGATCTCATAGGCCATTTCGCCCGTGACGTAGCCGATGTCGTAGTAGCTGATGGATAGCGTGACCACGCCGCAGCCGGCGCAGATGCCCTCCTCGCCGGCCACCACCGGAATGCCGGCGGGCAGACAGATGTTGTTCACCACTTCGGTGTTGTTCGCCACGGTGTTGTCGGTGGGCACATAGATGACCTCCACCTCGGACACGGCGTTGGTCACAACGGAGGCGATGTCGTTCGAGTCGGCGAAGGAGTAGCGCACGGTTTCATAGCCCAGCTCGTTCAGCATCGGCTCGATGACGTCGATCTGATATTTGGAATTGGGCTCGGCGGAGCAGTACAGAAGGCCCACCGTCTTCGCCTCGGGGAACAGCGCCTTCAGCAGGGCGGCCTGCTCATCCAGCGGGGCCAGGTCGCAGGTGCCGGACACGTTGTAGCCGGTGGTGCCGTCGAAATCATCCAGATCCAGGGCGGTGGCGTAGTCCGTGATGGAGGTGCCCAGGATCGGAATGGTCTCGGTGCCGGTGAAGGCGGCCTGCAGGGCGGCGGTGGCGTTGGCCATGATGAGATCCACGTTGGCGGCCACGAAGCCGTTCACGATGGTGGCGCAGTTAGAGGAATCGCCCTGAGCGTTCTGATAATCGAAGGTGATTTTGCCTTCGCCCAGCTTTTCGGTCAGCGCGTCCTGAAAGCCCTGGGTGGCGGCATCCAGCGCGGGATGCTGGATCAGCTGGATGATGCCGATGTTATAGGTTTTTTCATCGGCGAAGGCGACGCCTGTGAGGGCAGTCAGGGCCAGCAGGGCGGCAAGCAGGATACAGACGCGGCGGGTGGTTCTTTTCATGGTTTTCAATCCTTTCTTTTATGAGTGAAACGCTCATAATTTTTGATGGGACCCATTATAGACGATGAATGTTAAGAATGATGTTTCGTTTTACTGATGGTATACATCAAAGTATTTGATGAAACGAGAGAGACCTGCGCATTTATCGAATGGATGCAAATATTGCGGAGAACTGCGCATTTGAAGCGAAAAGTGTATAAATGGGCCGTTAAAATGCGGTTTATGAGCGGGAGAGGCTTGCGCGGCGGCCAAAAAGAACTATAATAGAGCCAAGCGCAAGGAAAGAGAGGGAAAAAGACAATGCTCAAAATAGACCATTTGACAAAACGATACGGTGAAAAGACGGCGGTGAACGACCTGTCGCTGCACATCAAGCCGGGCGAAATCTACGGCTTCATCGGCCACAACGGCGCCGGCAAGACCACCACCATCAAATCCTGCGCCGGCATTCTGGCCTTCGACGAGGGCGAGATCAGCGTGGGCGGCGTGTCCATCAGGCAGGATCCCATCGCATGCAAGAAGATGATGGCCTACATCCCGGACAATCCCGACCTGTATACTTTCCTGAGCGGCGTGAAGTATCTGAACTTCGTGGCGGATATGTATGGCGTGGACAAGGCCCGGCGCGAGGAGCGCATAGCCATGTACGCCGACATGCTGGAGCTGACGGACGACCTGGCGCAGCCCGTGTCGGCTTACTCCCACGGCATGAAGCAGAAGCTGGCCATCATCTCCGCCCTGATTCACGAGCCGAAGCTCATCATCATGGACGAGCCCTTCGTGGGTCTGGATCCAAAGGCCACGCACATCCTGAAGGGCGTCATGCGGGACATCTGCAACGCGGGCGGCGCGATCTTCTTCTCCACCCACGTGCTGGAAGTGGCCGAGAAGCTGTGCGACCGCGTGGCCATCATTCGCCAGGGCAGGCTCGTGGCGAACGGAACGATGGAGGAGGTATCGGGCGACGCGTCGCTCGAGGAGGTCTTCCTGGAACTGGAGGGCGACAATGCTTAAGACGTTGGTGGATGTGCGCTTCCGGGCGCTCATCAGCTCGCTTTTCAAGAGCCGCAACACCCAGAAAAAGAGCGGCGTGGGCAAGAAGATCCTGTGGGTAATCGTGGGAATCTATGTGCTGGCGGTTTACCTCGCGCTGTTCGGCATGATGTTCTACGGGCTGCACATGCCCTTCAGAACCGCGGGCATGATGAACCTCTATTACGCGGTGGCGTCGTTCATGGCGCTGACGCTGGGCTTCGCGGGCAGCGTGTTCGCCACCCAGTCGCAGCTCTACGACGCCAACGACAACGAGCTGCTCCTGTCCATGCCGGTCAAGCCTTGGATGATCCTGCTGAGCCGCATGATCGTGCTGTATCTGTCAAATCTCCTGTTTACCGTGCTGGTGATGCTGCCGGCGGGCGTGGGGAGCTGGATTCAGACGCCGCCGACGGCGTGGACGGTGAT
>CADARO010000143.1 GCA_902790345.1 uncultured Eubacteriales bacterium | reverse complement strand
TCATCAACCAGTTCCTCAAGTATCCGGAGAACTCCGCCGGCTCCATCATGACCATCGAGTTCGCGGAGTTCCACAGCCAGCTCACCGTGCGGGAGGCCATGGCCTCGCTGCGCAAGACCGGGCTGGACAAGGAGACCATCAACACCTGCTACGTGATCGACCCCAGCCGCCACCTGATCGGCACGGTGACGCTGCGCCGCCTGATCCTGTCCGACGAGGACAAGCTGGTGACCGACATCATGAACACCACCTTCGTGTCCGTGAAGACGCTGGACGACCAGGAGGCCGTGGCGGACAAGGTGAGGAAGTACGACGTGCTGAGCATCCCCGTGGTGGACAATGAGAATCGCCTGGTGGGCATCATCACCGCGGACGACATCATGGACGTCATCGAAGAGGAGAACACGGAAGACATCGAAAAGATGGGCGGCTTGCTCCCCTCCGACGAGGAATACCTGAAGACCCCCATCCTCACCCTGTTCAAGAACCGCATCCCCTGGCTGCTGATCCTCATGATCTCCGCCACCTTCACCGGCATGATCATCACCCAATTCGAGGGCGTGCTGAGCGATGCCGGCAAGCTGGGCGTGCTGCTCACCGCCTGTCTGCCCATGCTGATGGACACCGGCGGCAACTGCGGCGCCCAGGCCTCCACGCTGGTCATCCGCGGCCTGGCCCTGGGCCAGGTGGAGTTCAGGGACATCCTGCGCGTGTGGTGGCGGGAGGTGCGCGTGGCGCTGCTGGTGGGCGCGGTGCTGGCCGTGGTGAACATCATCCGCCAGCTGATCCTGTACTACATTTCCCCCGGCATTTCGCCGGACACCGTGCGCGTGACCATCATCGTGTCCATGGCCATGTTCTTCACGGTGCTGATCGCCAAATCCATCGGCTGCACCCTGCCGCTGCTGGCCAAGAAGGTGGGCCTGGACCCGGCGCTGATGGCCAGCCCCATCATCACCACCCTGGTGGACGCCTGCTCCCTGACCATCCTCTTCTCCATCGCCACCATGGCGCTGTGAGAGGCGATTCCAATAAAAATGACGCCGCCCCGTTCATCGCGAACAGGGCGGCGCTTGTCATATCTAGTCGGTCAAACGTCGAATTCCTCTTTCAGATCCAGCATGCCGCGGATCTCGGCATGGCCCTTCTCCAGGCAGAACAGGCCCATTTCCCAGCCGTTCTTGTCGTAAAGCGCCATGATCTGGGGCATGGCCTGGCGCACCTTGGCGATGAGTTCCTCGCTCTTCACGACTTTGGCCTCGCCGTCGTAGCGCAGGAAATCGCCGCCGTTCACCGCCAGCACCTCCACCCTGGGGTTGGCCGTCAGCTGCTTGAACACGTTCTTGAACGTGCCGCAGCCGAAGTACAGCACGTCGTCCACCAGCATGTGGAAGCCGAAGGGCCGGCCCTTGGGCTGCGTGCCGTCGGTGGTCAGGAAATAAAAGGTGCCCGCCTTGTCAAGAAACTCGTTGACCTTCGCCGCGTTGCTCATCTTTGTATTCCTCCTTGAAATCGCTGTGGGAACAATTTGCGCTTTTATTTTAGCACGTTCTCCCTGTACTCCGCAAGCTCCTTCTCATTGCCCCGCACGAAGTGGCCCGGCTCGATCTCCACCCACCGAGGCTTGTCCACGGAATAGTCGTGCATGGCGGGATCGTACACGAAGATTTCCTTGTCCTTCTCCCGGCGTGGGTCGGGCATGGGCACGGCGGAGAGCAGCGCCCGCGTGTAGGGGTGCAGCGGATGCCGGAACAGCTGCTCGCAGTCGGCCAGCTCCACCATCACGCCCTTGTGGATCACCGCGATGCGGTCGCACACGAACTTCATCACCGACAGGTCGTGGGAGATGAAGAGATACGTCAGTCCCCGCTGCTTTTGCAGCTCGCTCATCAGGTTCAGCACCTGGGCACGGATGGACACGTCCAGTGCGGAGATGGGCTCGTCCGCGATGATGAATTCCGGCTCCATGATGAGGGCCCGGGCGATGCCGATGCGCTGGCGCTGGCCGCCGGAGAACTCGTGGGGGAAGCGGCTGGCGAATTCCGGCAGCAACCCCACGTCGCTCAGAGCCTTGCTCACTTTGGCCTCACGCTCCGCCCTGGTGTACTTCACGCCGCTGGAATAGAGGCCCTCGGCCACGATGTAGTCCACCTTGGCCCGCTCGTTCAGGGAGGCCATGGGGTCCTGGAAGATCATCTGGATGCGGCGGGTGACCTCCCGGTCCAGCTCCCGGCTGATGCGGCCGTTGATCCGCTGGCCCCGATAGAGCACCTCACCCCTGGTCATGGGATGGATGCGGATGATGGCCCGGCCGATGGTGGTCTTGCCGGAGCCGCTCTCCCCCACCACGCCGAAGGTCTCCCCCCGGTAGATGTCGAAGCTCACATCGTCCACGGCCTTGAAGCGCTGGCGCCGCTTGCCGAAGCACACCTCCATGCCCCGCACGGAGAGCAGCACCTCTCTCTTTTCCTCATTCGCCAAAGCCGCTCACTCCTTCCGCCGCCAGCTTTCTCACGCTCTCCGGCGGCTCGATCTTCGGCGCGCGGGGATCGAGCAGCCAGGTCTTGGCCTTATGGGTGGGGCTCACCTCGAAATAGGGCGGCCGCTTCACGAAGTCGATCTTCAGCGCCTGGGGATTGCGGGGCGCGAAGGCGTCGCCCTTCACCTCGGCGAACAGATTCGGCGGGGTGCCCTTGATGGAGTACAGGTTCTCGCCCTTCTCCCCCAGCTGGGGCAGCGACGAGAGCAGCGCCCAGGTATACGGGTGCTTCGGATCGTAGAACACCTCGTCGCAGGTGCCGATCTCGATGATGTCGCCGGCGTACATCACCGCGATGCGATCCGCCACGTTGGCCACCACCCCCAGGTCGTGGGTTATGTACACGGTGGTCAGGTTGTACTTCGCCTTCAGCGAGCGGATGAGGCCCAGGATCTGCGCCTGGATGGTCACGTCCAGGGCGGTGGTGGGCTCGTCGCAGATGAGCACCTTCGGCCGGCAGGCCACGGCGATGGCGATGACCACCCGCTGGCGCATGCCGCCGGAAAACTCGTGGGGATACTGCTTCGCCCGGCGCTCCGGCTCCGGAATGCCCACGTCCCGCAGGAGCGAGAGCATCTCCTCATAGGACTGACGCCCCCGCAGCGGCCGGTGCAGCTCGATGGCCTCGATGATCTGCGCGCCGATGGTCTTCAGGGGGTTCAGGCTGGTCATGGGGTCCTGCAGCACCATGGCGATCTCGCCGCCCCGGATCTTCAGCCACTGCTTCTCGGTTTTGTAGTCGGTCAGCTTCTCGCCGTTGTAGGTGATCTCGCCGCTGTCGATCCAGCCGTTGGCGTCCAGGAGGCCCATGAAGGTCTTCACGAACACCGACTTGCCGGAGCCGCTCTCCCCCACGATGGCCAGGCTCTCGCCCTTCATCACGTCCAGATCCACGCCCCGGATGGCGTGCAGCCGCTTGCCGCGCAGGTTGAACATCACGTTGAGACCGCGCACGGATAAAATGGGTTCAGACACGCGTTCAACCTCCTCACAGATGGTTTTTCGGGTCGGCGGCGTCGGCGAAGGCGTTGCCGATGATGTAGAAGGAAATGGTGATGACCGACAGCACCACCGCCGGGAAGATCAGCTGATACCTGAGCGACGCCGAGGTGATCAGCTTGCGGCCCTCGTTGATCAGGTTGCCCAGGGAGGGCGTGTCCACCGACAGGCCCAGGCCGATGTAGGTGATGAACACCTCGCTGCCGATGGCCCCCGGAATGGCCAGCGCCATGCGCAGCATGATGACCGACACCAGGTAGGGCAGCAGGTTTCTCATCATGATGCGGCCGGTGCTGGTGCCCAGGCACCGGGAGGCCAGGTTGTAATCCCGGTCGCGGATGATGACGATCTGATTGCGGATGAAGCGGGCCATGCCCAGCCAGCGGGTGAGGGACATGGCGAAGATCAGCGTGCCGATGCCCGGCCGCATGATGTAGGAGATCAGGATGAGGATGATGGTGTTGGGGATGTTGTCCAGCACGTTGTAGATCTCGGTGATGATCCGGTCCAGCGCCCGCACATAGCCCCACACGATGCCGATCATGATGCCGATCAGCGCCTCGAACAGCCCCACCACGAAGCCGATCCACAGGCTGGTGCGGGTGCCGCTCCACACCCGGGCCCACAGATCCTGGCCGATGTTGTTGGTGCCGAACAGGAAGGGCTTGTCGGAGGGAATGGTGCGCAGCTCGGTCTCCCCCACGGTGACCACCGCGCCGTCCTCCGCCTCGGCGATGGACGACGCCCGGGCGTAGAGCGCCTCGCCGGCGTTGGTGTAGTCCTCCGGCTCCTGATAAATGGACAGGGGGAAGCTGGAGCGGCTCTCGTAGGGCGTGGCCGTGGGGTCCTCGGGCAGCTTCAGCTTGGTCTGGAAGTTGTTCTTCACGTAGCCCTCCAGATCCTTGTACTCGATCCTGCACCAGTTCTCCCCGTATTCCACAACGGTGATGGTCTCCCTGGCCTTGATGGTGGCCAGCACGTTGCTCACGGCGTACCATTCCTCGTCCATGCGCCGGCCGATGAGCTTCGTGCCGTCCGGCACGGCGGCGTACACCGTGGTCAGGCTGGGCGACTGGTTCTGCAGCTGGATGCCGGTGACGGGGTTGTTGTTGATGGTGTTGGCCCCGTACTGGTTGGGCAGGAAGGGCTGGATGATGGTGAAGGCGAGCAGCAGCGCCAGCACGATCAGCATGGCCACGGCGGCCCGGTTGTGCAGGAAGGCGTTCAGGGTGCTGCGCCAGTAGGAGTAGTTGGAATAGCCGGTCTTCTCGGCGGCCGCCGCGTCGTAATCCGCCAGGGTGAACAGCTCGTCCTCGTTGACGGGCGGCAGATCGCCCTTCACCGCCGCGGTGATGTTCTCCTCCAGGCCGCGCTTTTTCGCGTCGAACAGGCCCTTCATCAGCGCGCACCCTCTTTCTTCACAAAGCTGATCCTGGGGTCGATGACGCCCATCAGCAGGTCGCCCAGCAACAGGCCGATGATGCCGATGGCCGAATACAGCATCACCAGCGCCTGCACCATGGGATTGTCCTGCCGGCCGATGACATCCACCAGCAGGCCGCCCATGCCGGGCACGGAATACAGCGACTCGATGTAGATAGAGCCGCTGATGGTGTACAGGATCGAGGCAGGGATGTACTGGATCATGGGCACGAAGGCGTTGCGGAACACGTGCCGCATCATGATCTTCTTGCTGGAGACGCCCTTGGCCCGGGCCAGGCGCACATAGTCCTTGTTCAGCTCGTCCAGCATGTAGCGCCGAATCCACATGGCGTAGCTGGCCGTGCTGCCCAGGGACATGGAGAACACCGGCAATATCCAGGTGATCCAGTTGTTCCGGTCGAACAGCATGGAGATGCCCATCCAGCCGGTGCCGTACATCTGGATGAAGATATAGTACACCGCCGCGGGCACCGCGTTGATGAACACGATGAACACCGTGCCGAATTTATCCCAGAAGCCGGACTTGCTGCGGGCCATGGCCGCGCCCAGCGGAATGCCCATCACCAGGGAAATGGCCATGCTCATCAGGCCCATCCAGATGGACAGCGGCGCCTTCTGGGCGATGATGCCGGCGATGGGCGTGCCCGCGCTGTAGCGGGACGACGTACCCAGATCCCCGTGAAGCAGATTCACGAAGAACTGTTTCAGCTGCACCGGAATGGGCTGCGTCAGCCCCAGATTGGCCAGCTTGGCGTTGATCTGGGCCTCGCTGAGCTTCTCGAAATTGTCAAAATACCCCTCGATGGGCATCTGCCGCAGCAGCACAAAGACAATCGTGATGACGATCGCCAGCGTCACCACCGACGAAGCCAGGCGCTTGAGCACGTACTTGACCATAGTAAACCCCTTTTATTACAATGTGGAATTGGGAATGGGGAATGGGGAATTTTCAGTTTGTCTGGAAAGACCCCTCAGGCGCTTCGCGCCAGCTCCCCTGAAAGGGGAGCCAAGATCGCCAGAGCGAAGCGAAGGGCCCGCGGCCTCAGCCGCGCCTGGGGAGTAACTGGAATTCCCCATTCCCCATTCCCAATTCCCCATTCTCTCTAATTCCCCATTATAACTTAAAGTGGAGGCGGTCGTCAAACCGCCTCCGCGATTATTTTGCCGTTTGCGGCGGGATCGTCATTCGCCCTGGGCGGCCAGCTCGTCCAGCCAGGCGTCGAAGGCGTCGTAGTACTCGTCGGTGCTCATGGGCTTCTCCAGCAGATGCTGGCCCTTGTAGCGGCAGGTGGCCAGGCCGGTGGGGGCGAACTGCGCCTCGAAGGGATTCAGGCGGGAGGCCGTGTAGCCGGCGGTGTCGGAGCCGAAGGGCAGCGCCACGGCATGGTTCAGCAGGTAGGCCTCGGCCTCGGCGTAGGCCAGATAGCGGGCCTCAGCCTCGGTGGTGGACACGGCGTTGGCGGCGGCCAGCAGGTTGAAGTAGGTCAGGGTGCCGTCCTCGTCAAACAGGTCCTCCTGGGTGGCGTTGGCGTAGAAGTTGTAGTTGTTGCCATCCTTGAAGGGGCTGGTCATGTTCTCGGGATCGTCGTAATCCAGGCCCCAGTTGCACTTCATGAAGGCGTACTTGCCGGAGCGGCGAATCTCCT
>CADARO010000142.1 GCA_902790345.1 uncultured Eubacteriales bacterium | reverse complement strand
AAAAGCGCAATAAGTCCGACCAGCTGCTGCTCACCTCGCCCCGCTCCATTTGGGACCTCATCCTGGGCAAGTTCCTGGCCGCCTGCACCGTGGTGCTCATCTCCACCGTCATCACGCTGTTCTACGTGGTCATCCTGGCGGTGTATTCCGACAAGACCTACCCCGCCCTGATCGCCACCAACTACCTCGGCTTCCTGTTGCTGGGCTTCAGCTACGTGGCCATCGGCGTGCTGATGAGCGCGCTGACCGAGAATCAGGTGTCCGCGGCCGTGCTGACCATCGGCGTCAACATGCTGCTGCAGATCCTCGAGAGCGTCGGCTCCTCCATCACGATCCCGGGCCTGTCCTTCCTGAACACCGTGATTTCCTGGCTGAGCCTCTATAAGCGCTACAACGACTTTTCCGGCGGCATCCTCAGCTTCGCAAACGTGATCTACTACATCTCGTTCTGCGGCGTGATGCTGTTCCTGGCCGTTCGCGTGATCGACAAGAGAAGATGGAGTGAGGGTTGAGCACTATGAGCATGAATAACGATAAGAAAGCCAAAGGCAAGCTCGCCGGCCTGCTGGGCCAGCGCAAATTCCGCTATGGCACATACGCCACCATCCTGACCATCGTCGTCATCATCGTGGTCATCCTGCTGAACGTGGCCCTGGGCGCCATCGAGACCAACTGGGCGCTGGGCGTGGACGTGACCGCCATGAACGCCACCGACTTCGACGACGCCACCTACGAGATCCTGAAGGGCGTTGAGGAAGACGTCCACGTGTACACCGTGTATCAGACCGGCACCTCCACCTCCGCCCGCGTTCAGGTGGACAGCGTGCTGGAGAAGTACCACGCGCTGAACAACCACGTGATCCTGGGCACCATCGACCCCGTGAAGGAGCCCACCCGCGTGAGCAAGTACAGCGACGGCGCGAACCTGACCGAGGGCGCCGTGATCGTGACCAACGCGGACGAGAGCCGCGTGAAGCTCATCAACCGCAGCGATTATTCCCACTATCAGACCTTCGCCAACAACACCTACACCATCTTCGACCTGGAATCCAAGATGACCAGCGCCCTGGTGTATGTTACCAGCGAGGCCACGCCCCGGGTGTTCTTCCTGGCCGGCCATGGCGAGCTGGACCGCGAGACCTCCTTCCGCTATCTCACCAGCGGCCTGCAGCAGCGCAACTACGACGTGGCTTCGCTGAATCTGCTGACCGACGACGTGACCCTGGTGAGCGGAGACACCGTGGTCATCGCCAATCCCTCCCGCGACCTGGACGACACCGAGTATGAGACCCTGCGCGACTGGCTGATGACCGGCGGCCGCCTGATGGTTTCCATCGACTACACGGTGGACACCAGCATCCTGCCCAACTTCAACCGCCTGCTGGACTACTATCAGCTGTCCTACGGCGAGGGCGTCATCTCCGAGGACGAATCCTCCACCGACAACTACGTCAGCTACGGTCCGCTGTATCTGCGCCCCAACATGGACGCCGAGCACCAGATCACCACGTCCCTGGCCGAGACCCGTCAGCTGATTATCCCCCAGGCCCGCCCCATCAACGAGGTCACCGTGCCTGAGTCCGGCATCACCTACACCAAGCTGCTCACCACCTCCAACCGGGCGGTGGTCATGAACGGCGACGAGACCAGCACCCCCGCCACCCAGACCGTGGCTCTGGCCGCCGCCAAGCTGGACTACAACGACAGCTCCAAGGACATCCGCATCGTGCTGCTGGGCAGCAATTACCTGATGCTGGATACCCAGCTGCTCTACTCCACCGACAACATCTACTTCACCATCAACGCCTTCGACTGGCTGGTGAACAGCGAAAACACCGTGCAGATCAGCTCCAAGTACGTGGCTGACAGCGTGCTGCGCATTCCGGACGCCACCACCGCCTGGGTGCTGGCCGCCGTGGTTGTGGTCGCCATCCCGCTGATCGTGCTGGTGTTCGGCATCGTGGTGTGGGTCAAGAGGAGGCGCCTGTGATGGAGCAGAAGGACAAGAACGAAGCCCCGCTGAAGAAGCTGGCCTCCGCGCAGGATCTGCGCGGCAGCAAGAGCGGCACGGGGCCGGACGGCAAGGGCGGCAAGCGCAAGCTGGGCCTGGGCATCCTGGCCGCCGTGGTGGTGCTGGGGCTGGCTGTGGGGGCGTATTTCGCCTCCCAGAGCCTCAAGCCCGCCGAGGACGTTTCCGCCGAGCCCACCGCCGTGCCCTACACCAATGAGACGGTGAAGCTGGTGGAGCAGCCCCGTGTCAACGTGGCCTCCCTCACCGTGGCCCTACAGGACGGCGAAACCTATACCATCCTGAACAACATGCAGTACAACGAGGACGGCTCCCGCGTGGCGCTGGCCGAGGGCGAAAAGGGCTACGCCATCGAGGGCCTGGATGAATTCGATCTCAACCAGACCACGGCGGAGACCATGATCGGCTACGCCGCCAACCTGACCGCCAGCAAGATGGTCACCGACAACGCGGAGAACCTGGCCGACTACGGCCTGGACAACCCCCGCTCCACCGTGACCATGAACTACAAGGACGGCAAGAAGACCACCTGGATCATCGGCAGCCAGGCGCCCACCAGCAGCGCCTCCTACTTCTCCGAGAAGGGCAGCAAGGCCGTGTTCCTGCTCTACGCCTCCGCCGTGACCAACCTCACCTCCACCCGGAACGCGCTGCACACGGTGAACATGCCCTGGGCCATCGAGGATACCACCACCATCACCGACCTCCTGATCGAGGCGGAGGGCCGCGAGACCATCGAGCTGGGCTATGCCGACAGCAACGACTCCAACCTGAGCATCTCCACCCTGCGGCTGCTGCAGCCCTTCGTCTACGGCGCGAACATGGACCGCTCCGACGAGATGTTCAAGGGCGCGGCCGCGCTCACCATCAGCGGCTACGCGGGCGAGATGAGCGAGCTGGAGAACACCGGCCTTGAGGACGGCGGCGCGCAGGTCAGGGTGACCACCACCGTGGCCGTGGACGACGAGAACACCGCTCAGTATGTGTACCGCATGGGCGGCTTTGCCGACGCCAGCCACCGCTACGTGCAGATCGACGACACCGACGCCGTCTACCTCACCGACACCGCCAACGTGGCCTTCCTGGACAACGCCACCCCCGGCTACCTGGTGGATCTGTTCTCCAATCTGGTGTTTGTTGACCGCGTGGACGCCATCGACATCGCCACCGCGGACGACAGCTGGAACATCAGCATCGAGCGCGAAGAAATCGAGGGCAAGACGAAGCCGCAGGATCACTTCTTCTTCGACGGCAAGCCCGCCGACGAGAGCCTGTCCCGCAAGCTGTATCAGGTCATCATCGGCACCATGAACAGCAAGCTGTCCGACGACTACCACATCGACGGCGACGTCTACCTGACGGTTAAGTACACGCTGAACGTGGAGCCCGGCGAGATGGTGGTTGAATACGTGGAGTATGACAACGAGTATCTGGCTGTGCGGCGCGACGACCTCACGCTGTTCCTCATCAAGCGCGAGAACCTGGACGCCATGATCACCGCGCTGAACCAGTTCCGCGACGGCACCTACAACCCCGGCACCTGACAATCACCCAACGCGACAAACGCGGCGAGCCAATCGGCCCGCCGCGTTTGTTTGTTTTCCGCATTTGCTATGCCCTATTCCCAGGCTTTACTGACGGCGACCCGCCAGCTTCCCGCCCGCTTCAGGGAGACGCAGCAGGTGCCCGGATGCAGCCAGGTCGCCTTGGCGCCCTCCGGCAGGGCGTCGAACCGGTATGTCGGCCCTTCCCGCAGGGTCACGATCAGGGCTGCACCCTCCGCGTGGGTCTCGATCAGGCAGTCCAGCGCGGTTTGATCCTCGTTCCACTGTTGGCTCAGGATGGCCGTGTCGAAGCCCGCCGTGACGCTGCCGGGCTGATAATAGGCCCGGAACCAATCCAGCACCGGCGCGGACAGGCCCGAGAAGTGATGGTATCCCGCGCCCCGCCCGGTGGCAATCATGAAGTGCTCATAGCAGTTGCCGCTGACGCCGGTCTCCCGCCGCCAGAGCGCCAGGGCGGTTCGGGCCACCCGGTGAGCCAGGGCCGTCTCGCCCAGATCCAGCAATCCCTTCCACAGGATCCACTGATGGGGCATCCACACCGAGCCGTTCCAATAGCCGGCGCGGCTGAAATAGGGCGAACGGGTGTCCACCACGCTCACGCCGATGGGCGTGAACAGGCCTTCGCGGATGTTTTTCAGCATGCGCCTCTTCCGCGCGGCGTCGCCCTGCCCCGCCAGCAGCGGATACAGGCCGTCCAGCCCCTGATTGGGATTCACGCCCGCCTCGTCCCGCAGGATGCCGGCAAAGCCGCCCGCGCCGTCGTCTGTGGCGTAACCGAAGTAGCCCGTTTCCTCGTCCCAGCAGCGGGACAGCGCCTCGCCCAGCTCCGCCTCGGCCCGGTCATATTCCGATAGATCGGCATCATAGCCCAGCCGGCGCGCCGCGTTTTTCAGAATGCGGCCATAGACAAGCATCATGCTGGTCACGGCGACCGGCGCGGCCCTGTCCTCCAGATGGCGCTGATGGACGTAGACCTGGGTGGGATAGTCGTCCCAGCCGCCAGAATTGTAGAAGATGCGCCAGGTGGCGATGAGTCCGCCCAGGCGCGGCAGCGAGAGGAAGAAGCGCCAGGCGTATCTCAGCGCCGGATAAAGCGCCCGGCAGGCCTCCATCTCCCCCGCGTCCAGCAGGTTCTTGTAGGCGAACATCTGCGTGAGCAACGGCGTGCCGTGGTTCAGGTAGGGCGTTCGCGGGTCCTCCTGGGGCATCAGGTAAGCCCGCAGGCACTGGAAGGCCCGTTCCCGGTCGATGGCGCCCAGGCCCACGGCGATCATGCCGCAGTCCCAGGTGTAGAAGCTGTCCCACACCCGGCCCGGCGTGTAGCTGCGGATGAAGCCGCCCCGGTAATACGCCGGATAGACCACGTTCATGGCCGTGGCCGCCGCCAGCCGCTCCATGGAGAAGCGCAGCTTTTCGCCGCAGGGATTCGCGTTTGCCTCGGGCAGCGGCGGGAAGGATACCTCCTTCGGCTCCCCGCCCGCCGAGATGAGCAGCGTGATGGTCTTTCTCTGTCTCGGCTGCAAAAACACGGGCCGCAGGAACAGGTCAGTGTAATGACCCTGCCCCTCGCCGCGCAGGGTATGCGCCACGTGCTCATGGATGTTGCGGGCCAGGATGTCGCCGTCGTTTTCGCCCATGAGCTCCCGAACCACGTAGTCCGCCGCGTCCCAGCGAATGGTGTAGGCCGCGTCGGTCAGCGGATAGCGCAGCGTCATCTCGCCGGGTTTCGTCTGAATCTCCGGCGCGAAGGCCTCGGGCCAGGGCTCAAAGGACGTCCGCCCCGCCTCCAGGCCGATGGCGAAGCCGTCCAGCACGCCCCGCCCGCCGATAAACCGCAGGGCGATCTCCTCATAGCGTCCCCGCTTCAAGGGTACGCGAACCGTTTCAAGCCGCTCCGATTCGGGCAGCGCCACGCGCTCCCCCATGATGTCCACGGCCGTGCCCGCCTCGCCCCGGCAGCGCAGCAGCAGGCTGTCCGCCTCGATCGGATCAAATCGGTAATTCAGGCAAACGCCCGCGCCGACCCGCATGGCGCAGCCCTTTGACGCGCCGCACTCGGGCTCCTCGCCCAGCCGGAAGCCGTCGTGCGCGATGCCCTCGATGCCCTCCTGGGCGGCGTATTCGCCCGCCGGAATCCAGCGGACGCCGGTGGGCGCGCCCACCTCCGTGCCGGGATAGGGCCTGCGCCAGAAGCTGGGCACGCGAATGGAAAAGCACAGGTCGGCCTGGAGCGACTGCGGTCGGTTCGTCTCGTTCACGAAGGTGCAGCGCAGGGCGGCGTCCTTTCCCCGCTGGGCAAAATCCGCCTCCAGGTAGATCTTCTGAGGCGGCAGCAGCTCATAGCGATAGACGAACCGCCGCAGATCCGTCCGGGCCCGCCAGAGCCGCGCGCCGCCGTCGATGACGGCCCGGGTGTCCATGACGGCGCGCCGATAGAAGCCGGGCAGCAGGTCGATGTCCAGCCGCAGGCCCCGCTCCGGCGAGGCGATGTGGGAAAACCCCGCGTACTGCTTATTATACGGGCCGTACTGGGGCAGATCGATGTCGTGAGACCAGTCCTTCATGGCGCGCCTCCTTCGTCAGCGGAGCAGAACGCCCTGCACCTTATACGCGCCCAGCGCCAGTGAAACCTCCGGCCCGGCCATGGGCACGGCCTCCGGCAGGGGCTGGCCCAGGCCGTCGGTCAGGATCAGCTGGGCATAGGGAGCGCTCAGGGTCACGCGGGCGGCGCTCTCCTCCTTCGTCGGGTTGTAAAGCCGCAGGAACAGACCGCCTTCGGTTTCACGGGCGCAGGACAAATGCGCACCGCTCACATGGGGCAGGGCCGCCTTTTCGGGCAGCGGGCAGCGGATCACGGGGGTGTTCATGGCCAGCGCCGCGCGCCAGGCCAGGGCGTCCCCCGCCTCATCCGCGCCATGCGGGCAGACCGCGTAGTCGAAGGCGAAGGCGCGGCCCAGGTTGTAGCTGAGGTCGCTGTCGCACTTGTACTCCATGGCGAGGCCGGAAACGCCGAAGGGGATCTGTCGGCGGGCCTGCGGCAGGTCGTTCACCGGGAAGGCCGCCCGCAGCCGCAGGTTCTTGCTCTCGCAGGTGAACTCGGTGTGATAGAGGATTTCCGGGCAGGATTTCGACAGCGTGACGGTGGTGGTGAAGCTCACATGGGTGATCCAGAAGCGCACCTCGCCCGTCTGGCGAAGAACGACGCGCTCCTCATCCGCCTCGATCACCTCCGCCCTGAGGATCCGGGGCAGGAAGGTGTTCATGTCCTCCCGGAAGAGCGGGTCGGGCCGGTTGTGGGTGTAGGGCTGATTCTCGCGGGTCAGGCGCGGCACGGAGAGCTCCCACCAGCTGTCCCCGTTGTCCTGCTGCATGGTCAGGGCGCCGAAGGGCACGGGGCGGCCCGCCGCGTCGCCCTTCGCCACCAGCTGGCGGCCGGTGGTCTTTTCCTTCAGGGACACGATGTAGCCCTTGTCGTCCAGCTCGGCGGCATACCAGGCGTTGTCGAAGGCGAGCGGCAGTGTCGGCGCGGCGCAGGGCGCGGGCGCGGCGGCCTCCTTCCCGGCCGCGAAGCCCAGCGCGGGCAGCCGCAGCAGGCCCTTTTCCGTGCGGACGAGGCGCTCGAAGGGCAGCGCGTTGAAATAGGCGTCCTCCCCCGCGCCGCCGGTCAGGTCGCGGCGGATATCGTCCAGCAGATGGCCCAGGGCGCGGAAATCCGCCTCCACGTCCCGAATGGCGCGGTTGCAGATGGTGCCGCAGATGATGTCGTGGAACTGGTTCTTGAGGTGCAGCTTCCAGGCCAGAGAGAAGTCCTTCTTCGCGCCCAAAGCCGCGCTCAGCGCCTCCAGGGCGTAGAGCTCGCCGGAATAGCGGCGGTCCAGCTGCTTGATCCAGATGTTGGTGGCGAAGGTGCCCTGCATGGAGCTGACGAATTCCCCGTCGAACACCGGCGCGTTCTTCCAGTCGATGGCGTCCAGGGCGTCGCCCGGCGCTGCGAACACCAGCTGGGGCAGCTTGCCCCGCTGGTTCATGCCCTTCACGATGGCCGGCGCCAGGCGGGAGGGGAAGCGCATGTCGCCGCCCACGGGCAGATACTGGGGATCGTCGCCGCAGTCCGCCCGGTTCTTCTCCATCAGGGCCGCGATGCCCCGCTCGCCCTCGGCCCACTCCAGTTCGTCGGCGTTTTCCTGCTCGCCGGCGGCGGGGAAGCCGATGCCGTCGTAGTGGGTGCTCATCCAGTGGCCGCGAATGACGCTACCGTCCAGGCCCCGCCAGGTGAAATTCTGCCGGGCCGCGTCATGGCGCATGCAGCGGCTGAAGGCGTAGTAATCATAGCCGCACTGGGAATAGATCTGCGGGATCTGGGCGTGATGCCCCCAGCAGTCCGCGATCATGCACACGCGGGGGCTGATGCCCAGGGTGTCCCTCACCACGCGGCGGCCCACAGCGGCGTGCATGTACTGGCTCTCGCCGTCGGGCAGGTTCATGTCCGGTACGGCATACAGGCCGGGCTCCACCCGCAGCCGTCCCTCCCGCGCCAGCGCGCGCATCAGGCTCCGCTTGTCCGGCCGGGCGTCCCAGTATTCCGCCAGCAGCCAGGCCTGCTCCAGAAAATACCGGTACTCCGGGTTGTCCTGAAGGATCTGAAGCGCTTCGTCCAGGATTTCAAAGCATCGCGCCGTGTATTCTGACTCCGGGCGCAGGTAGGCGATGTCGTGATGAAACGTGGGAACGAGATAGGCTTTTTCCATGGAACGCACTCCTTTGAATGGTCTGTTGGGGGGATGAGACGGCCGAACAAGGGATAACAAATGGCGCGGCTTCCGCTTTCGCGTTCATTTAATCATAACATTCTTCTTCCGTACATGGTTTTAACGCTTATTTATATTGCAAATAAGCTCAAACGGTTCTATAATGGAAGGAGACTATTTGAGCGGAGGAGATCCTGTGGCGCAGCATATCATCAACCCCTTCAACCAACGCCAGGTGATGCAGCGGGAGGATTTCGAGATCTTCCACTACAACAACTCGGCCACCTTCTCCTGCCCGCCGCACCAGCATGATTTTTTTGAGCTGTTCTATCTGCTGGACGACAGCCTGGACTACATCGTCGAGGGCCTGCGCTACAGCATGACCGCCGGCTCCGTGATGCTGATCGCGCCGGGGCAGATCCATCGCGCCGACGTGTACGGCTCCATGCGCAACATCGACCGCTTCGTCCTGTGGATCAGCATGGACTATGTAAAAAAGCTCACCGAATCCCTCCCCCACATCCGCTTCACCCTGCTGGGCAGCATGGAGGGCCGCAATCTGATCCGGCTGGACAGCGAAACCTCCCAGCTCATCCGCCAGCTGCTGTTCGCGCTGCACCGGGAAACGGCCGGCGACGCCATCGACAGCGCCCAGCTGCACCGGTTCATCATCTCCCAGCTGCTGATCTACTGCGGCCGCTGCATCGTCCAGGCTCCCAGCACCCTCACCCCCAAGGCCGCGCTGCGCTATCGCGAGATCATCCAGGTCTATGAGTACATCGTCACGCACCTCAAGGAGAACATGAGCATCCCGGACCTGGCCGACCGCTTCTTCATGGACCGGAACACCCTCATGCGCCATTTCAGGCACGAAGTGGGCATGACGCCGGGGGAGTGCATCCGCTGGCACCGGCTGGAATCCGCCCGGCTGATGCTGCTGGACGGCGCGTCGGCTCAGGAAGCCTGCGCGGAGAGCGGCTTCTCCGACTACAGCGCCTTCTACCGCGCCTTCAAGCAGGCCTACGACATGAGCCCCCGGGATTACGTCGCCAGCCACACCAACAGCCGGGGCCTGTCCCGATCCGCCCAGGGCGACGAGGGCGGCATCATCTGAATCGGGCCGGCCTTGTCAAGCGGGGCAAATTCCCTTATAATGGAAGCACGCGTACAACCACATCTGAGAGGAGCACTCCATGAAAAAAGCACTTTGTCTGCTGCTGGTCCTGCTGGCGCTGGCCCTGACCGGCTGCGGCGGCTCAAGCACCAATGTCGAACCCACCGAGGAGCCCACCGCCACCCCCGAACCCACGCCGGAGCCCACTCCCGAGCCCAGCCCCGTGCCCAGGACGGCCATCGAGGACTATGAGTATTATCTCGTCAGCAATTCCACGCTGGACGTGATGTTCAAATACCCGGCCCACTGGATCAACCAGCCCGGCCGCTCCACCATCACCTACATCGAGCCCTCCGACCCCGGCCGCGCGGGAGCCAGGCTGGCCGTGACCAGCAAGCTCCTGTCCGAGCGCCCCACCAGCCGCCAGGTTCGCGACCACCTGGACGACTTCATGAAGCTGGTGAACGAGCAGTATCCCAGCTGCGAGCCGGGCGAGCTGGACGAAGACGTGGCGATTCTGGACACCACCGGCTGCGCCCAGAGCTACACCGCCCGGGACCCGGAAACCAACGAGGCCATCACCGGCTACGCGCTGGTGTTCTACGTGCGCGAGTCGCGGCGGGTGTATCTTCTGCACTTCACCGCCCCCACCCGGGAATACAGCGAGCTCTCCCCCGTGCTGGATACGGCCCTGGAATCGCTGTCCACCATCATCTGACGGGAGGAATCGCCCTTGCTCACCGCGCGCGCCAACGCCAAGATCAACTGGTCTCTCGCCATAATCGGCCGAAGCTCAAACGGCTATCATCAGCTGGACATGCTCATGCAGTCCGTTTCTCTCAGCGACACGCTCACCTTCCAGCGCGCCGACGGCCTGTCCTTTTCCATGGACGGGCGGGAGGCCTGGGACGACAAAAACCTGGTCTGCCGGGCGGCGCTGCTGCTGCGGGACGCCTACCGCCCCCATGGCGGCACGGCCATCACCCTGACGAAGCGCGTGCCCGCCATGGCCGGGCTGGGCGGCGGCAGCGCGGACGCGGCGGCCACGCTCATCGCCCTCAACAGGCTGTGGGATTTGCGCCTGAGCCCGGAGGAGCTGTGCCGCCTGGGCTTGTCCCTGGGCGCGGACGTCCCCTTTTGCCTCACCGGGGGTCTGCAGCGGGTGCGCGGCATCGGGGAGCTTCTCGAGCCCCTGCCCGCGCCGGAAGCTGTGCCGCTGGTGCTGGTGATGCCGGAGACCGGCCTGTCCACCGGCGCCGTGTTTTCCCGCTACGACAGCGATCCCACGCCCCAGCCCACCGACAACGCCGCCGCAGCCCGCGCGCTGCTCAGCGGCGACTTCCAGCGGCTGAATGACCTGGCCCACAACGACCTCATGCCACCGGCTCATGCGCTCTGTCCGGCGGTTTCGGATGTTCTCGCCCACATGGCCGCGCTGGGCGCGCGCTTCGCCCGCATGAGCGGCAGCGGCTCCTGCTGCTTCGGCGTGTTCGACGACCCGGAGCATGCCGCCTCCGCCCTCAGGACGCTGCATCCCCAGACCTGGCTGGTCACCACCCGCCCCGGCGGCGTGGAATTGACAGAATAATACCCGGCTCATTCCCGGCCCGTGCGTGACGCGCGGGCTGTTTTTTTCGCCCTTTTCCAGCGTGACACCGCATAAACGCCCGAAAAAACGTCCATCCTTGTTATCAGATATTTCACGGGAGGAAAAATAGTGTGAAAACGAGTCGTTTGATTGTGTCCGCCGCGCTGGCCGCGCTCTGCCTGGCTCTGGCTGCGCCGAAAGCCGTTTCCGACGCGGCGGCAGAAACGCCGGTTTGCGATTACATCCGCCTGCACATCGTGGCCAATAGCGACAGCGCGTGGGATCAGGGCGTGAAGCTGGCTGTGAGGGACGCCGTGCGGGGCGAGGCCGCCTGCCTCCTGGCCTCCTGCGACACCGCCGAGGAGGCCTGGCGCGCCGTTCAGGAGAACATCGACGTCCTGGCCGACGCCGCGCGGCGGGAGCTGGCCCAGTGGGGCGCGTCCCCCGACGCCCGGGCAGAGGCCGGCGAATACGCGTTCCCTTCGCGGCGCTATGGTGACACAATCGTGCCGGCCGGGTCCTACCGGGCGGTGCGCGTCATCCTGGGCGAGGGCGAGGGACACAACTGGTGGTGCGTGCTGTTTCCCTCACTGTGCCTGCCCGTGGGAACGGACGACACCGCGCCGGTGGTGTTCTATTCCCGGCTGGGCCGATGGCTGGCCGGATTGCTGGGGAGGCGCGCGGCATGAAGCGGCATATCATCCTGCTGAGCGCGCTGTTCGCCCTGGCGGCGGCGCTGTCTCTGTCCATCCTGCATCCCGCCCGGGCGGCGGTGGTGCTGGAGGTGGGTTCCAGCGGCGCGAATGTGACCAAGGTCCAGCAGCGACTGATCCAGTTCGGCTATTTGAAAGGCGCGGCGGATGGCCGCTACGGCCAGGCCACCCGGGACGCGGTCATCCTGTTTCAGCGGCGCAATGGCCTGCCCGTGGACGGCCGGGTGGGATCGGCCACGGCGGCGGCGCTGGGCGTGACCCTGTCCGCCTCGAGCAGCGCAGCGGTTTCCGCCACGGCGTCGGTCTCCTCCGACCAGTACCTGCTGGCCCGGCTGGTTTACGCCGAGGCCCGGG
>CADARO010000141.1 GCA_902790345.1 uncultured Eubacteriales bacterium | reverse complement strand
AGCAGGCGGGCGTGGTGGTGACCATCGTGGGCGGGCGGCTGTTCTTCCATGAGAAGGACACGCTCTACAAGCTGCTCTGCGCCGCCGTGGTGGTGGCGGGCATCGTGATCGCGGTGCTGTGAGCCTGCCTTACCAGGCGTGGCGGCCGGGGTTTTCGTCCTCCTCCCGGGCCACGGGATCGTCGCTTTCCGGGCGTTCTTCCCGGGGCTGGCCTTCAAAGGAGGGCGTGAACCAGTTCGCGTCCTTCATCTGGCGCAGCGTCTCCCGGCTGATGACGGTGTTCGTGCCCAGGCACGCCGTGCAGCGCGCGCCGCAGGCCGGGCACACGCAGCCCAGGTGCAGGCTTTCGGAGTGAACCATGTAAGTATCGCATTCGGGGCAGCTGCATCGCATGTCAAATTCCCTCTTTCGTCTTTTCGATCAGTTCATACGCGCTTCTGACCACCATCAGCTCCTCGTTGGCGGGGATGATGTGAACGCTCGCGCTTGACCCGGCGGTGCTGATTTCGGCCTCGCCCCGGCAGACGCGGTTTTTTTCGCGGTCGAAGCGCACGCCGATGGGCGCGAGGCGCTCCAGCACCATCTCGCGCACCAGGGCGCTGTTCTCGCCGATGCCGCCGGTGAAGGCGATGGCGTCCAGCCCGCCCAGCTCCAGATAATACGCGCCGATGTAGCGCACGATGCCGGTCACATACACATCCAGCGCCAGCCTGGCCCGCTCGCTTCCGGCCTCCATGGCGGACTGCACGTCGCGCAGGTCTCCGCTGGTGCCGGAAAGGCCCTTGAGCCCGCCGTTTTTGCCCAGCTCATGGAGAATCTCATCCATGGAGAGGCCCTGGGCCAGCATGTAGGGGATGATGTAGGGGTCGATGTCGCCGGCGCGCTGGGCGTGGGGAATGCCCGCCTGCAGCGACAGGCCGAAGCTGTTGTCCACGCTCCGGCCGTCCAGAATGGCGCACAGCGAGCCGCTGCCGCCCAGGTGGCAGGAGATGACGCGACGCTTGCCGGCCAGCTTCTCGGCGATGTAGCCATGGGACGCGCCGTGATACCCCATGCGCATCACGCCATAGCGCTCATACCACTCGTATGGCACGGGATACACGCGCCGCTCCGGCGGAATCCCCGCGTGGAAGGCGGTCTCGAACACGCCCACCCGGGGCGCTTCCGGCATGAGCGCTTCAAACACGCGGATGACCTCCAGATAGGGCCCGTTGTGCGCCGGGGCCACGGACATCATGTCCTCCATGCCCCTGAGCACCTCCGGCGTGAGGAAATGCACCTCCGGGAAGCCCTTGGACAGCACCGTCTTGAAGCCCACCGCCGCGATTTCATTCAGCGAGGCCACGGCTCCGGCCTCCGGGTCGGTGAGCGAATCCAGAAAGAGCCGCACGCCGGCGGTGTAATCCGGCACGGACAGGCCCTCGCGCCTTTCGCTGTGCGCGCCGATCCGACAGGAATAGATGGCGTCGCAGCCGCCCACCCGCTCCACCCGGCCCTCGGCCAGCGCGGCCAGGGCGGGCATGTCCCACAGCTTGAATTTGAGCGACGTGCTTCCGGCGTTGCAGATCAGTATCTTCATGGGAAAACCTCCGCGCTTTCATTGAGTCTATTATACGCGAAAACGGCGCGGCAGGCAATGGAAAATTCGGAATCCCGTCTTTGCGGCCCATGGGATGGACAACCGGGCCGGGATATGATAAAATGAACCCGGAAACCGCGAAACGACAGGAGGCACTCAGAATGAAGATATACATTTCGGTGGATATGGAAGGCATCAGCGGCATCAATTCGCCGGAGTACGTGTTGCGGGACGGCCGTCTGTACGGCGTCGGCCAGCGCCTGGCCACGGCGGACACCAACGCGGCGATACGCGGCGCGTTTGATGGCGGCGCGGACGAGGTCATCGTGGCGGATATGCACGCCATGTCGGGCAACCTGCTGGTGGAGGAGCTGGACTCCCGGGCGCTGCTGCTGGCCGGCACGCCCCACGAGCCCCGCTTCCCTTTCCTGGATGAGACGGTGGACGGCATGTTTCTGGTGGGGTATCACGCCATGGCGGGCACCCTCTACGCCAACCTGGAGCACACCATGAGCAGCGCGTCCTGGCATAAGTTCTGCGTGAACGGCAAGCCCTACGGTGAGCTGGGCATCGACGCGGAGTTGGCCGCCGAGTGCGGCGTGCCGGTGGTGATGGTCTCCGGCGACGACAAGTTCTGCGAGGAAGCGCGCAGCTGGCTGGGGAACATTGAGACGGCCGTGACCAAGCAGGGCCTGGGCAGACAGAGCGCGCTGTGCCTCTCGCCGGCCTATGGGCAGAACCGCGTGTACGCCGCCGCCCGCCGGGCCGTGGAGCGCCTGGCGGAGGTGGAGCCCTTCGCGCTGCCCGAAATTCCGTCGCCCGCCCGGGTGGCCATCACCTACAAGATGATGCCCGACGCCGACCGCGCCAACGTGTTCGGCACGAAGCGGCTGGACGGCTACACCGTGGAGACCACCTACGACCATCTCTCCGGCATGTACGGCGGCATCTGGCGGGACTACGGCATTGAAAAGAAGATCTGACGGGGCATGAAAAAGCCGCGTCCGGTGCGTGACCGGGCGCGGCTTTTCGCTGTTTTATGAGAAGATTTCACCCTCCAACGCGCTGCGGGCGGCCAGAATGTACTTGGCCGTGTCCAGCGGATTGACGCCGGCCCGGGGGCAGGTGTGTTCCTCCGGGCACTCGCGGTAGCGGCTCACCCGCATGGTGAGCGCGCCGCGTCCGCCGGTGATGGCGGCCAGCCGGGTGGGGAAGTCGAAGCTGGTGCGCACCGGCGCTTCGGCCACCAGCACCATGGCGTCCCGGGCGTCGATGCTCTCCGTGCGCAGCGTCTCGCCCCGCATGGCCACGATCTCGCTCATCACCCGGCCGGACAGGGTGGAGGGCACCGTGACGCGCATCTCGGCAATGGGCTCCAGCAGCACGCTGCCGCCCCGCCGCAGGCCGTCCATCAGCGCCATGGGGGTGGCGACGATGAAATCCAGCGGGTGGGTGTGCCACTGGTGGTCGCTGCCGTCGATCAGGGTGATGGACACGTCGTCCACCTGCCAGCCCAGCATGCCCTGGCGCAGGCCCATGACCAGCCCCTGCTCCACCTGA
The DNA here is from genome assembly GCA_902790345.1 of uncultured Eubacteriales bacterium. GTDB lineage: Bacteria > Bacillota > Clostridia > Christensenellales > Aristaeellaceae > Firm-10. The sequence goes on along the minus strand of CADARO010000141.1, from coordinate 7,152 downwards.
TGCTGATAGCGCTCCTTGATGACCCGCACCGGCACCTCCGAGCGGAAGCTGACGCCGCTGCCCCGGGGCGCGGGCTCGATCAGCAGCTTGATGACCGCCCAGCAGGGCTTGGGCATGGTGTACGCCACGAAGCCCTCGGCGGCCTCCCGGATGGTCTCCCGATAGATCACCTGGGGCTCGGCGAAGGTCACGTTCAGCCCGAAGCGGGTCTTCATCTGCTCGGACAGGATCTCCATCTGAATGGCGCCCATGATGCGCACGTGCATCTCGCCCAGAAACTGCTTCACGTCCAGCAGCGGATCCTCCGCGCTGAGCTGGTGCAGCGCCTTCATGAGGGCGGGTTTCTGATCCGGGCTCTCGGGCAGGATGCGCACCATCATCAGCGGGGCCTTCAGCACGCCCCGGCCCATGGCCCGGGGCAGGCGCGCCGCGTCGCCGAGGGTCTCGTCCATCTGGCGCCAAACCTCGCGACTCTCGGCGTCGACCTCGCAGCAGTTGATGAAGTCAGCCGCCAGCGAGCGGCCATCCCTCGTGAGGTAGGCGATGCAACCCCTCACCGACGGCGACGTACCCGATCTAGCCTTCAGCTGGGGCACGGCGCCACCCTCTTCCCGTGCCGATCATGGCATCGGTCGAGAGCGCGCCGGAGAACATGCGCACGTACGCGCCGCGCCCCATGGCCGGGTCCTCGTCCAGCGCGAACACAATGCCGCAGGGCTCGCCCGCCGATTCGGGCATGGCCTCCGGCGTCAGCAGCGCGGCCACCGCGTCCAGCAGCGGCTCGATGCCCTGCCCCCGCAGCGCGGAGCCGCACAGCGCCGGAAACAGCGCCATGTCGCCCATCAGCGCCCGAACCCGGGGCAGCAGCTTTTCCCGGGGATAGATCACGCCGCTCAGGTAGTCCTCCAGGGTCTGCTCGTCGGCCTCGGCCACGGCGGCCATGAGGGCCTCGTCGTCCTCCAGAGAGACTACGCCCGTGTGAAGCTGAGACCTGGCCTGGCTGAGCGCCGCGCCGAAATCCGCGTTTTCACGATCCATTTTGTTCACGAAGATGAGGGTGGGGATACGCTGGGCGCGCAGGCTCTCGAAGAGCACCTCGGCCTGGGGCTGCACGCCGTCCACGCCGCTGAGCAGCAGCACGGCCCCGTCCAGCGCCCACATGGACTTCTCCACCTCGGCGGAAAAATCGCTGTGGCCGGGGGTGTCGATCAGGTTGACCCGCACGCCTTTCCAGACGAAGGGGGCGCAGGTGGAGCGCACGGAAATGCCCCGCCGCCGCTCGATGTCCATGCGGTCGGTGTGGGCCGTGCCCCGATCCACCGAGCCCGGTGTGCGGATGGCCCCGGCGGCCAGCAGCAGCTGTTCGCTGAGGGTGGTTTTGCCCGCGTCCACGTGGGCGAATATGCCGATGGAGCATGTCTTCATGCGTTATCCTCCGTGTTTCTGCCGTCCAGCGGCACGACCTCCACCACCCGCAGCACGCCCTCCGACACGGTGAAGCGCAGGTCGAACCCGGCGAAGGCCACGCCGTAGCGCTTGTTTGGGTCATCCCGCTTGTAGCCGGGGCGGGGATCCTGGGCGAGCACCTGCAGGGCGGCCTCCCGTTCGCTCTCCGGCAGCAGGCTGAGCAGCGCCGGCGGGAATTCCACATCAAGCGTTTTGAAATCCACGGCCGCGGTGAATCCGCCCGTGGCGTCGGGCTTTGAGTCGGCGTAGGGCAGGTAGGGCTTCACGTCGTAGATGGGCGTTCCGTCCATCAGATCCGCCCCGCGCACGATGAGAACGGGGCCGTCCGGCGCGTCGAAATCCACCTTTTCCAGCCGCACGCAGGACAGGCCGATCGGGTTGGGCCGGAAGGGCGAGCGCGTGGCGAACACGCCCATGCGCCGGTTGCCCCCCAGGCGGGGCGGCTTCACGGTGGGCGACCAGTCCTCCCGCAGGGCTTCGGAGAACTGCCAGATCAGCCAGATGTGGGAGAAATCCTCCAGGCCCCGAAAGGCCTCGGCCACCCGGTATTCCTCCTCGAACACCACGCGGCCTCGAAGGCCCTCGGCCAGCCCGCTCTGGCGGGGGATGCCGAACTTGGCGGGGAATTCGGTGTGAATATGTGCGATGGGGCGCATGGTCAGAAGGCCTTCCTCATCTTTTCTTCACCCTCCAGCGTCTTCCACACCAGGCCCTCGTCGGTGAGGATCATGTAGCCGCGCCAGCTGTCCTCCTTGGGCAGGGAGACGGAGCCGGGGTTGACATAGGTGTAGTTCTCATGCTCGCGGCAGACCTGGACATGGGTGTGGCCGTGCAGCAGGATGTCGCCCTTGTGCAGCTTCGGCGCGTTCTCCTCGTTGAACACGTGGCCGTGGGTGGCGAAGATCATGCGGCCGCCGGCGTACAGCACGCAGCTTTCCGCCGTGATGGGGAAGGACAGCACCATCTGATCCACGTCGCTGTCGCAGTTGCCGTGTACGCACAGGATGTCGTCCGCGATGGCGTTCAGCATTTCGGCCACCCGGGCGGGCATGTACTCCTCCGGCAGCGGATTGCGCGGGCCGTGGTACAGGATGTCGCCCAGCAGCAGCAGCTTGTCCGGCTTTTCCATGTCCCGGGCGTCGAGCAGCTTTTTGCACCAGTAGGCGGAGCCGTGGATGTCGGAGGCGATCATGATTTTCATGTTTATCATTTCCCTTCTGTGAATAGTTGACACTTATCAATAAACAATTCAACGCCCGGCCCCGAAATTCCTGCTTTTTTATCCAGTGGTCGGCGGCAGAATCTCGGCGGGATCGCGGGGCAGGCCGTCCAGGCGCAGCGACAGCGCCAGCGTATCTTCCGCCAGCTGGCCGATCATCTCGCCCCGCGCCACCGCCCGCCCGGCGCTGAGACCGGCGCGCAGACCGCCGTAGCAGACCACCGCGCCGCCTTCGTGCTCAATCGCGACCGCCCAGGCGCCGCTCTCCTCCCGGCTTTCCACCACGCGCCCGGCCCGCATGGCGCGCACAAACGCGCCCCGTTCCGCCCGCAGCAATGCCGCCTCCCGCAGCGACCACTGGCCCGTTTCCCCGTCGAAGACCGCGCCATAGGGGTCCACAATCGCGCCACCGGCCAGGGGAAACAGCCAGTCCTCGGCGGCGGACATCCGCGCCTGTGTCTCAGTCTCCACCGCGCGGGGTGTCAGCAGACCGTTTTTGACCAGCCACGCCGCCGCGCACATCAGCAGCGAGGCCAGAATGATGAACAGCGTGAACGCGTGCTTTTTCATATCTGTCACACTCCCTACGCCCATCATGCCCGTTGGGCGGGCGTTTATGCGTTGTGCGGCGGGGAAAAGTGTGCTATACTGGGGACGAAAAGTGAGAGGGGAGGCGCGGCATGTGAATCCGATCCGCGGGGCCATCGAGAAGGCGCTGGCGGGCACCGGCGCGTTTCTTCGCCGGGACAGGAGCCCAGGGCTGTACGTGACCAACCTGCCCGCCAAAGCCGGAGACTGCGCGGCATTTCGCCGTGAAATGGAACGCGCCGGAATACGCGCACGGGAGACAGGCGCGCTGCTTCGCCTGACGCCGGAGGTTTGCTGGGCGGAAGCGTTTGCCGCCTGGGCCGAGGCGCTGACCAAACCGGGGGACTTGACAGAGCAGCTTCAAAAGACGCGAAGCCGTCCCTTTTGCCCCGAGGAAATCGCCTGCTGGATCGAGGGCGTGAAGCGGGCGGAGGCGGGCGATCCGGGCGATTACGAGCGCGTCCTTCGCCAGACGGCCGCCGTGGCCCTCCGGAAGAAATGCGGCGGCCTGCTGTACGCCTGCGGACTGTGCCTGGATCTGATGAATCAAAAGAAGACATGAAAAAACCCGAGCCATTGCGGTTCGGGTTTTTGCGTTGTCGGGATGATTACATCCGCTCCGGCGCGCCGATGCCGATGAGCCGCAGCGCGGTGGCGATGACCTGCTTTGTGTCGCGGGTCAGCTCCAGGCGGGCGGCGCGAACGCCCATGTCGTCGTCCAGGATGCGGTTCTCATAGTAGAACTTGTTGAACGCCTGGGCCAGGCCCACGCTGTAGCGGGTGATGAGGGAGGGCTCATTGCGGTCGATGGCGTCGGCCACGGTGCCGGGGAACTGCTCCAGCAGGCGGATGACATCCTGCGCCTCGGGGGTGGCCAGGCCGTCGTAATTCGGCTGGGCGGCGCACTCGCCGGCCTTGCGCAGCACGGAGCAGCTGCGGGCGTGGGTGTACTGCACATAGGGGCCGGTCTCGCCGTCGAAGTTCAGCGCGCGATCCCACCAGAAGTCGATGTCCTTGATGCGGCTGTTGTACAGGTCGAAGAAGATCACCGCGCCGATGCCCACCTGCTGGGCCACTTCTTCCTTGTTTTCCAGGTCGGGGCTTTTTTCCTCGATGATGGCCAGCGCCTTTTCCACCGCCTTGTTCAGCACGTCGTCCAGATAGACCACGTGTCCCTTGCGGGTGGAGAGGGATTCGCCCTCGAAGGAGACCATGCCGAAGGCCACGTGCTCGCAGTTCTTTGCCCAGTCGTAGCCCATCAGCTCCAGCGTCTTGAACAGCTGGCGGAAGTGCAGATCCTGCTGATACGCCACCACATAGAGGCACTTGGCGAAGTCGTAGGTGTCCTTGCGGTAGAGGGCGGCGGCCAGGTCGCGGGTGGCGTAGAGGGTCGCGCCGTCGGAGCGCAGGATGATGAAGGGCGGCATGCCGTATTCGGACAGATCCACGATCTGCGCGCCCTCCGATTCCACCAGCAGGTTCTTTGCCTTCAGCTCGTCGATGACCCGATCCATCTTGTCGTTGTAGAAGCTCTCGCCGGCGTAGGAGTCGAAGGAGACGCCCAGGATGTCGTAGACGCGCCGGGCGTCCGCCAGGGTGACCTCCTTGAACCAATTGAAGATGGACAGCGCTTCCTCGTCGCCGTCCTCGATCTTCTTGAACCAGGCGCGGCCCAGGTCGTTCAGCTCGGGCTTCTCCTCGGCCTCGGCATTGAAGCGCACATAGAGGCTCACCATGGCATCCACGCCGCCCTGTTCGACCTCCTCGCGGTTGCCCCACAGCTTGTAGGCCGCCACCATCTTGCCGAACTGGGTGCCCCAGTCGCCCAGGTGGTTGATGCCCACGGTCTTGTAGCCGTGGAACTCATACATGTTCTTGAGGGCGTTGCCGATCATGGTGGTGGACAGATGGCCGATGTGGAAGCGCTTGGCGATGTTGATGGAGGAGTAGTCCAGGCACACCGTCTTGCCCGCGCCCACGTCGCTGCCGCCGTAGGCCTCGCCCTGCCGGGCGATGGCGGCCAGCACCTCGCGGGCGTAGGTGGCGCGGTCGATGTAGAAGTTGAGGTAGCCCTTGACCGACTGGATCTCCTTCAGGAAGGGCGCGTGGATGGCGTCCTTCAGGGCGTCGGCGATCATGGGCGGGGCCTTGCGCAGCGTCTTGGCCAGCCGGAAGCAGGGGAAGGCGTAGTCGCCCATGGTGGTGTCCGGCGGAATCTCGATCACCTGCGCGATGGCGTCGGCGGTGAGGTCGGCGTTGTCAAAGGCCGCCTTCAGCGCGGAAACGATCTCGTTTGCGATGCTCAGTTTGAAGTCCATTTATGAATCCCTCGTTTCGTCAATTCGGATTACATCACGTAGAACAGGACGCACAGAAAGTGCAGTATGCTGCCGGCCAGCACGAACAGGTGGAAGATGGAGTGGACGTATCGTCGTCGTTTTCCGTTTATGTAGAGCACGGCCCCCGCGGTATAGCATAACCCGCCCGCCACCAGGAAGATCAGCCCGCCCACGCCGATGGCCCGCAACGTGGGCCGCATGGCGAACAGGATCAGCCAGCCCATGGCCAGATAGCACACCATGGAGGGCACGCGGAAGGTCTTCAGGTCGATGGCGGTGAAGGTGATGCCCACCGCCGCGATGCCCCAGATGAGGCCGAAGATGGTCCAGCCCAGGGCGGGGCTCTGCTGCCTCAGCGACACCAGCGCGAAGGGGGTGTAGCTGCCGGCGATGAGGATATACACCGTGCAGTGGTCGATGATCTGAAAGACCTTCTTGGCGGTGAGCCGGGGGCTCAGGCCATGGTAGATGGAGGACATGGTGTACAGCAGGATCATGGTGGCGCCGAAGACCGCGCCGCTGACCACGCCGAAGATGTTTCTGTGGATGGCCGCCATAATCACGCAAAGCGCGGTGGCGGTGATGCCCAGCGCGCCGCCCACGATGTGGGACACCATGTTGAAAATTTCCTCGCCCCGCGTGTAATCGGGCAGCGTCCGCTGGGCGAGAGGGGTGCGTTTCATGTGTACCTCCCGGGTTTACTGGATGGATTCAAAATCGTACAGGAACCACTCGTCGTTGCGCAGAACGAAGTAGAAGCGGTAGGCGGTGGGGTAGGTCTTGTCGCCGTCGTTGTACTGCACCACGTGGTCGTAGGACACGTCGCAGGCCATGGTGTCGTCGGTGAAGCGGATGTAGTTGCCCGTCTCCAGGTTTTCAATCTTGGCGGAGGAGTGCTTTCCAAACCAGCTGTTGTCGAATTTCTCGATGATGGGATAGGCCACGGTGCCCTTGCGCACGTACTTGAGCATCTTGCTTCGGGACAGGTCGTTGGACACGAAGGAGGAAAACGCCTTCACGATCTCGGTCACGCGGGCCTCGGTGGCCTCCTGCAGCTCGTCGTCGTTGTTGCGCAGCGCCGTGAAGCCGGAGGCTTCGTCGCCCGTCACCTGGCAGGGCTTGCCGTGCTCGTCGGTCACGGTGATCTCCGGGCAGCCGAAGAAGCGGGTGAAGGCGTAGCGGGCCTGGGTGGGGGCGGTGGTCTCCTCCAGCAGCATGTGGCCCGTCCAGGGCGTGTCGATGCCGCTCTCCACCACATTCTGGGCGGTGAGCTGCTCCGCCCCGGCCATCACAGTGGCCCCGGCGGGCACGGTCACGGTGTATTCCGTGGCGGCGGGGGTGACGGTCTCCAGCGTGTCGAATGCCCAGGTGGAGAAGTGATACTCGGTGCTGTCGGGCTGCTCACGCAGCGAGAAGGTGCCGAATTTCTCCCCGTTCAGCTTCACGTTGTAGCGCAGCAGGGCGGGGTCGTCTGAATAGGCCATGCTGTAGGTAAAATTGCCGTCCTTCGTCACGCTTTTCACCCAGTCGATGTAGTCC
>CADARO010000140.1 GCA_902790345.1 uncultured Eubacteriales bacterium | reverse complement strand
CCGCCACCTGGCTGGGCCTGAAGGAGACGTACTGGGCCATTCTGCTGCCAGGCGCCATAGCCTGCCACAAGTGTGGCATCCGGCTTCTGAAGCGCAATGAGAAGAGTGTTGTTGAAGCTGTACTTGTGAAATTTTGACATCGTGCGGAGGTACTTCTGATAGTTCTCTGATGTGAAAAGATCTTTCACTCCGTCCTCCAGCTTTTTCATGATAGCATTCAGCTTTTCAGCTCGGGAAACTGTCCCGTTGTTCCGCTTACGGATGCCGTGCGCTTTATCCGCTTCTTTTTTGCTCAAGTGATCACCTTCTTTCCGAAATGTGTGGACGTTTTAAAGCCTGTTTTCGGGGGTATGCGGACATTTCCCCGACACCCTGAAACTTTGTACGGAGCTGCCGCAGCATATCGATGAGCGGCATGGAGTTCCCATACGCGTCCGTCATGGAGATGCCAAGTGTATCAATCGCCTTTGCTGCGGCTTTTGGCGGGTCGGCCAGACGGGACAGAACGTTCCGGAGTGTTGATCCGGCCTGTGATCCTTTAATACCGGCATTAGCCATGACACCAAGAGCGACAGCCACATCTTCAGCTTTGTACCCGAGTGATCCTGCCAGCGGGGCCACATATTTAAAGGATTCACCAAGGGTGCTCACATTCGTGTTGGAGTTCGCAGCGGCGGCAGCCAGGATGTCCACAAAGTCACCGGTGTCTTCAGCTGTCATACCGAAAGCGGTCAGGGCGTCCGTTACGATGTCGGACACAGTTGCCAGGTTCTCACCGGACGCTGCTGCGAGGTTCATGACGCCCTCAATACCGGCCAGCATCTGCTCACTGTCCCAGCCTGCCATGGCCATGTACTCCATAGCTTCACCGGCTTCTTTGGCTGTGAACGATGTGGTAGACCCCATCTCAAGTGCTTTCTGAGTCAGGGTCTCCAAATCATCCGCGCTGGCGTTCGCAATTGCGCCGACTTTTGACATCTGGGCGTGGAAACTCGTGCCGCTGTCATATATACTTTTCGCCGCGTTGACAACAGAACGAGTAACGGTGGCCGTCATCGCGGCGCCGGTGACAGCGAGCCCTTTGGCAATACTTGAACACTTTTTCTCGATGCCACTGAGCGCGCTATCCAGCCCACTTGAATCGATGCCGAAAGACGCGTACAATTCACCGACCTTCAGCGCCATAGAATCGCCCCCTTGGTTCACATTACATCGCCACGATCGATGAGAAGAAGGCATTGGCCATCTCCTCGTCATTCATCGGGCTATTTGGTCTATCCTCACTGTTCTTGGCGCGTATGCGTGTTGCAACGGCCCCATATGGCGACAAATTATTGACCAGTGCCATGAACCTGCGCCATGACATATGGTCGAGCTGCTCCACAAGATCGATGTGGTAATCACGCTGGAAATCAGCTTCTACCGCATCCCATATGTGGAGCAGCATTACTTTTTTGCCTGCTTATTCCCAATCCTCACAACGCGGCTTTCCTCATCAGAAAGTTCTTCGGTGTCATCTTCATCCTGATCTGTGCCATTGATCTGAGCGAATACCTGCTGGACCAGTGTGGCGAGGTCACTGGCACTGATGCCCTTGCGACACATCTTGGTCACGTTCTCCTTGCCAAACAGCGCATCTGCCGCAAGCATGACAGCTTTCGTGCCCTCGTTTTCGTTTGCGCCTTCTTCCGCACGCGCCATCATGACCGGAACAATGGCAGGAATTTCCATCGGCACAGTGTATTTATCGCCGAACACAACGACGTCCAGGCTTTTCTTTTCCTTTTCCTGCATGAAGAGATCGAAATTCAGAACCTTATTCTTGCTCATCATGGTTCCTCCCCATCTTGTAGTGATAGAAAAAAAGCGACGCATAACCGTTGATGGCTATGCGTCGCACTATGTGTAATTACGTCCCCGCCGCCACAGTCACGGTAAGCGTTGCGGTCTTGGCGCCCTCAGCCGTGGTCACGGTGATGGTGCTGGTGCCCGCCGCCACGGGTGTGACGGTGAAGCCATTCTCCGTGATCGAGCCAACCGTGCACACGCTGCGCTTGCTGTTGGTCACGCGGAAGCGCTTGTTGCTAGACGTGGCGGGCGTGAAGTCCACAGTAATGATCTTTCCAGCGCCGCCTACCGTCAGGCTCAGAGCCCCGTCCAGGGCAGTAGAACCGTCCTTCAGCGCGATGCTGGTGATGTGGACATAAGGCTGAACCTCAACCTCACCCACCTGCTCCAGATCCCAGGATTCGGTTTCATCATTTTCGTCAGAGGCGGATTCATGGCTCGTCACGATGTAGTCTCCGATCCACGAATGCCCGTAAGGATCGGTGACCCTGAGCGTGGCATCGCCGTCACAGCCCGCCAGATCGGCGTAGTCGGTCAGCATTTCCTGGCCGGGGTCACGTTCGCCAGTGGATTCAACCACGACCGGATTGCCCTCCAGAGAGAGGTTGCCATTGCGCTTCGTCACATAGGGTTCAGACCAGATGTCGGTTGTCTGCGAACCGTCCTCGGTGTCGCTATCCACCGTGCGGCTCAGGCTGGTCAGGCCATAGATGCGAATCCAGGTTTCGGATACCGCCGATTTGTCCTGAATCTCCACAAGCCAGTTGCGGATATTGACAGGACAGCCGCGCTTGCGTCCCTTTGCCATTTGACATTCCTCCATTCAAGTGTCAGTCGTTACAGTAATACACGCGAAAATTGCTCGAGTACAACTCCCGCTTCTTGCCATCAGAGCCGAGCCCAGCCGATGCGTTTATGATCTCAATTCTGGCGTGCGCGCCGCCACCGGCTAGAAACCCATCGAACTCGGCAAGCTCATATACAATGGCCTGCGACAATTCGTAGGCCTCTCGGGTTGTCTTTGCTCTTGTCATGATCTGGATCCGCGCACCGTTGTCGGAGCCTCCATAGCCACTATCCGTGGAGAAAATGCAAGCGCATTTGTCGGGAGTGTCCGGCATCAGGCCCCAGAAAATGTCGCCCTGCGCATCGTTCGTGTTGGCGGTGCCGATGCCACAGAATTCCAGGTGTTCAGCGATTTGTTCGAGTAGATTCACAGGCTGTCACCTCATGTCGTATGAACCAGCGGCGAGCTGAGCCATCTCATGCTGCACGCCACTGTCATTCACGGGGTCTTCCAGGTATTTGCCCTTGCGCCCACGCTGATGGTTGTACCAGGTGTTCTCGTGCTGCACCACGGCGTAGGCAGTATCATATGATACCGTGCCCTGGCTTCCGTCGTCGTTCACATCCACGTAGCAGGAGTTCTTGAGCGGTCCCTGATCGAGAGGAACCTGTTCCTTGCTCACCGCCGCCAGATGGTCACATGCGGCCCAGGTCGCTTTCCTGTTGCCGGATTTGACCGTGGCCTTAATGAGCGCCTTGTTGATGTTGATCTTGACGCGTGTTTTGCTCACATCAGATACACCTCCAGGTGATCGTCATAGAAGCCGTTCAAAACCTTGCACTGGATGACAATGAACTCCTGATCGTCGCAGGTGACAATGCTTTTCTCGGGAATCGGACTGCCTACGCAGAACATCTTCGCTTCGGCGACAACCTGGTCGATCTGGCCGTCTGGGTTTTTGTATGTGGTCTGAATCTTGCGCCCGCGTTCCATCCGGCAGGGCCGCGTCTCGGCTGCTCCGTAGATCGGCTCTCCGCTGCCTTCGCGCAGATATGGCCTGATCGTCGCCTCCTGCCGAAAGAATGCTTCAATCAGCGCCATGGCGATAACCTTCTTTCCACGCCTTTGTACATCAGGCCGGCTTCCAGCAGGATGCCGTAGGCCGTTGGGCAAATGGTCTTTTTCGTCAGGCGTGAAGAATTCGCGCCTGCTTCGAAAGACATGCTGAATTCGCCGATGTCGAAAGACTTTGTTCCAACGGGCAAGGCTTGCTCACCTGTCGCTGCGGCGATGGTCTTTTCGTGAACGATCTGATAAACAACAGCCCGATTGAACGCTTCGACCTCAAAGTCCAGGCGAGGGATCGACGGAAAAATGAATGCTCTGATACGAGGCTCCATCGCGGCGATTTCCTGTTCAGATGGAGCATTGAAAGTTCCGTGGATATCAGGCATTGTCAATCACGCTCCAATCAGAGAAACAGGGCTGCCCCGGAATGGAGCAGCCCGTATGGTCATCAGGCGCCGGTCGCAACGTACTTGACCGTGATAACCACGGTGTCGCCGTTGTTGACCACGTTCACGGTCTGCGCGGTGTGGCCGTCGCCGGTGGTCGCGGGCAGGCCGACGATGTCAGCCGCCGAGAAATTGTTGGCGAAGGCGTAGCCGTCCGCGGCGGTCAGGGTGACGGTAGCGGTGTAGACCTTGCTCGCGCCGAAGGTACCGTCCGCGGGGCTCCACGCGATGGCCGCGGTGTAGCCGGTGCCGCCGTAAATACATCCGGCTGCGCTACCATCTGATGCCTTACATTTATTCTCTCGCCGGAGCGGTCACGCTGTACTGCGCCGATTCAATGGCCGTCAGAGACGAGGGCCGCAGCACGGCGAACGGGTAGCGGGTTTCCGCGGTGGGGTTGACGCGGTTGATGGGGTTGGGGAGAGCCCAACCGGCGCGGAAGGTCACGCGGAGCGCAACCATGTCCTGCTGCGCCAGGTTGTATACAATCTCCTTGGTGGAGGGGTCCTGAATGACCGCTTCGGTCAGGAGCTTGGTGGAGATGTCGGTGCGGATCGCCCACACGGCCTGATTCCATTCGCCGCCCAGAAGCAGCACTTCTTCGGGATCCATGATCTCGCTCTTGGGGAACATGGCCTCGGCGCCGTCCAGCTCGTAGGAGCCCTTGCCCTGGACGCCGTCGCGGTAGGCGGCGCGGCCGAAGATCGGCAGACCGTTGTTGTCGACGGCGCCGCGCAGCATGGAGCGCATCTTGATCGCGCCGACATATGCGCTGGGCACATAGCCGTCTTCCTCGATAAGGGCTGCCAGACCGTTCTCGCCCAGCAGTTCCTGATAGAGGCTTGCGCCGTTGACGTGCAGCAGGTAGTTGCCAGCGGCGATAGCGCCGTTGACGATGCCAGCGGGGAAGTTGGCCGGCTTGTTCTCGCCGAAGAACACGGCCTTGTCCCACGCGGCGCCGATGCCTTCGTCAATGCGAGGCTTCACGTTGGCCCAGATGTCGTACTCGCTGTCATCGAGCACGTTCTCGGGGATCGGCACGATGCAGGCGATTTCCTCGGCGTACAGGCGGACATTCTCCCAGGCCATGCTGGTGGTCTTCTTGAAGCCGGTGTCGCCGTCAACGAAGTAGGCCATGGGCAGGGAGCCGAGAACAGGGGTAGACCGGGTCTTGGAGCTCATGTTCGGGAGCCTGCGCATCAGCCGCATGGCGATGGAGCTTTCCGGCACAGACTGCAGGATTTCCCTGGACTTCTCCTCGGGGATGAGGACTTCAGCGCCGGTACGATCGATGATTGCCATTGAGTATCACTTTCCTTTCCAAATTCGGTTTGATGTGGGAGTTACACGCCTCGTCCGGCAGCTGCGCGGATGAGGGCGTTCACTTTGCTGTTGTCGTTGCCGCCACCGGAGCCACCGAGGTCCTGGCTGCCGTCGAAGCCGCCATTGCCTCCCTGATCGTCATCAAAGAGGTACGGGTACGATTTCTTCAGCGTGTCGCTCTGCTCGGTCAGGCCGACGAGCTTGCCGTCCTGCTCAGTGATCTTGTCCTGCTGCAGCAGAGGCATGACCACATCGACATTCCTGACATGCAGGCCGCGCAGCGCGTCCTTGATGCGGTACTCCTTGCCGATGGCCGCGATCTTGTTGTCGCGCTCGGTGATGTCAGCCTGGAGCTGGGTGATCTGAGCGTTCAGGGCGTCTACATTGCCGCCAGCAGCTTTCGCCGCGGCAAGCTGTGTGGTCAGGTCATTGACCTGGGTGGTGAGGGCTTTCACGGTGTTGCGCTCGGTGTCGAATTTGTTCTTGGGGATGTAGGAGCCGTCCGCGATATTCGCCAGCGTGAGGCCGGTCGCGTTCTGGAGCTTGGCTTCCACCTGAGAGTACAGATCGTCACCGAGAAAGGGTTTGAGAAAAGTAAGATCCATGAGTGTTCCTCCTTGAAATGTTGTTTCTGCTTTGAGTTGTTGGCGGGCTCTCTCCCGCTCGGCAGACCCCTGAGAGCCTCAGGGGCAGGCAAAACAAAAAGGGCTGTCGCGTGTTGCAACAGCCCTTGATGTGCGTATGAGGTTGGTCGGTTACTTCGCCTTTGCCTCGGAGAGGATCATCGGCAGGGAATCAGCATTGAGGGCGAGGTTCAGATCATGGAGGAATTCCACCATGCCCGCCTGAACATCATCGGCATTCTGGGCGTATCCCTCCTGGTCGAGCACGTCCACCATCAGATTGACATTGCGCTGGCCGATGGTGGCGCTGAATGCCACGACCTCGCGGCCATTTTCGCCGCAGAGCACGGTCCTGATGGAGCGGCTGCTGTTCTGTTTAGCGTACATTGGTTTCTCCTTCCTGCGCCGCCTCGATCTGCTCCCGCAGCGTGGCGTAAGCGCTTTCGATGTCCTTGGCTTTGATGGTGTCCCTGGTGAAGTTGCGGAACAGATCGGCCTGACAGGTCTTGAAATGGGCGTCTGCCGCCTCGATGTTGGTATACACCGTCAGCAGGTCCTCGGCCTGTTTAACCGTCAGCTCGATCTTTTTTGCAGCCTTTGCCGCCATGGTAATCACCCCCTTTCGCAGGTTGATCATGAGCATTCAATCAGAATATGTTGACATAAAGACTGATGTGTGGTAATATAATAACAGGAGATGAGCTTGCACCCGATTGCCCATTGGCTTGAGGCTGTGAGCTTCATCTTTTTTTGTATCTCAATACCTTCACATATTCGCCATTCTGGAAAATGATCACATCGCAATCCTCTTTTGCTGATCTTTCGATTCGCCGGAAAACTGTTTCTTGATAACGTTCATATTCCAACCCAGTGTTATCTACTATCAGGTTTCCATGGTAGAGTGCAATTTGATCCAATCCCTTTCTCGTCTGTCTGTCAACCGATGTCAGAGACGAGGAGTTTTTTATCTCCCAGCTTTTGCCATGCCATTCAATATCCGGTTTTGTGACACGCCCGGCATTATTGACAAGCTTTACATTCCCACCGATCTCACGAAGAAGCTGTGCTGCAATCCTTGACTCATGTCCTTTGGAAGGATCAGAGTAACCTGGGTCGCCAGATATCGAACCAACGCCGGGGGTGGATGCTTTGGTGTACAAAGCCGACACATCCGAAAAGCGCCTTCCGAATTCGCTTTTCTCTCTGTCGCGATGCCGGTACAGGTAATTGCTGTCGGGCTGGCTGTCGATCAACTCATCGAGTGCTCTTTGCCATTCGCGCACCTTGTTCCGCGCCATCATCTTCTGCTGGGCCGTCTGTGCGACGATCAACCGATCCTTGTACTTCCTGATCTGACGCTCCATGTAGCGCTGCCGGCTGCGGGCCGTGTAGGCCTGTGTCGGCGGCTGCACCTCCCGCGGCTCGTTCCGGAAGCCGCCCTTCGGCTCATGCGAAATGCCAGGGTAATAGGTGGTGATGCCGTGGATGCAGCGCGGATGAAAAACACCCTCGTCCTCAGCTTCCGTCAGCGAGGGATAGTTGGGATCGTTGCCGGATACGGACACGATCACGCCTTCCCAAGCCCGGCAGATGGGGCAGGAACCGCCGTGCCCGTCGACGACAGCCAGGTCGAATCCATATGACTGCATCGTGTCGACGTAGCTTGAAAGCGTCGCGCGTTCGATGGCCGTCAGTGTCGCCATTTCCGCGTAATTCTCCAGCGTCCAGTGATGGCCAGCGCGGTCCACAAAGCCGGTGATGCCCTGATCGGCGAAATGGATAAGCGCTTCACCCACGGCCTGTCTGGCGGTCATAACGCCTGTTGCAAGCTCGCTGGAAACGGCACCGATGACATCCGCATACTTGTCATCGAACTGCCGAAGAATCCGCCTTTCGGCGAAATCCAGCGTGTTGTTCAGGTCGGCAAGGATGTACGCGGCTTTGGCGCTGTTCGGGCTGATGTGGGCTACATCGCCGAGCATGGCCTGCATGTCGGAGTAAAAGCGCTGGGAGCCGGTCACAGCGGCCCTGTCAGCCAGGCCGTTCAGGATCGCCGTTCTCTGTTCTCTGGCCCGGTCCATATCCCGCTCAAGCTGCGCATGGGCGGCACTGACTTCGCCGGCCTTTTTCTCTGCCCAGCCATAGCCGATGCGACCGCTCGCCAGCCGGTTTGATACGGTGGTAAGCATTCGCTCACGCGCCTGGTCGTAAATCGTGCTCAGGCCCTCGGCGATTTCCTGAACTTCTTCATCGGTCAGCGGTGTCACCCGATGGCCATCGAGCCCAGTGTTGTAGCCATAGCCGGCCATCGGTTACTCCTCCTGTTGCTCCTTCTCATCCTGCGGTGTATCGTCGTCATGATAGTCACCGTCATCCGGATCGGCGGCGTCTGTCGCAACGCCGTACTCCTTCATGATCTTGAGCGTCTCTTCCATCACCTGGTTCTTCGACCAGTCAGGATGCAGCATGGCGACTTTGATTTCGGTGGACGCGGCCATGGCGCTGTTCAGCATATTCAGTGCGGCAGATGTGGTGGAGATGTCGTTCGCCATGTTGTCGGCGAAGTGCACCTTTACATCGTGTTCCGCATCGCTGCCGGCGCGGGGATAGATGGCGGCGTCAAGGTGGATCATGGCCGTCATGATCTTCTCCAGACCAGCTTTCCAATACGCCGCTTTCTTGCCGCGCGTGTTATAGCTCTTTTTCTCGCGGATGCGCAGGGCTGTGCCGGATTGCGCAAGGCCCTCGATGTTCAGGCCGAAGGTCTGCGGAGCGTAACCTGCCTGGGAGACGATGTTGCGGATGAGATCGGCAGCCGTTGCCGCGTGCTCGACAGAGCGGATTGCAAACTGGCTGGGCGTGATGGGATTGCCGCCCGCGTGCTCTGGATCGATGTCCAGCGCGACCAGTGTTTCCACATCCTCGTCGAACTCGTAAGTGTACGAATTATCTTCGAACATGTCGAGTGGTTTACGACGTAGGTAATCGGCCGGCACGATCAGCCTGGCCTTGGCAAGGCGGACGTCGCGCATCCAGCTCGAATAGGTCTCGTCCAGAGAATCCATCATGCCGCGTAGACCATCGAAGTCGCTCCGTCCATGAGGGGAGGAACGATCAATGCGATTTGGCCGAATGTTCGGAACATGAACGGCGAGCATGTCCTGCACGGGCGTGCTGATCTGCGTTCTGATTCACCGGAGACGGCGGCATAAGAAGGCGGAATGCGGGGCTTGATATGTTCCGTCCGACCGATTGATTTGTTTATTGATTGGTATTGGAGTATGTGGAAGTCTTTCCGGGAAGCCTCCGGCGGCCCTATTTCTTGATTCGCCAAGAAATAGGGGAAAGAATCGACCCAAGGCGTTCCCCCTTGGGGAACCCCCGACGCCAGAGATAAATTGCAGCAGAATTGAACGCTCGACTGTGATGTTGGTGTGCGGACGGCTCGCTACCGGCTCGCTCGCCGCCGCTTTCGGCGTACAGGCCGTTTCGTTCCCACGCTCGGGGTGCCGACGCAGGCGCGACGGTAGGCACTCCTTGTCGGTCCTGCCCGAAACGGGGTGGAAACTGTCCCACAGCCGCTCACGAAGTCAAGCGGCGACCTCGCGTTTTCGTTCGAGCGCTCGACGGCGCAGAGGGTCACGTCACGCGGGCGGGATTCCAAAGGGCAAGGCCCTTTGGTCACTCTTGCCTACTTCTGGTGAATCAGAAGTAGGCCCCCGGAGGGAATGTGAAAGACTATGATGAACTCCAGACTGTCACCGAATATGCGGAGCCGCGGGGTGTTCCCCGCGGCTCCTGCTGTCTATTTTACAATACGGATACACCACATTCCGGCTCCGGCGCCCCCAGGGCGTCCAGCACCGTGGCCCCGATGTCGGCAAAGGTTTCCCGGACGCCCAGCGGTCCCGGCTCGATCCTCCGGTGCCACAGCAGGAAGGGGATATGCTCCCGGGTGTGATCGGTGCCGTGGTGGGTGGGATCGCAGCCGTGGTCGGCGGTGATGATCAGCAGATCCTCCGGCCCCATGGTCTGCGTCACTGTGGGCAGGAAATCGTCAAACGCCTTGAGTCCTGCGCCGTAACCCGCCGGATCCCGCCGGTGGCCCCACTTCTGATCGTAGTCCAGGAGATTCACAAAGATGAGTCCGTCCTTTTCTTTCAGCGCCGCCAGTGCCGCCGCCATGCCCTCTTCGTTGCCGGAGGTCTTCCGGGTGCTGGTGAACGCCGCCTCCGGGAAGATATCCGACGGTTTGCCGATGGAGTGGATCGGGATCCCCGCCCGGCTGAGGATCTCCAGATCCGTGTCTCCGGGGGGATAGACCGCGTAGTCGTGACGGTTGGCCGTGCGGGTATAATTTCCCGGCGCCCCCACAAAGGGACGCGCAATGACACGACCCACGCCGTAGGGCAGTTCGTTGAGCAGCGCTCTGGCCTTTTCGCACCATTCGTACAGAAGCGGAAGCGGCACGGTCTCCTCATGGGCGGCCACCTGGAACACGCTGTCGGCGGAGGTGTAGACGATGGGCTTGCCGGTCTTTTGATGCGCTTCCCCCAGCCGCTGGATGATCTCCGTACCGGAGGCCACCTCGTTGCCCAGAATTCCCCGGCCGATGGCGGCGGTGAACGGCTCCAGGATCTCCGGCGGGAAGCCCTCCGGGAAGGTGTCGAACGCCATGGGCGTAGGCAGGCCCATGACCTCCCAGTGTCCCACGATGGAGTCCTTGCCCTTGGACTGTTCCCGGCACTTGCCGTAGCGTCCCTCCGGGATCACGCCCGTGGAAAACTGCTCCATCCCCGGAATGGCCATCAGCCCAAGCCGCTCCAGGTTGGGCAGCGTCAGCCCGGGGTTCCGCTCCAGGGTGTGCTGCACCGTGGCAGCGCCCGCGTCGCCGTACTGCGCCGCATCGGGCAGCTCGCCTACGCCCACGGAGTCCAGAAGGAACAGCAGCACTTTTTTGAATCCTGCCATACGAATCACCTCTTTTCGTATCCTATCACGAATTCCCCGGGCATGCAAGGACTCCCCTTGCCCCGGAACTGAAAATATGG
>CADARO010000139.1 GCA_902790345.1 uncultured Eubacteriales bacterium | reverse complement strand
AGAAAACAAAACAGAAGATACCGAAGCGGAACCCGCGGATGAAACCGGCGAAGAAAAGTATTACGAAACCAACTGGGTTGACATCGAAATCCCGCTTGATGGGAACGACACGCTGGACGCCAGCCTGTACATCGAGCAGATCGGCCCCGAGACCGAGGTTGAAGCCTTCTCGAGCTACATGATCCAGATTCCCATCAAGGTGACCAACATCGGCAAGGTGAAGCTGGACACCCGGTATGCCCGCTCGCAGGATGGCGACGGCAACGACACGCATCTTGACGCGGACGCCGACAGCCATATGATCACCAGCGGCAGCGGATTCATCGCTCCGGGTGAATCCTTCACCGAGATGTATATCATTTACGTCACGCCCAACGACATATCGAAGGGCCTCGTCGAGCGCACGTTCTGGAACTTCGGTTATCCGCTGGTTCTGGGCGCCACCGCCGAGTCCTACGACGAGACAACGGAGATTCCCTCCAACAAGCTGGACTTCGAGTTCGACCTGCGCGAGACGCCGGAGGACGCTTCGCTGTTCATCGAGCAGAGCGGCCCCGCCAGCCCGCCCGACGGCGCGCTGGGCGAGATCATCGAGGTCCCCATCCGGTACACCAACAAGGGATCCATTCCGCTGCAGGTCTATCAGTTCCACGCGGCTTACACCAACAACGTCTGGCCGGAGAATGACGACTGCTATGGCGGCTCCGACGGCTATCGACTGGAGCAGGATGAATCCGGCAACTGCGTCTATGAGATCGGCGTGACGCAGAAGGATATCGACGATGGTATCATCCGCCGCAGGTTCTACAGGATTGGCAATCCCTGGGTATCCGACGGCACCGGCGAATTCGTGGACAGCACCGTGGAGGTCAATTCCAACGTGCTGGATATCGAGATCCCGCTGCGCGATGTGCCTAGGGAGGGCACCGGCGAGCTGACTCTGGAGGTCACCGACGTCAGCAAGCCGGCCGCGGCGCTGGGCGAGTGGGTCACCGCCACGGTGAAGCTGACCAACACCGGCGACGTGAACGTGTTCGCCAACAACAGCGCCGACTGGAACCCCCACGACGCCTGGCAGATCAACTCCCCCTATGTCAGCGGTGTGACCGGCGGCACCGGCATTTCCAGCCCGCTGGAGCCCGGCCTGTACGTCACCCACGACCTGTCCATCTACGTGACGCAGGAGGACGTGGACGCGGGTCAGATCGAGCGCGAGATCTACTTCTACGGCCTGAAGGAGGGCACGGATAAGAACGTGGTCTCCAACACCGAGAAGATCACCATCCGGCTGCTCGATAGACCGGACGACGACGATTACATCGACCTGGAGCTGGTTGCCGGCCCGGTGACGCCCGTGTTCGCCGTGGTGGGCGACAAGGTGACCGCCCCCATGACCCTCATAAACAACGGCACGGCCCCGGCCAAAGGAAAAGGACATCAGAGATGGTATGAGGATGACACCTTCGCGTATCCCGACACCATCGAAATGACGAATTTCGAATATATCGACGCCAACGGCGGCACCGACGAACAGATTTACACCGCCGTGGTGACCGAGGATGACGTGAAGAAGGGCGTGGTGAGGCGCTACGTACAGGAATACGCCCATCACTGGCTGCTTGATACGAAGACTTACGAGACGAACAAACTGATGCTGGAGATCCCGCTGATGACCGAGTCGACCCTCATCCCGCCGGTCACCATCGAGCTCGAGCCTGATCTGGTGCTCACCATGACCCAGACCTCGCCCATCCAGGCGGTCTACAAGGACGGCCAGGAGATCGAGTATGACTGGACGCTCACCAACGTGGGCGAAGCGGACTGCGACTTCGGCGGCCTGAAGCTGTACTACACCAACAAGGCGGGCAACATGATCACCGCCGACGAGGCCTTCTATGGCCTGGATGGCCGCGAGGTGCTTGCGGCCAAGGGTGGCAGCAAGTCCGGCAAGGGCAAGCTAACCCTGGACGCCGCCAACATCCTCAGCGACGGCATGATCGTGGTGGACTTCTACGGCCAGGGCTATTACCCCAACACCTCCAATGTCTGGGTCAAGTCCAACGACGTGCCGTTTGAATACCGCATCGACGACAACATCTGGACGCCTGAGGTCAAGGTTGAACTGGACAAGTGGGAGGACAGCATCCGGCCCTATTCGGAAGGCTATACCACCGGCAACGACGTCTGGTATGGCTGGTATGTCCATATCCCCGATGACGTTGTGCTGAACAACTTCACGCTGGAAGACCCCATGTTCGACGACGGCCACGGCGGACACGTGCTGTTCAAAAACGCGGTCTTCGGCAATGAAGAGAACACGGCCAGCGGCTACTACAGCCACAAGGTAACCCTCCCCGAGGCGCAGGCCGGTTCCATCACGAACACCCTCACCGCCTCCTGGGACGATCCGGTCACAGGCGAGCGCGTGTCCACCTCCGACCAGGTGGTCGTGCCCACGTTTGAGATGGTGCCGCCCCCGCCGCCCGTGGTCATCCCCACGCCGGGCACGCTGGAGATCTACAAGTACGTGGCCAGCGCGCCCTGGAACGGCGAATACTACCAGGAGAACGAGCACATCATCTACAAAATCGTGGTCTACAACAACTCCGATCAGACCATGTACGACATCTACGTGGATGATCCGCTGATGGTCGGCATCAACAAGACCATCGGCTATCTGGCCACGCTGGCTCCCTACAGCTCCTATGCCTTCCTCTTCGCGTACATCGTGACGGACAAGGACTGCGATGTGGGCCACGTGATCAACACCGCCACCGCCTACTGGACCGACTCCGACGGCCATGGCCACTCCAAGACCAGCGAGCCCACCGATTCGCTCACCGGCCGGCCGGAGCCGCCTCTGAGCGTGGTCAAGAAGGTGACCAACACGCCCAAGAACGGCAGCTTCTATCAGAAGGACGAGACGATCGAGTACAAGATCATCGTGACCAACATCAGCGATCGTCTGCTCACCGACGTGTTGACCTACGACGTGGCCACCGACCGCGCCTCCGTCATGCTGGGCAGCGCCGAGCTGCTGCACGCCGGCGAGACGAGAACCTACACCTACTCGGTGGTGGTGGATCAGGACGACGTGGATCGCGGCTGGGTGGAGAACTTCGCCGTGGGCTTCTACACCGACGGCGATAACTGGGGCATCATCGAATCCAACCACGTGTTCAGCGACACCAACGGCATTGACGAGGAGATCACTGAGACAGCCGGAGGCTTCGAGCTGCCCATCCCCGCGGACGACTACTGCAAGCTGACCCTGAACGGCAAGGGCAACGGCACCGGCGACTACACGCGCCACATCTGCGCCAACCACCTGGCCACCCAGAGCCAGATCGACGCGCTGGTGAGCGCCGCGGCGGACGCCGACGCCCGCGCCATGGCCTGGAAGACGGCCCGCGCCCTGTGGCAGACGAGAATCGACGAGATGTACGAGCTGCTGGACAGCGCCGCCAAGGACACGCCCACGCGCCTCATCGTGCTGAACGAGCGCCTGATGTTCAACGCGCAGGTGTCGCTGGAGGAGGAAGCGCTGACCCGGCGTTACCCGGACGACAAGGAAACCGTTGCGAAGGAAATCGCCGGGATGATGCGCGAAAAGTGCGAGGCCATGTGCTATGAGCTCCACACCGCGCCAGCCGACCGCGTGGACAGCGTCCTGAACGACCACGCCGCCCTGGCCGACGCCGCGGAGGCTGAGGCCTGCGCCCGCGCGATTCTCGAACGCACGGATTCCGACACCCGCTTCATTGAGACCCTGTGCAAGGATCACGCTTCCGTTGACGCGAAGGTGCTCGAGCTGATCGAGGCCGCGCTGAAGGTGGAAACCGATCAGCGCAGCGCCGCCCTGGCTCAGGTCTGGACGCAGGCGAAGAAGCTGTGGCTCGCCCAGCTTGACGCCGGCGTGAACGACCGCTATCGCGCCGCCGACGCCGACGGCCGCAAGATCGTGGCCGCCCAGCGCACCGGCTTCGGCAACTGGCTGCACACCCGCGAGGAGCTGCTCAAGCTGCTCTATCCGGAGAACGACGCCACCGTGGACGAGGTTCTGTCCAGAACCGTCATGAACCGCGTCATCGAGGCGTGCATCGCCGACGCCGAGAAGTAACAACATAACATAACGAACAACAAGCCCGCGCGGGAGCGACGATTCGCTCCCGCGCGGGCGTTTTGTGTGTTATTCCTCATGGAAATCGGGGCGCGGGCAGGCGGCCCGCTCAGTGTGGGCAAAGCCCGCGATAAATGAAAGGTTCTTCACGGGAAGATAGGGGATGGGCGTAAAAGAAGACCTTGCCTTCCCCTTGAGGGGCGTTTTTCTGCCACACGCAGTGCGGGAAGAAGGCAGAAATGAGGTCAATGAGGAAAGGAGTATGATCTTCAGCGCAGACGATTATTGCGAATTGAGGAGAAGGCCAGGTCTTCATCCGCGTGTGGCAGCATACCCCTTCCCCTCAATCCCCTTCCCCGCTCATCGCGGGGACGGGGAAGAAAAGGTTTGGGCTCCGCCCAAACCCTGCAAGGGGCTGCGGCCCCTTGACCCCAAAAACCTTGCAGGGCGCAGCCCTGCAAACCTGTGTGCTTCGCCCGCGGTGAGCCGGAGCAGGCGCCCCGCCCCCCTAATTTGGTGAGCAAACGCCGCTTTCCTCGCACTGCGTCTGCCGTTGACCCCAAAAGCCGTGCAGGGCGCAGCCCTGCAAACCAAAAACCCCCTTCCCCGCCAGAGCGGGGAAGGGGGCAGGGGGAAAGGGTTGAGTACACCGAATGCCGCCAGACTCCGGTAAACCTTCGGGCAAATTTACCCTTACTGCCTCGGCAGCGGCTCGTACTCGCTGTTGTCGAACATCCGCAGGATGGTGGGGTAATACCCGTTCTCCCGCCAGCCGTCGCCGGTGGAGTGGGAATCGGTGATGCTGATCTCACAGTCCGGCAGGGCCTCCCGCAGGCGCTCCTCCTCCGCCTTGGGGAAGAGGGCCTTGGTGGCCCAGAAGCGCTCCAGCGTCTTGATGGGCATGAAGGCGTCGGCGGTGAACTTGTTCCGCGTGCCCTCAGGGCAGCGCACGTTCAGATCCTTCAGGGGCAGCCCGGAGAGGGGGGTGTAGTCCTTCAAATCGTAGTTCATGAACAGCTCCAGGTATTCCAGCTCCGTGAGGGAGGCCAGGGGAGTGATGTCCGTGAGGGCATTGTCGGCGATGATGAGGAATTTCAGGTGTGGGAAGCTGGTCAGGAAGCTGGCGTCGGAGATGGCGTTGTGGCCCAGATCCAGGGCCTGCAGGTTCTTGCAGTAGCGCAGGGGCCAGAAATCCTTCTGGGTGTAGGTGTGCTGCGGCGAACCCAGCTGCGTGGAGAAGGCGGTGATGCTGGTGCGGATGGTGTACTTCTTGCACATCCGGATAGTCCAGCCGAAGAACACGTCGGGATAGCTGTCGAACAGCCGGTCCATGCTGTCCTTGCTGAGGGAGCTCTCGTACATGTCCACCTCTTTCAGGCCGGGCATGCGAGCGATCAGCGCCATCAGCTCGTCCACGTCGCTGTCCTCCAGAAGCATCTGGCCGAAGTCGATGAAGCTGTCCGCCGTGGAATAGGTCTGCCCGAAGGCCTTCACCTCGAAGTCGAAGCGCACCCGATCTTTCCACGCGTTGACCACGGTCATCATCACATCGTCCGGCGTGTCCAGGCGCACGGTCTTGATGCCCGGCTGGGTGGCCAGCAGGGCGGCCAGCTCGTCCGCGTCGAAGTCCGGCGCGCCGTGCATGTCCACGTCCACGGTGCGCTGGTCGATGGGCTCGCCGTTGTAGCGGTAGCTGATCTCCGCCAGAGACAGGGATTCCTTCAGCCGGGCCGCCAGGCTGGGCCGGGTCTCGCCCAGCGTCAGCTTGCTCAGATTGGGGAACGCCGCCAGGCTTTCCGCCAGGGAGGCGTCCGCCGCCTGGCCGGACAGGTTGATTTCATCGGCTTCGGAGAGATAAGTCTGGCCGCCGACCGCAATGAGCCCGTCCAGCGCCAGCGAGGGGAATTGAGCCTTCAGCGCGCTGAACTCCGCCGGGGTGAAGGCGCAGCCGGTCAGCGTGACGCGGGTTCCCTCGGCGGCCCGGGCCAGGGCGGCGGCCGCCTCGCCCGGCGCGGCCACGTTGAGCACCAGCGTGTCCGCCGAGCCGCCGGCGGCGTAGATGAAGCTGATATTCGGGAAACGGTCGCGCAGGGCGTCCGCCTCGGCCTCCGTCAGATCGGTGCCCCGCAGGTCCACCAGCTCCAGCGCGGTGTGAGAGGCGATCACCCGCTCCAGCGCCGCCGTGTCCGGCAGGGGATGCCCGCCCAGCGCCAGCTCGGCGGTGGCGTCGTCCCGCGCCTCGCAGAGGATGAGGCAGCCCGGCAGCGCCGCTTGCAGCGCGGCGTAGCTGTCGTCGGTCACGGGGTTGCCGGTGAGATCCATGTATTCGCAGCGCGTCAGCGATTTGAGGGGCGACACATCGGTCAGCCTGTTGTCGGAAAGCAGCGCCTCCCGCAGGTTGTGAAGCCGCGCCACGCCCCGGGCGCTGCTCAGCCCCTGGCCCCGCAGGTCGATGGTTCGCGCCGAGAGGGGATAGGTGCGCCCGCCGATCACCGCCGTGGTCATGAAAAACGCCGCCAGCAGGATGATGGCCAGCGTCCCGCAGGCGATGAGGATCAGCCTGATCCGCCGCCTGCGCAGGGCCTTTCTGTTCTTACGCCGCTTCTTGCTCATGCCGCATGCCTCCCA
>CADARO010000138.1 GCA_902790345.1 uncultured Eubacteriales bacterium | reverse complement strand
GCGCGCTCTGCGCGGAGGTCTCGGGGATCAGCGTGCAGCCCGCGTCAAACTCGATGGTGCCCTTGTAGTTCTTGATGACGCCGAACACGGTGACGACGTCGCCTTCCTGCAGCTTGCTGGCGCCCTCGCCCTTCAGGCGATAGCACTGGATGGGCTGGTCAGCCAGATCGCCCACCTGGATGTTCACGGTGATGTTGCCGTATTCTTCGCTGTAGGGGGTGGGAATGGCCACGATGGTGCCGGTCAGCGCGGTGGCGCCGGGCAGCTTGGCCTGATCCTCCAGGGTGTAGGCCACGGCCACGATCTCTTCCTCGGTCAGCACGTCCAGCTTGATGGCGGCGGGTACGAAGCGGTCAAAGGAAATGGAGGTCTCGTTGCCGTCCGCGTCCTTGATGGTGGCGGTCAGGGTGTAGGCGACTTCCTTGGGGTTGTCCTCGTCCACGTCGATCTGAACCATGCCGTCCTCCAGGCGGGTGACGGTGATGGTGTCAGAATCGGTGGTCCACTCCACAGTGTAAGGCTCGTCGTCGCTGGGCACGGAGCCGACCAGGGTGTAATCCTTGGGCGTGGAAGCGGGCTTGTTCTTGTACATCAGGTTGATATAGCTGCGGGCGTCCTTCAGGCCGCTTTCATCGGCAAAGGCTGTGCCCACGCTCAGCAGCAGGCACAGGGCCAGCAGCAGGGCCATCGTCTTCTTCATGTTGGTTTCTCCTCTCTATTCGTCGCGAATGGTCAGGCCATCCGCCGTGTAAACGTGAACAAAATAACCGTTGTTATAGTCCACGATGCCGCGCGCGTCGATCGTCTTTCCCGTCAGGTCGCCGGGCGCGTCGCCTTCCACCTCAACGGGCACGCCGATCACCGCGTCACCGGCCGGAACAAAGCAGTACAGGCGGAAGCGGTGCTCCCCTGTCACCTGGCTCTGAACGGTCAGGCCAGTCACTGAAACGGAGGTATCCAGGGCCAGCTCGGCGTATTCGCGCGTCTCGATGGCGCCGTCGTCCAGTTCTACCTCCACAGCGCCGCAAAGCGTGTCCGGCGTGGTATCCTTCCAGCTGGGTTCTTGCCCCGTGCTGATGATCTGGATGTTGCCGGGGTCGTCGGGCTTCATCATGCGGTAGGTCAGGCCGGAAACCTGCCAGGTCTGCCCCGCCTCATAATACTGCACCGTGCCCACAATGCGGGCTTCGTTGCCCACGGTGAGCACATCCAGCCCCGCGCCGCTCATGTTGAACCCATAATAGGCGCTGAAGCCGTAATACAGCCCTGTTTCTTCGTCGTAAGCCTCCAGGAAAACGGCGTTGTTGTGGTTCAGCGTGATGACCCCGCTGAACGCCACCTTTTTTCCGTCATACGCTTCGGGATTCAGGCGCAGCTCGCGAATCGTCAGCTCAATGGCGTCGCCATAGAAGAAATCCGGGTCCTTCTCGTCGGAATAGACGCGCAGCGCGTTGGCGCGGGCCTGAGCGATGGCCGCCATGCACACGTCTCCATAGCGGTTCTGCGCGGAGGAATTGGCGATGGCCAATCCCTCCTGCAGAAGCTCTACGTTCAGGTTTCGGAATGTGTCCTCGTCCACCGGCCGATACCACACCCACACCAGATATCGCGTGGATGTGGAGTCGGGATTCCAGGCGTTTGTATCCGATTCGATCAGGATTTCTTCGGCGCTCTCCAGCTTTTCCCGCGTGAAGCGGGACGCCGCCTTGCCCCATTCCTCGATCTTGCCGGTGGATTCCGGGGCGTTGCAGGCGATATAGCGCGCTTTCAGCACGCCTGTGGGCTCGACGGATTCCGGCACATTGAAGTGTGTGGTATCGCCGTCCACAAAGGTTCTCACGGAAACGACCTGCTTCACGGTGTCTGAATTCATGTCCAGCGCCACCTGACCGGCGAAATCAGTCCATTCCGCCTCCTCCGCCAGGCAGGACGCGCACTGGATCAGAACAAGCAGCGCGGCCAGGGCCGCGAGCCGAAGTCCGTTTCTCATGGATTCTCCCCTATTGATCCCGGTCGATCACTGGCTGTATTCGCAGCTCTCGATGGCCTTCTGGAACAGCTTCTCGATCTCGGCGTCCACGTCGGAGCCATCCGGAATGGTCAGGCAGGCGGGCAGCAGAGCGGCCACCTCGTCGCGGGCGGTGGAAGAGCCGTTGAAGGCGGGAGAGGTGTAATAGGTGTCCTCCTGCTCCAGGCAGACCTTGGCGCTCAGCGCGGAGACGTAGTTGCCGCCGTCGGCCTTGGCCAGGAAGTCGGCGTAAACGTCGTTCTGGGCCACGGACTTGATGACGGGCACATAGCCGGAGGCCATGGAGAACTCAGCCTGGAATTCCACGTTGGTGGTGAGGAACTTCACGAACAGCCAGGAGGCGATGACTTCCTGCTCGTTGGCCTTCTTGAAGATGCACAGGCTGGGGCCCTGAGAGATGACCTTGCGGTTGTCGGGATTGGCCTGAGGAATGGTGGCGATGCCCATCTCAAAGGGATAGTTGCCGTTCTCATCCTTGGCGGGGCGCTGATACACGGCGCCGGCAGAGGAGCCGATGGACATGTAGCTGCGGATCTCGCTGGTGGAGGTGAACAGGCCGGAGGTGTAAGCGCCATACAGCTTCTGAGTGGTCAGATAGCCTTCCTGATACCACTCGCGGAAGCGCTTCACGAATTCGCGGTTCTCCTCGGTGTCAAACAGGAAATGGGGCTCGGTGGCGCTGGTGTAGGGCGTGCCCAGCTGCTCGGTCATGGTGATGAACCAGTTGGCCTCGCTGTCGTAGCCCAGCGGGATGCTCATGGGATCGATCTCCACGATCTTCGCACAGACCTCTTCCAGCTCGTCCCAGGTGGTGGGCACGGCGATGTCGTTCTCCTCGAAGAAGGTCTTGTTGTAATACAGCACTTCAGTGGACTTGGACAGCGGCATGGTGTACATCTTGCCGTCGCCATACTGAACGCCTTCGTTGTAGTAGCCTTCGATGAAGTCGGCCTTCTGTTCGTCGGTGAGGCCCAGGATCTCGGTGGTGCCGTCCGCGCGGGTCACTTCAGCGGTGCTGTCGATGTAGGCGTCCAGGGTCTGCACGGCTTTGGCCAGGTTGTACAGGGCCACGTGATCCGGATAGCAGTAAGCGATGTTGGGCTGGGTGCCGACGGTGATCTCGGTGGAAACCTGATCGCGCACGTCGTCATAGCTGCCCACAGCGGTGTACTGCACGTGGATGTTGGGATAGAGCTTGTTGAACTCCTCGATGTAGGTGTCCAGAACAGCGGTGAGGTTGCTGCCCATGGTGTGGTAGAAGGTGATGGTCACGTCGCTGCCGTCGTAGGCAGGAGCGGTTTCAGCGCCGGCAAAAGAGCACACGCTGAACAGCATCACGAGGAGCAGAAGAGCGGAGACGAGTTTCTTCATCTTGGGTTCCTTCCTTTCTCTCTTGTTGGGAAATGGATATGTATAAGATTCGGGCGAATCTTAT
Organism: uncultured Eubacteriales bacterium; assembly: GCA_902790345.1. Lineage (GTDB taxonomy): Bacteria > Bacillota > Clostridia > Christensenellales > Aristaeellaceae > Firm-10. The sequence goes on along the minus strand of CADARO010000138.1, from coordinate 9,045 downwards.
GACCTTGTTGGATCGTCAGCCCTTGATACCGCTACGGCTGACGCCGGACATGATGTACTTTCGCAGGAACACGAACACCAGGAACAGCGGCGCGCTCACCAGCGCCACGGCGGCCATCTGAACGGGATAGTTCACGTCGCCGGTGGTGTCGGTGAAGGCGTTGCGCAGGCCGTTGGTGATCAGCCGGTGCGCCTCGTCATTGGCCACCAGGCGGGGCCAGATGTAGCTGTTCCAGGCGCCCATCATCTTCAGGATGGTGATGGAGATCAGCGTGGGCAGGGAGAGCGGCACCATGACCTTCCAGAGGTACTTCAGGTCGCTGGTGCCGTCCACCTTGGCGGCCAGATACAGCTCGTTCGGGATCTGCAGGAAGTTCTGCCTGAGCAGGTAGATGTAGAACACGCTCACCAGGAACGGCACGATCAGCACCGTGTAGGTGTTGCGCCAGCCCAGGTTGGTCACGGTGGCGAAGTTGGTGATGGTGAACAGCTCGCCGGGGATCATCATGGTGGCCAGCAGCGCCGCGAACAGCAGCTCCTTCCCCTTGAACTCAAGCCGGGCGAAGGCAAAGGCCGTGAGGATCGTGATGACCAGCGACAGAAGCGTGGACACGATGCCCACGATCATGGTGTTCTTGAACAGCACGCCCAGGCTGGCGGTTGTAAAGGCGTCCACATAGTTGGACAGCAGCACCTGCGCCGGCCAGAAGGTGGGCGGGCTCAGGCGATACCTGGGATAAGACCCGGAGGATTTTCTGCCGGCCGGAGGTCTTGTGCATATCGCGGGCGTGCATCACCTGCATGGCGTTCTGAGACATACAAACACCTCCGTTTAATAGTGCACGCGCTTCTTGCTCACCCAGAGGTTAATCAGGGTGACCACAAGAATGATGCCGAACAGAATCAGGGCGGCGGCGCTGGCCCGGCCCTGGTTGTTGCTGGCCAGGGAATCGTAGATCAGGCCTACCATGGTGTTGAGCCTGTGCGCCTCGTGCACCGGGCCCATGGATTCGCCGAAGATACCCACGATGCTGGTGTATTCCTTGAATCCGCCGATGAATCCGGTGATGACCACATACGCCAGCATGGGCGACAGCAGCGGCACGGTGATGCTGGTCAGTACGCGCCAGCGGGGCGTGGAGTCCACCTTGGCCGCCTCGTAGTACTGCTTGTTGATGCTGGTCAGGCCGCCCAGCAGGATCAGGATCTTGAAGGGCAGCGCGTTCCACACGATGTAGACGATCAGCACGAACATGTTGGCCCAGTATTCCGAGCCGGAATTGATCCAGTTGACCCAGTTTCCGCCGAAGAAGCGGATGATGTCGTTCACGATGCCGTAGCTGCTGATGAGCGGACGGCGCGTGCCCACGCTGCCGATCACGTTGAACATGGCGGCGAACACCATGCCGATGGCGATGGAGTTGGTCACATAGGGCAGGAAGAAGATGGTCTGCAGCGCCTTTTGCAGGGGCTTGATGGCGTTCAGCGCCACGGCGATCAGGAGCGCCAGCACGGTGGACAGAGGCACTGTGATCAGGCACAGCAGAATGGTGTTGGTCAGCGCCTGCTTGAACTCGGCGTTCTGCGCCACCTTGGTAAAGTTGCCGAAGCCGAAATGGAAGCTGGTCTCGCCGCCGATGTTGGCCAGGCCGCTGTAGTCCTCCATGAAGGCCATGGCCACCGTGTTCACGATGGGCCACACGGTGAAGATCAGCAGCAGCACGATGGCGGGGGCCAGGTAAATCCAGGCTTTCCACTGTTGTTTGCTCTCTACCATATTACTTCACCTCAAAATAAATCCGTTCTTCGGTTTCCTTGTTGAAAATGAAGATCTTATGGGGCTTGACGGCATAGCGCACGAAATCGCCGGTGATGTCGATCCTGTTGTCCGCATTCACGATGGAGCGAACCAGCGGATTCAGGGAAGCGCCATGGGTGGACACGATGCTCACGTCGCGGCCCATGACCTCCACGTTCACGGGCTTGCACTTCAGCGGGCCGTTGTCGTCCAGGATGAAGCCTTCGGGGCGAATGCCCACGGTGACCTCCTGATCGGGCACATTCGTGAATTCCATCACGGCATCCTCGCCGATGTACAGCTTGCCCTGTTTCACGCGGCCGGAGAACACATTGATGGGCGGCGTGCCCAGGAACTTGGCCACGAACAGGTTGGCCGGATCGTCATAGACCTCCTGGGGCTTGCCGATCTGCTGCACCAGGCCGGTCTTCATGACCACGATCATGTCGGAGATGGACATGGCCTCCTCCTGATCGTGGGTCACGAACACGGTGGTGATGCCGGTTTCCTTCTGGATACGGCGAATCTCCTCGCGTGTCTGCAGGCGCAGGCGGGCGTCCAGGTTGGAAAGGGGCTCGTCCAGCAGCAACACCCGGGGCATCTTCACCAGCGCCCGGGCAATGGCCACGCGCTGCTGCTGGCCGCCGGAGAGCTCGCTGGGCTTGCGGTCCAGCAGCTGCTCGATCTGAACCAGCTTGGCCGCCTCGTAGGCCCGGTCCAGCATGGCGTTCTTGTCCATCTTATCCTTGCCCCGCAGGTTCTGCAGCGGGAATAGGATGTTCTGCTTCACCGTCAGATGGGGATACAGCGCGTAGTTCTGGAAAACCAGGCCGATGCCCCTGTTTTCGGTGGACAGCTCGGTCACGTCGTCGTCGCCAAAGAAGATCCGCCCGCTGGAGGGCTTCTGCAGGCCGCTGATCATGTACAGCGTGGTGCTCTTGCCGCAGCCGGAGGGGCCCAGCAGGCCTATCAGCTTGCCGTCCGGAATTTCAAAATTGAAATTGTTGACGGCGACAACCTCTTCGTTGGACTTCTTGTTGCGGCTGGGAAAGATCTTGGTCAGGTTTTGCAGGACGATTTTCATGCGGTTTCCCTTCCTCCTTTGAAGATAATCCGTCAGTTCAGTCGTTCTCGCGAGCGGCCAGTTCCGCCGCAATTTTCGCCTTGTAGGCGGCCAACTCCTCCGGGGTGTCGAATATTCTCTGGCTGGCCGCGTCGATGACGACCGTGCCCGCCAGCAAATCGTGAATCAGCGAATTGGTCTTCGTGGCGATCATGACGATCAGCTCCATGACCAAAATGAGAAACAGCACCGCAGGCCCCACCACGCCGATGGTGCCCCAGTAAATCATCAGAACAATCAAAACAGGAACCATGGTCTCGATGGCGTATTTGCCCAGAATGGCCCGAATAAACAGCGTCGCGGGATTGACCTTCGTTCCCTCCGTTTTCATGAGCCCGATGGAAAAGATTTTCTTTCCCAGGGTCTGCCCTGTGCCGAGCTTCAGCGGGAGGAAAAACTCCATGGTGAGATAGGCGAAAAAGAAGCCGAGTGAAATGATGAGAATGGAAAGCTGGAGCATCATCTGATTGGCGCGCAGCGCGGCCTTGTCCGCGTTCAGCGCGGCGAAAGCGGCGTCCACCTGCCGGGCCTCCGCCTCAGTGAGCGCTTCGTAATCGGCCCGGCTGATGCGCAGGTCCACGCCGTATTCCTCGCCGTATTTCGCGTAGCTTTCCGTGACAGTACGGCTGTAGCCGTCGTAGCCCGTCAGCGCGGACAGCGCCCAGGCAAACAGCACGGCGACGATGCCCAACATGATGAAATCAAACAGAAACGCGGAGATGCGCTTCCACATGCTGGCCTTTTGCAGGTCGAAATCCAACGGGAATCCCCCTCTCCGCGCGGACGTATCGGATGCCTATAAAACGGTACGATATGATTATACTAAAAAACGTGCGCAAAGTCCATATCGTAACATAATTTTAGAAAAAGAAATCGGTTTACGTCGGTCTGTTCCGTTAATGATGAGGAAAATTATACGAATCCGCTTTCCGCGGCCTTGACAAACGCGCCCAAGCGTGGTAACATAGCTATCGTCCGTTGGACATGGTGGGTATGGCTCAGTTGGTTAGAGCGCTAGGTTGTGGCCCTGGAGACCGTGGGTTCGAGTCCCACTACTCACCCCACAGATCAGTCCCGATCCCGTCAAGGGTATCGGGACTGTTTTCGATTTCCGCCGCTGGTCTATATTGCCTTGCGGCTTTCCCCTGTTTATGCTTGATTTTTAGCATTGCGAATTGTATAATATGAACCGTATCATATTATCACCTCAGTTTTACGCGCCGACCCGATTCGACACGAAAAGCGCAAACCTTCCAGGAGGACAGTTATTTTGGAGAAAAACGATCAAATGCAGGGATTGATGCCGCTTCTGCCCCTGCGGGGCATGGTGGCCTTTCCCAACACAACCGCGTATATCGACGTGGGCCGCGAGCGCTCGCTGGCGGCGCTGGAAAGCGCCATGGACGGCGACCGGCGTCTTCTGCTGGTGGCGCAGCGCAACGTGAACTGTGATCAGCCCGAGCAGAGCGATCTGTACAACGTGGGCACCATCGCCCGGGTGCGGCATGTCATGCCCATCAGCGAGGACGTGGTGCGCCTGGCCTGCGAAGGAGAAGACCGCGCGCTGCTCCTGGCCATTCAGGATAAGCCGGCCTACACCGAAGCCCTTGCCGTGAGGATGGAAATCGACCTGTCGGGCGACGCCATCGACCTGACCGGCTATGCCGAGCGCACCAAGACGCTGTTCAGCGCCCTTTCCCGGGAGCGCGGCCGGGTGTCCGGGGAACTGGTTCAGATCGTGGAGAGCGAATCGAATCCCGACATTCTGGCGGACATCGTGGCGGCCAACGCGCTGCGCAAGGTGGAAGACAAGCAAAAACTGCTGGAGTGCCGCAATGTGCTCATGCGGCTGCAGCTGCTCTGCGGCATGCTGCGGGAGGAAATCGAGTTGTCCCGCATCGAGCGTGAAATCGACGAAAAGGTCAAGGAGCGCATCGAGGAGCACCAGCGCGACTACTATCTGCACGAGCAGCTGAAGGTGGTTCAGGAGGAACTGGGCGAGGACGACGAACGGGAAATCGATTCCATGCGCGACAAACTGGCCAAATCCAAGATGAACGACGAGGCGCGGGAAAAGGTTCGCCGCGAAATCGACCGCCTGAGCAGCATGGCCCGGGGCACGCCCGAAGCCACCGTGTGCGAGTCCTACATCGACTGGATGCTGAACATGCCCTGGGGCGTTGAAACCGGCTCGAAAATCGACATGGTGCGCGCCCGCAAGGTGCTGGAAGCCGATCACTACGGCCTGGAGAAGGTCAAGGAGCGCATTCTGGAATACCTGGCGGTGTGCAGCGTGCGCGGCGACATGAAGAGCCCCATCCTCTGCCTGGTGGGCCCGCCCGGCGTGGGCAAGACCTCCATCGCCTCCTCCGTGGCCCGCGCGCTGAAGCGCAAATTCGTGCGCGTGGCGCTGGGCGGTCTGCACGACGAGGCCGAGATTCGCGGCCACCGGCGCACCTATATCGGTTCTCAGCCCGGCCGCATCGCCGCGAGCCTGCGCCAGTGCGGCGTGATGGATCCGGTGTTCCTGTTCGACGAGATCGACAAGATGGCCAGCGATTTCCGGGGCGACCCCGCCTCGGCCATGCTGGAAGCCCTGGATCCCGCACAGAACGCCACCTTCACCGATCATTACCTGGACGCGCCCTTCGACCTCTCCCGGGTGCTTTTCATCACCACGGCAAACAGCATGGAGGACATCCCCGAGCCGCTGCTGGACCGCATGGAGCTCATCGAAGTGCCCAGCTACACGCTGGAGGAGAAGGTGCAGATCGCCAAGCGTCACCTGCTGCCCCGGCAGCTGAAGGAGCACGGCCTGGCGAGAGGCCAGCTTCGCATGACCGACAAGGCCCTGGCCGCCCTGATCGAGGGCTACACCCGCGAGGCGGGCGTGCGCACGCTGGAGCGCGAAATCGGCCATGTGTGCCGCAAGGCGGTGCTGGAAATGCTGGACGCCGGTCAGGACAAGGAGACATTCAAGGCCTCCATCAAGCCGGACATGCTGGAGCACTATCTGGGCGTGCGGCGCTTCCTGCCGGACGAGGTTGGCCGCCAGCCCGAGACCGGCGTGGTCAACGGCCTGGCCTGGACCCAGGTGGGCGGCACCACGATGCCCATCGAGGTGGCCGTCATGCCCGGTCAGGGCGCCATCGAAATGACGGGCCGCCTGGGCGACGTGATGAAGGAATCCGCCCGCACGGCGCTGAGCTACATCCGCTCCCGCTCCCGCGAGCTGGGGCTGGACGAGGAATTCCACCGCAAAAACGACATCCACATCCACGTGCCGGAAGGCGCGGTTCCCAAGGACGGCCCCTCGGCGGGCGTAGCGCTGACCTGCGCCATGGTGTCGGCGCTCACGGGCATTCCCGCCCGGCAGGACGCCGCCATGACCGGAGAAATCACCCTGCGCGGGCACGTGCTGCCCATCGGCGGCGTGAAGGAAAAGCTGCTGGCCGCCTATCGCCTGGGCATCACCACGCTGCTGCTCCCCAGCGGCAACGAGAAGGATCTCACGGAGCTTCCCAAGGACGTGCGGGATCACCTCGACATTCACCTGCTCAAGCAGGTGGACGAGGCGCTCAATCTGCTGCTGATCCGGTAAGGCTTTGATCGGCTGCGCGGGCGGGTCTGATGCGGCTCGCCCGCGCTTTCACTATTCGCTGGAGGTACAACATGATTATCAGACGCGCGCAGTTCATCACGTCGCTGGAGGCCCTTCGCCCCTATCCCGGCCAGGGCAAGCCGGAAATCGCCATGGTGGGCAAGAGCAACGTGGGCAAATCCTCGATGATCAACAAGATCACGAACAATGGCAAGCTCGCCCGCACCTCTGCCGAGCCGGGCAAGACGCGCCTCATCAACCTGTTCAACCTGAATGACGAGATCATTCTGGTGGACCTGCCGGGCTACGGCTTCGCGAAAGTGTCACGCGACGAGAAGAACCGCTGGGGCAGCATGATCGAGGGCTACCTCTCCCGGAGTGAAACGCTTCGGGAGGTGCTGATGCTGGTGGACATTCGCCATCAGCCCACGGCGGACGACGTCACCATGGTGGAATACCTGCGGCATTACGAAATCCCCTTTCACGTCATCGCTACCAAGGCGGACAAGCTGTCCCGCGCCCAGCGCGGCAAGAGCCTGCCGGTCATCTATCGCACGCTGGCCGTTCAGCCCTGGCAGGTCATCGCCTTCTCCTCCGAGGATGGAACCGGGCGCGAACAGGTGCTCGAGCTATTCGATCAGCTGCTGGTTCCCGAGGAAGAAGCGTAAACGGCAGTCGCTCAGTTCCCGATTTCAACACAGAGGATGATGCGTTTTGAAACACAATGACGACGCCTTCGCCACGATGCTTCTGATGAGCCAGCTTTCCGCCAACAAAGAGGAAATCGTGCGCCCATTGAGCACCGCCGAGTTTCACGAGCTGCGCGCCCTGGTCGCCTCCAGTGGGCTGAGGGGCATGGGCGAGCTGATCGGCATGGATCTGGGCACCATGCGGCAGCGGCTGAAGCTGAGTGAAAACGAGGCCTATCGGCTGTGCGTGCTGCTGGGCCGCGTGATGCCGCTTTCCTACGCGCTCCCAGGCGCCTCGTGGATCGCCTCGGCCGCAAAACGCCGCCTATGATCTATTCCTGCGGCAATGCCGATCTCGCCGGCAGAAGCTCCATGACCGTCATCAGCAACACCTGCGCCCGGCCGGACGTGCTGGAGTGCGCCTGCGAGCTGGCTTCCCTCGCCTGCTCCGCCGGCATCGTGCTGGTGACCGGCGGCGAGACGGGATTCGGCCGCCTCATCGAGCGAGAGGCCATGCAGGAAGGCGGTCAGGTGATCTCCTTCCTGGCGGAGTCGCTGGCGGAGCGGGTGTATCAGCCCGGCCTCAGCGAAATGATCGCCAACGACCGCGCGCTGGTGATGTCCATCATCCATCCGGAGGCCAAATACACGGTGTCTCACGCGCTGGATCGAAACAAGTGCCTTTTCGCCCTCAGCGACGCCAGCTTCATTCTCTCATGCGAGAAGGACAAGGGCACGGCCTGGGATGGCGCGCTTTCGGCGCTGCGAAACGGCTACGCGGAGCGCATGTATGTCTGGGAGAATCCGGCCATTCCCGGCAATATGGCTCTCATCGCCCAGGGTGCCCTGTCCTTCCGCAGTCCCCACGAGCTGGCGCTGGACGCGATGAAGGCCTCCTGGGAAACGCCCGCCTATGAGCAGCTGAGCCTGTTCTAGAAAAAGAATCCGGTCGCTTTTCGCGGACTTCGGTCGCGTTCTGAGATTGTCACGACGGAGTCTGCCTGATTCTGGACTGTCTTCACATATTGTCTTTTCCATGGGAATATGGTATAATGTCTTTGTGAAAGGGATTCACAGAAACAAACCTGGAGGTGCAGACATTGTTTGAGTTTATTGAGCAGAACGCGCTTGTTCTGGTGCTGGCGCTGGCCGCGCTTGTTATTCTTCTGATCGTCATATTCATCGCCGTCAACGTGAAGCGAACCAACAAGTGGCGCGAGAAGGATTTTGAGAGCAACCGCAATGCGGAGCTTTTGAAGGTCCGCATCGGCGAACTGGAAAAGGAAGCGGCCGACCTGCACGAGCGTGAGAAGCAGCTGCTGGCCGAGCGGGACGACATCCTGATGGCGGCCCATGAAAAGGCGGACGACATCCTGGAGCAGACCATGGAGCGCGTTCAGAAATCCGAAGCGCGCATCCGCCAAAATCGCATCATCGCCTCCTGCTGCATCACCGACGCCCGCCGCAAGATCTCCGATCTCATGATCGAGGTATCGAAGCGCCTGGTCATTGAGGACGGCGCCGTGCTGAAGGCCGAGGAGATCACGCCCGAGGCCGTCAAGGCCGCCGAGGACGCGGAACAGCTTGCCGCCGGCGATTTCGACAAGGCCATCGACGCCGCTTCCGGAAAGACTGAAGAAGCGATTGAAGAAGCGCCCGTCTCCCTTGGAGACGACGCCGAGTTCGAAGCCCCCGTCGAGCAGAGAGAAACGCCCGCGAATGAGGAGAGCAACGAGCAGCCCGCGGAAGTGTAAAATTGCCCGCATCATCTTGACAAACATCCGGCGATGTTGTAACATAACCAATGTTGCCGGTTATGGAGCGGTATCGAAGTG
>CADARO010000137.1 GCA_902790345.1 uncultured Eubacteriales bacterium | reverse complement strand
TGCCGATGCTGTCGTAGCGGCCCGATTCCTCCCACAGGCTGGCGGGCATGGCCACCGGGAACAGCACCTCCTGGCAGCCGATGCTGTCCATCTCCTCCCGGAGGATGGCCTCAACCTTGCGCTGGATGCGCTTCGTTACGGGGGACAGGGTGTAGATGCCGTTGCCCACGCTCTTGATGTATCCGCCGCGCATCATCAGCGCCTGGCTGACGATCTGGCAGTCGGCGGGGGTTTCCTTGTATCGCTTGGTCACAAGCTGACTGACTTTCATCATGTGAAATCATTCCTTTCATAATCACATAAAATTTTACTCAATCGGAGCCGGGATTGCAAGTTAATGTTTGTGTTCGCGGGGCGCTTCGGGGAAATTCATCGTCTTTTAACTTATGTCGTTTCCGCGCGCCATGGTAAAATAGTATCGGACGGCCGTGTTTTCCGGCTGAATGAAAGGGAGGAAAAGCCCATGGATTTGCTTCATGAAACCGTTCGGCACAGGCGATTTGGCAGCGGCACGGTCACTTCGTTCGACGGCCGCGTGCTGGTTGTATCCTTCGAGACCGGAGAGGATCGCTCCTTCTCCTACCCCTCCGCCTTCGGCCCGTTCCTCACCGCCGAGAACGAAGCGGTGCAGGCGGAAGCCGAGCGCGCCATCCTCCTCCAAATGGCCCAAGACGCCTCCAAGGTGGAGCGGGTGCAGCAGGACATCGAGGCGCTGCGGGCCACCGCGAAAAAGAAGCCCGCCCCCAGGCGCGCGCCCCGCAAGCCCGCCATCGCCTCCAAGGCGCAGATATGAGAAACGACGCGTCCGCCTTTCCCGAAGGGCGGACGTTTTGTAAAAAACAAACGCACAAAGGGCGACAGGGTTATGATTCGTTTGATTATTTGCGCGGCGGCAGGAAAGCGCGGCGCGGCGTCGAATACAAATGGCGTATTCCTGAAAACGGTCAATCTGAAGGGAGAACAATATGAGATTTGATCTGCTCCATCCGGCCGACCAGTTGGTCATGATCATGGACCGCATCTATCAGTACGGCATGACCACCACCTCCGGCGGCAATCTCTCCATCCGCGACGCCAACGGCGACATCTGGATCACGCCCTCCGGCATCGACAAGGGCAGCCTGACCCGCAACGACATCATGCTTGTGAAGCCCGACGGCACCGTCATCGGCCCCCACAAGCCCTCCGTGGAGCTGCCCTTCCATCGCGACATCTACAAGCTCCGTCCCGACCTGAACGCCATCCTGCACGCCCATCCCCCCACGCTGGTGGCCTTCTCCCTGGCCCGCAAGATCCCAGAGATCCGGCTGGTGCCCTCCGTGTCCGCCATCTGCGGCGAGGTCTCCATGGCCAAGTACGAGGTGCCGGGCAGCGAGAAGCTGGGCGAATACCTCTCCGGCGAGTTCGCCAAGGGCTACAACACCGTCATGATGGAAAACCACGGCGTGTGCTGCGGTGCCAGCGACCTGTTCCACGCCTTCATGGCCTTTGAAACCCTGGATTTCTGCGGCCGCATCGAGATCGACGCCCGCAAGCTGGGCGAGCCCAACCTGCTCACCCCCACCCAGATCGCCATGGATTCCTCCAAGGCCCATCCGCCGCTGGACGCCTTCGTGGCGCGCCAGATCTCCAGCGAGGAGTGTGCTGCCCGCCGTGACATGTGCCAGCTGATTCACCGGGCCTACGACCAGCGCCTGTTCAACAGCACCCAGGGCACCTTCTCCCAGCGCCTGTCGGACGGCTCCTTCCTCATCACCCCCTACAAGAAGGACCGCAAGTACCTGGAGCCCGAGGACATCGTGCGCATCAAGAACGGCATGTGCGAGGAGGGCAAGACCCCCAGCCGCTCCGCGCTTTTGCACAAGGCCATCTATGAGCGCCATCCGGAGATCGGCTCGGTCATCATCGCCCATCCGCCGGCCATCATGGCCTTCGCCTGCACCGACGCCGCCTTCGACTCCCGCACCATTCCGGAAAGTTACATCAACCTGCGCGACGTGAAGCGCCTGCCCTACGCCTCCAGCTCGCTGGACGTGGAGGGCACCGCCGAAGCCCTGTGCGAGACCACGCCGGTGCTCATCATCGACAACCAGTGCGTGATCGTGGCGGGCAGCACCCTGCTGAACGCCTTCGACCGCCTGGAGGTGCTGGACTACAGCGCCAAGGCCATCATCGCCGCCCGCGACATCGGCCCGCTGGTGATGATCTCCCCCGAGCAGGTGAAGGACATCGAGGTCGCGTTCAACCTGTAAACATCATAAAAACGCAAATCGAAGGACAGCGCGTCATGTGCTGTCCCTCGATTTTTATGTGGGCAAATATGAATCCGCAATGAGTCAACGAAACATGAGGGAGCAGACCTCTTCCCCCTGCCCCCTTCTCCGCTCTTCGCGGAGACGGGGGAAAGACTGTTGTGGGGCTTCGCCCCACGCCTCACTGGGGGCGACTGAGGAGCGCGCCAGTGGCGCGATCAGCGACGAGGGAGCCCAATGAGCAAGGGAGCGTGACGCCGCAGGTGGCAGGCGACCATTGCGAATTGAGGAAGGCCCCAGACCCCATAGGGGCTATGCTGCGGCGAATCGCTTCGCACTGTTCGGGTGCAGGGCGAAGCCCTGCTCAGCGTGGGCGAAGCCCACAAACTTTCCCCCGTGCCCGCGTGAGCGGGGGCGAATTTCGCCGCCGCCAGTGGCGGAAAAAGGCGAAACGAGCCCAATGAGGAAAGGAGTATGCGCCGCAGCGCAGACGACTATTCCGAATTGAGAGGCGCAGCGAAGCGAGCAGGGGGGCAGGGGGAAAGGGCACGCACTGCATTTCTTCGTCAGACTCCTCTGTGCTTACCCCTTCTTCCTCAGTCTCTCCCTCTCCGCCTCGGCCTCCTTCACCGCCGTCTCCTCGGTCATGCCCCATTCGTTCCGCAGGTTCTCCAGGATGCGGTCGTAGGTGTCGGCGGCCTCCTTGTATTCTCCCCTGATCTCGTGGATCATGGCGATGGCCTGCAGGGCGTCGGTGAAACGGGGCTTGTGCTGGGCGTCGTGGGCGTAGGACTTTTCGTAAAACGCGATGGCCCTTTCGTAGTCGCACTTGCGGGCATAGTACTGCGCCGCCTCAAAGAGCATGTCACCCTCGTCGGCGAAGTCGGCGATGGCCTTCTCCATGATCGCGTCGGCGGTCTTTTCGTCGAACCGGGCCAGGGCGATGTGGGCGCGATACACCGCCGCCATGAAGGGCCGGTGGGCGGGCAGCTTTTCAAACGCCGCCAGGTATTCCTCCGCCTCATCCGCGCGGTGATCGGCCAGCAGGTTGTCGATGAGGTAAAAGTAGGGCAGCGGCGTGTGGGGCTCGATGTGGTCCCCCGCGATGACCTTCTTGTAGAAATCGATCACCTTGCTGTGGTTGGCGCAGTTCCAGTCCCAGGCAATGCTTCCCTCGGCCTTTTGCAGCAGCCACTGGCAGTCCTTCTTTTCCGGGGCCAGGCGGATGCTCTCCCGGGCGAAGCGGCTCACCCGGCGGCCGTCGGCCTCCATGCGGTGATGGTACAGGTCGGCCAGCAGGCTCAGCGCCTGCGGCCTGTCCTCCGGCTTTTCGCTGAGCTCCGTGAGGAATTCCTCGTAGTCCCGGAACACGTCCGCCGCCCGCTCTTCCTCCAGCTCCATGCGGCTCTCGATCCGCCGCAGCTTCTGCTCCCTGGTCAGGTCGAACAGCTCGTCGATGCTCACGCCGAAGCACTCCGCCAGGGCGGGCAGCAGGGCGATATCCGGCATGGCGGCGGCGTTCTCCCATTTCGACACCGCCTGGGGGCTCACGCTCAGCCTCTCCGCCAGCTGTTCCTGGGTGAGGCTGGCCCGGTAGCGAAGCTGCCTGATCTTTTTGCTCATATCCATTTTGTTTTCCTCCGTTTATTTGATTGTCCGGCGCCTTTCTGAGCCTATGGTATCAGCTTTCGCCGAGGAAATCAATGACGCGGTTTTCGCGCGGGGTCAACCGGGGGTTGAGGGGGAATTATTTTTCCCGCGCTCTGTACATTTCCCTCTGAATCCGCTATAATAGGGCTGCAAAACCTTTTCAATGAAAGGAAGTAACAGCCATGGATAAGATCAGAATCGGCATCATCGGCACCGGCGGCATCGCCCACAGCCACATGCGCGCCTACCTGCAAATGGACGACGTGGAGATCATCGGCGCGTCGGACATCATCCCCGGCAAGGCCCGCGCCTTCCTGGATGAATTCGGCCTCACCGGCGTGCCCGCCTTCGAGGACAACGACCAGCTGCTGGCGCTGAAGCCGGACGGCGTGTCCGTGTGCACCTACAACACCCAGCACCACACCTGCGCCTGCGCGGCCATGAAGGCGGGCGTCAACGTGCTGTGCGAGAAGCCCATGTCCGTGACGCTGGATCAGGCCGTTCAGATGGCCAGGTGCCAGAAGGAAACCGGCAAAATCCTCACCATCGGCTTCCAGCCCCGCTACGGCGAGAACATGAAGATGATCAAGCACCTGGTGCGCTCCGGCGAGCTGGGCCATATCTACTACATCCAGACCGGCGGCGGCCGCCGTCGCGGCATCCCGGGCCGCACCTTCGTGCAGAAGGACCTGGCCGGCGTGGGCTGCCTGGCCGACATCGGCTGCTACGGCCTGGACATGGCGCTGAACGCCGTGGGCTATCGCAAGCCCGTCACCGTGTCCGCCTATGCCTCCGACTACTTCGGCAAGAACCCCAAGTACTACGACCCCGTGAAGGGCGGTGGCGAGTTCTCCGTGGACGACTTCACCTGCGCCCTCATCCGCTTCGAGGACGGCCTGGTGCTGGACTTCCGCATGAGCTGGGCCATGCACATGGACACCATGGGCGACACCCTGTTCCTGGGCACCGAGGCCGGCCTGAAGGTCAAGTCTCCCAACCCCGAGGTCAACTGGGGCGGCGCCTGGGACGGCGGCGTGGGCGATATCTACCTGTATCGCGATATCGACGGCAACCAGGTCGAGGTGAAGATCCCCAAGAAGGTGGAGGACAACAAGAAGAGCTTCTTCTTCCTCAAGTGCCGCGACTTCGTGGAGGCCATCCGCACCAACGGCCCCTCCCCCATCCCGTGGCAGGAGATCATCTACAACCAGGCCATCATCGACGGCATCATCCGCTCCAGCGCGCAGAAGCGCGAGGTGGAGGTCGTCATTCCCGAAATCTAAAAGGCCCAAAACGCGAAACGATCGCCCGGCGGCTCAAACCGTCGGGCGATTCTCTGTCTATTCCCGCTCCCCGATCCACTTGCCCTCGTAGGTCACGGGCCGGGTCTTTCTCTCGTCGATGCGCCGGCGCGCCGCGTCCAGGTGACTGGCGTGCAGCCGCGCGCATTCGTCCACCGAGACGATCTGCCGCAGCACCGCCTGCACCGTGCGCTCCAGCTCGCCGCCCGCTGAGTAATCGGCGGTGAGGGCGAAATCCACCCGGTTCTGCAGCAGCATGTCGTCCACCGCTGCCGTGTCCCCCGGCGGATGCACGGCGATAGAGAAGCCGCCCTTGGAGCGGGTCAGCTTCATGCTGGGCACGTCGGTGAGCCCGTCGCCCACGTAGATCATGTTGCGGTAGGGCACCCGCCGCCGGTCGTCCGGGGTGAAGCCGTTCAGGTCCACGTCGTTGGTCACATCCAGTATGCCCTTGTTGATGCGGAAGATGAACTGGGTCTTGTTGGTGTAGTTCACCGCGCTGGAGGGCCAGAGGGGCCGGCCGTCCCCGTCATAGCAGTAGGACGCGGCGAAGATCTCGTGGAACTCCTTGGCGATGGCGGTGCCCTCGATGATCTCCGTGAGGCCGGAGGACACGATATAATGCTCCATCGTGAGGCCGATGCCCGCCCCATAGGCGTTGATCCGGCCGAACCAGTCCGTCACCCCGGGGAAGAACTCGATGCCGCCGCCCAGCCTGCGAAACACATCCCGGGAGAGCTCCATCACGCCCTGGGCCTTCTCCTTCATCTTGTACATGTACGCCAACACGCTGTCCATGCGGTTTTCCACGGCGAAGGCCCGACATTCCGCCCAGAAGGCGGCCGGCTCGATGTTCAGGCCCTTCAAAAAGCCGTATTCCTGCATGTTGTTGGGAGAGAGGGTCTTGTCGAAATCGTAGATCAGGCACGCGATGGGCCTCTTGTCCATGCGGGAAGCTCCTTTCCATTCGGATCGAAAGCGAAATAAGCCGGCCGCCGCGGAAACATGCTCTCCGCGGCGGCCTGTGTATACCGTCAGATTTCCAGCAGGTCGGTCAGGCCGGCCGCCGGAGCGGCTTCTTCCGTCCCTGTGGTGGGAGCGGAAGGCGCGTCGTCCGCGTACAGCGCCTCCAGCACCTCCTGGGTGGCGACGCCGTCCGCGTCAAGGCCGGCGGCTTCCTGGAAGGCCTTCAGGGCGGCGGTGGTCTTGGGTCCGAAGTCGCCGTCCGCGCCGTTGGCCAGATATCCCAGCTCGATCAGCCGCTCCTGCATGCGCTTCACAGCGTCGCTGTCCTTCATGCCCTCCCGCAGGGTGGAAGGCGCGGGCTCAGGCGTGGCCACCGGCACGGCGGGCACCGGCGTGGGAGCCGGCGTGGGCACCGGGAACAGAGCTGCCTGGGCGTCGCTGCCCACGGCGCTCAGCTGGGAGGCCGTGGTGGCGCTCTTCAGATTCGCCACCGCGTTTTTCACCGCCGCCCATTCCTGGGTGGAAACGGGCTCGCGCTCCGCCGTGGTGCCGTTGTAGACGGCGGCGGCGTCCGCGTTGATCACATTCTGCACGCCCTTGTGCAGGATGGTCAGGGTGTTCACGAACAGCTCGTCGTTCTCCTGGGGCTCCTCGGGCGTAAGGCTGTTCAGCTTCAGCATGTCCGCGTTCATCAGCTGCTGGGCGTAGTCCGCGTTGGTGCTGCCGGTCTGAACCAGATTGTCGCGGTATTCGTCCGAGGTGAACTGCTCGATCAGCTTCATGCCCTCGGAATAGGTGCTGTGGGACACGCCGGCGATCTTCGTGCCCAGGTTGGAGGTCACATAGAGCAGCCAGCGG
>CADARO010000136.1:7061-10476 GCA_902790345.1 uncultured Eubacteriales bacterium | reverse complement strand
ATCTGCTTCACCTGCTCGGTATAGCCGCCCTCCTCCCAGGCGGTCTTGCCGGCCTCCTGCACGGCGCTGGCGTAATCCTCCTCGCCCTGCTGCCGCTGCTCGTTGTAGCGCTCATTCAGGGCGTTCAGCGCGGCCTGCCGGGCGGTCTCGTCCTCGATCAGCTGGATGTTGGCGTACTCGGCGTCGTAGCTCGCGTCCAGGGTATCCATGTAGGCCTTCCGGCCTTCGGCCAGGGCGTTCATGGTGTCGCCGAACAGGGTGGGATCGATCTCGCCGCCGCTGGCCAGTGTGCGCTCGATCTCGGCCCGCATGCCGGTGATCACCTGATCGTACCCGCCGCCGTCTCCCACCTCGTACTTCACCTGGATCTCGGCGCGGGCCTCCAGGATCTCGTTGAGCCGCGCCTTGTCCTCGTCGCTCAGCAGGCCGTTCTGCCGCTTTTTCAGCAGCCCCTCGACCTCCTTGTCGTAGGCGTCCAGCTGCTTGAGATCGCGGTCCAGGTTGGCCTGGGCCTCCGGCGTCAGCGCACCGTATTCGCCCAGCAGGTCCTTCTGACCCTCTATGGCCCCGCGCACGTCGTCCGAGCCCGATTTAAAGCCATCCACGTACTGCTTCAGGATCTCGTTGGTCTCGGCCTTGCCGTCCGTCCAGGTGGTGATCAGGCTGTCCATCCAGTCCTGCGCCGCCTCGGCGCCGCCGGTGAAGCTGTCCTTCGTGAGCCCAAACCGCGCCAGCGGGTCGCTGTTGCCGGTGTCGTACATCGTCTGGGCCTCGGTCTCGCTCCACTCCTTCGCCACCTTGTTCAGCTGCTCCTGGGCCTCCCTGGCCGCCTGGGCGCCGCTGGCGTAGTCGTACAGCTTGTAGGTGGCGAGCCCCAGCCCCGCGATCAGCGCGGCGATGCCGGCGGGTCCCAGCAGGCCGCCCAGCGAGCTCATGAACCCGGCCAGCCCGCCGCCGCTGGCCACGGCCCCGGCCAGGCTGCTGAAGCCCTGCGCCACCGTGCCGATGGCCGTGTTGGCCTTCCCCAGCAGGGTCACGGCGGGGCCCACGGCGGCGGCGTAGGCCGCCCACTTAACGATGCTGGCGCGCTGGGCGTCGTTCAGTGCGCCGAACTTTTCGACGATGCTGCCCACGCCGTCCAGGCCCATCTCCACGGCGGGCATGATGGCCTTGCCGAAATCCATGGCCACCCGCTGGGCCTGCTTCCCGGCCATCTTCATGCGGCTCTCGGTGGTGCCGTAGCGCACCGCCGCCTCGTTTTGCAGGGCATTGTTCTCGGTCCAGGCGGTGTTGGCCAGGTCGATGGATTTGGTCATAAGGCTGCTGGCGTTGCTGGCGCGCAGCAGCATGTCCCTGAACCGCGTCTCGGTCACGCCCATCTCGTCCAGCATCACGATGGCGCTCTTGCTGCCCGTCGAAAGCCCCTGCACGAATTTGATGAACGTGCCCGCGGCGTCCTGGGCGAAGGCCTGCTTGAACTGCTCGCTGGTCATCCCGGCCACATCGGCGTACTTTTTGAGATCCTCGCTGCCGATCTCCGCCGCCACCTTCATGCCGATGATGGCCTTGGAGAAGGCGGTGCCGCCCGCCTGGGCCTCCAGGCCCAGCGAGGCCAGGCCGCCGGAGATGCCGAAGATCTGCTGATCCGTCATGCCAGCCTGGTGGCCGGCCGCGCCGATGGCCTGGGCGAAGTTTACGATCTTGCTCTCGGTGGTGGCCAGGTTGTTGCCCAGCGCCACGGTCACGGAGCCCAGGCGGTCGATGTTCTCCTGGGGCATTTGCGTGATGTTGGCGTACTGGGCGAAGCCCTGGGCCGCGCTCTCGGCGGTCAGGTCCGTGGTCTCGGCCAGGTCCGCCATGGTGCGCGTGAAGCCCACCACGTTTTCGGTGGCGATGCCCAGCTGGCCCGCGTTGGCGGCGATGTCCGCCAGCTCCGCATAGTCCGTCGGCACCTCCATGCTCAGCAGGGCGTCGTTGATCTTCTGGAGATCCTCCTCGGTGCCGTCCACGGTCTTGCGCACCCCCGCGAAGCTGCTCTCCCAGTCGATGGCGGCCTTGGCCGCCGCCACGCCCGCGCCAACGATGGCCATGCTGCCCCGGGTGAGGGTCTTGCCCGCCCGCACCTGGCGCTCCCCGGCGCTCTTGGCGTTCGCGGCGAACTTCCCGGCGGCCTCGGAGGCCTTCTCCCAGGCCGCGGCGTTGCGCTGGAGCCTGCCCTCCTCCTGCTGAAGCGCAGCGGAGGTCTGGGCCATGGCGGCCTTGGCGTTGTTCTGCTCGATGGTCAGCTTTTGCACCGCCTGGGCATTTTTCGCCACGGCCTTGTCCGCCCGGGCGTGGGCAGCTTCGGCCTGCTTCACGGCGTCGCCGGTCTCCTTGTGGGCGGCCTTGAGCTGCTCCAGCTCCGCGGCCATCTCCGCGTACACGGAGGTGCCCTTCATGCCCTCGGCCTCCAGCTCCTTGAGCGCCGCCTCCATGCCCTTAATACTGGCGTCCTGCTCGGCATACTTGGCCTTGAGCTGGTCCAGGCTCGCGCCGGTCTCCTTGTATCGGGCCTGGCTCTTGGCCAGCTTTTCGTTGGCCTGCTCGATGGCCGTGCCGTATTTCTCCACCAGCTGCTGCTGGGCACTCAGCTTGGCCCGCAGCTGATCGGCGGCGGAGCCCGTCTGGTTGAGCCCCTGGGACATTCCCGCCGCCATGGCGGCCGAAGCCGCGAAGCCGCTGTCCAGCAGCTTGAGCTCGTTGCGGATCGCGCTGATCTGGGCCTTGGTATCGCCGTGCTCAAATGCGAGTTTGACCACCAGATCCTTGACGCTCTCACCAGGCATTTATATCACCACCGTTTATCAGTAATTGCGCCACCTGGGCGTGATCTCCAGGCGGGTGATGCCGCCGGTCCAGTTGATCATGCAGCCCTCCGGCGGGATCCTGGGCCAGTCGCCCACGCGGGTCAGCTTCGCGCCCAGGTTGATGTCCTCGCGGTACATTATCTGAGCGTCGCAGTCGATCATCACATAGTCCGTCATGTCGTCGATAATCAGCGAGCTGTCGCCGATCATCAGCGTGTTGTCCCCGGTGCCGTACACCCGGATCAGGGGCTCCGCCGGCGCGGTGCCGGGGTTGCCCAGCCGGCCCGGAGCGTTGAATTTCAGCGCCTTGCGCTCGGGGTAGAAGTACCGGAACGGCTCGCACTCAAAGGTGAGGACGAACCGGCGGTCCGGGCGTACCCGCAAGATCTTGGCAAACTCGATCTGATTTTTGATCCAGGCGTTGTAGTAAAAGTCCGGTGCGGCCGGGGTCACCAGCTTGCCGCCGCCGCGCAGCCACGCGCACAGCTCGTCGATGGTGTCATCCTCCGGATGCAGCATGGCGCAGTCCATCTCGATGGTGATGGGGTCCATCACGTCGTCGCCCTCGG
>CADARO010000136.1:0-7033 GCA_902790345.1 uncultured Eubacteriales bacterium | reverse complement strand
ACAGGCTGAGATTGTCGGGATTATCGACCATCACCCCGTACTCGCTGGACTCGATGCCCTTGAAAATAAAGTAATCCATGTCGCCCTCCTGGTGCTCTATCGCTTATCCTGGCCCCTGCGCCCGTTGTGGATGTAGGCCGGGGCCTTTGCCCGCTCGTAAGCCGCCCGAAAGCGCTCACAGCCCGTGTCCACGTACCGGCAGTCCGGCAGCTCGCAGTTCAGGCAGGGCTCGGCGCACTCCGCCGAGTAGATCGCGGCTTTGCTCTCCTTTTCCAGCGCCAGACCGTGGGTCTTGTAGATGGCCATCGCTACCACACCTCGTCGATCGTGCCCCGATGCAGATAAACCACCTTGTCGGCCTTGCCGTTGCCCTTGCGCTTGCCGTCGCCGCTGGGCGCGCTGGCCTTCTTTCGGGCGCGCCGCTCGGCGCGCTCCCGTATGATCTGCATGTACAGGCCGTACTCTATCCGGTCCACGTCCGCCATCGGCATGCCGTTGTCCATCATGGCGGCGTAGATCGATCGTATAAACTCCGGCGGCGTCAGGCCTTGGCCTTCGCCTTCGTCGTCCCCGTCGCCGCCTTCGGAGGGAAATTGACCATCTGCTCCGTCACGTAGCCGATCACCGCCCGCAGGAAGGTGGGGATCAGCGCGAAGGGGCTGCCCTCGTAGCCGTCCATCAGATCGTCTACGGTAAATTGCTTATCAAAGCACCGGCAGATAAATACCAGGGCCTCGTCCACCTGGTCCGGGGCGTAGTTGCCCGCGGCTGCGTCCCAGCGGTTCGCCAGGTCGAAGGCATCCAGACACTCCCGCATGCGGATACTCGCCTGGTAGGTCTTGGGCTTGAAGCCCCGTATGCTCAGCGTGATGTTGATCATCGTTTACTCCTTAATCATAATGCCGGCCCCGGCGCGTTACCGGGGCCGGCTGGCTTGTCGGTGGGGGAGGGGATCAGTCGCCGGAGCCGGCGGCCTTCTCATAGACGGTATCGAAGAAGGTGCCCAGGATAGAGGCCGCGGCCTGGTCCTCGCTGTTCACGCGGGCCTTGATGTCCTTGTCGTAGATCCTCGGGCCGAACTTGCCGTTCAGGGTGGGCGTCTGCCAGTTCACGGTGCCCTGCTCCTTGGTGTGGTAGGTCTGATCGCCGGGAGCGAACTTGCCCTTATAGAGCCACACATAGTCGTCGGAGCCGTCGGAGCGGGCAGCCTTGAAGCCGCACGCCACGTAGGGCGCCTCGTCGCTGGCGTTTTCCACCTCCACGCCGTTGGCGTCCACGGTGGTGCCCAGCAGGTAGCTGGTCATGTCGGCGCCCAGGGCGGCCTGGGTGATGGCCACCTCGTGTCCGTCCTTGGCGTTCAGGATCTCGTAGAAGGGGTTGTCGTCCGCGCCCAGCTGGTCCTCGGAGATCTGCGCGGTCATCGCGATCTCGATCACGCCGGGAGCCTTTTTGATATCAGCCTCATAGGTCACGCCGGTGCTGTCGTCCTTGGTCACCTTGGCGAAAACCAGGTCGCGCACGCCGATGAGTACGCCGATGCGCTTGAAAGCGGTACTGGACATAGGTCTGTTACCTCCTTTAATCGGGTCCGTATTCGCCGAAATCGGTGAATGCGGTGTTGATCTGTTTTGCGTAGATGTGCGCGCCGTTGATGCGCGCGTAGGCGTCCGATGAGGTGGGCAGCTCGAAGCGCTCCATGGTCAGCGCGTCCTCGATGTCCTCCACCACCCCGGACAGGTCCGTGAGCCCATACACAAAGATGGTGATGTTGTATCGCCAGAATATGGGCTGATCGTCGGCGCTCTGTACGGAGCGCTCCCGGTCCATGTTGTATACTGCGTAGGTATTTGGCAGCTCGGGGCACTCCTCCGTGCGCCGCCACGCCTGGAAGAATCCGGGCACGTCGGCCAGCCGGAATACCTCCCGCATGCGCTGGTAGATCGTCATGCCTTATAATCCTCCCAAAAGTGCTTCGGCGATGGCCTCCACCACCTGGTCCTCCACAGACTCCGCCGCGGGGGTCAGCCAGGGGTGGGGCGGTGCCGGCTTGGGTCCGCCGTGGCCGGCTTCTACCAGGTGCGCCACAGGGCTGTTGATCGCGCCGACCTCCACAGCCTTGCCGCTGCCGTAGCCGCGCTCGCGGATCCCCACGGTGCCCTTCATGCGGCCGCTGCGCACGGGCGCGGCGGCGATGGCAGCGGGCAGCAGCACGTTGGCGCCGGCGCGCAGGGCGGCGGGAGCGCGTGTCTCCAGTTCGCCGATGGCGTCCAGCTCCCTGGCCACGTCGCTGATCGTGCCGCGGTCCAGCTTCATGGTGATCCTGCCCATGCCGTCCTCCTCACTCGCCCTGGTCGCGGCTCACCGCGCGGATCCGCGCGTACTGTCCGGCCCAGGGCGTCTCGTCCATCCAGTCCACCGCGTATGATCGGCCGCGGTGGAAGATCGTGCTGTCGCGCGTCACCTTCTGCCGGAGCCCCCAGCGCACGATGAATTGCACCGTGTCGATGGAGCGCGCCGCGCCGTCCTCGATGCTGTCCTCGCCCTTGGCGGAGCGCACCCCGGCGCGGCCGTAGAAGGTCTCCACGCGCTCGCAGTAGTGGTCGTTGTCGTCCTTGGTCCTCACGGGCGTCCGGATGCCGATGCGGTATCTGAGCTCGCCGGGGTCCACGTGCGGCATGCTCAGTCACCCCCCGTAAATTTGCCCTTGAGCTGGTGGATGATCCCTTGCACGCCGAACACCTCGGCGCTGGGGTTGTCGCCCACCATGCCGCGGCGATCACAGTAGTGGGTGGCGATCTGATAGGCTGCCAGGTCGTACAGGCTCGCCGCCAGGGGCATGGCCCGGGCCTCGGAGGGGCTGGGCGCAGCCACCTCCGAGGCCGCTAGGTAGCCCATGGCCGCGTCCAGGTACAGCTGGAGCTGCTGGTCGGTGAACTCGCCGTCCAGCACCGCGTGGGCCTTGAATCCCTCCAGGCTGGCCATGCGATCACCTCATCACGCGCGGTCCGCCAGCGCCACGAACGGGGAGCGCTTGGTGGTGCCCTTGTAGGCCTCGATGGAGTTGCTCCACATCGGCTTGCCGCCGGCGCGGTAGGTGAACTTGAAGGCGGTCTCGTCGTACAGGAACCGCACATGGATAGAGGTCTGGCCGTTGATGCCGCCCTTGTCGATCCACCGGTACTGGCTCATGTCGGCGAACAGGATATCGCCCTTGGTGCCCAGGGCGGAGCACTGCTCGATCGGCACGATCGGCCGGCCCAGCAGCAGGCCGTTCGGCGCGGAGGCCAGGCCGCCGGCGGGCACGAAGATCGGCAGGCCGTTGGAGACGGTCAGGCCCTCGGTGGCGGTGGAGCCGGTGTTCATCAGCAGCTGGTACAGCGCGATCTCGAGATCCTGGTTGATGTACCACTTGGCGTTGCTGCGGTGCTTGGCGGGCATGGCGTTGAACATTTTGAGGATGTTGTTGAGCATGATGCTGGCCGCCGCCTGGCCGCTCTCCTTGGCGATGGTCACCAGGCTGCCGTTACCGGCGTCCAGGATGCCGGTGGGCATGTTGGTGCCGGTGCCGGAAATGATGGCGTCGTCGCACTTGAAGGCGAACTCGTCGGAGAAGCCCTGGTCGATGATCGCGGCCATCGCGGGCAGGTCCTCCAGCATCTCCTCGGTGGCGTAGCACAGGCCGGTCAGCTTGCCCAGGTCGGTCTGGCTGTTCTTGAACTTCATCTGGCTGGCGGTGTACTCGGCCGCCTCGCCCTTCCAGTAGGAAAGGATGCCGCCGTTGCGGCCCTTGATGGAGACGGTGGTGTCCTTGCGGCTCTCCTCGTCCACCTCGGCGACGATCAGGCGGTTGCCGCTCACCGGCACATGCTGCACCTCGGGCAGCAGCACGCTCTCGCTCTGCACGTGCTTCACCAGCTCGTCGGAGTAGTCCGGCGGGATCAGGTAGCCGCCGTCCGCGTCGGTGGTGATGTTCTGGCCGCTGGCGGAGCTCTTGATGCTCATGTACTCGGCCAGGCGCGGATCCACCACGGGGTTCACGCCGCTGGCCTTCGCCACGCAGCTGAAGAAATCGCCCGCGCCCTTGAAGGCCTTCGCGGCCTTCTGGATCTGGTCGCCCTCGGCGCGGATCGCCATCAGGTTGGCGCTCTGGGCCTCGGTCATGTCGTCCAGGCTCTCCTTCAGGATGTCCCGGCGCTGCTTCAGGGCGTTCAGCCGCTCGGTGGCGGCGGTGCGCTGCGCCGGATCGGCGCCGGCGTTGGCGGCTAGCGCCACGGCGGCGTCCCTGGCCTCCACCAATTCCCTGTTCACGTCCTTGAGCTGGGCCCGGATCTGTTCAATGGTCATAGGCATTTTACTCAACCTCACTTTCGGGTTTTTCGTCGTCATCGTCGTCGTCTGCGTCCTTCGTGGCCTCGATGGCCGCCATCAGCGCCTTCAGGCCCGCATCTTCGCCGTCGCCATCCTCGCCCTCGGGGTCATCGGTGGCGGCCTGGAGGCTGTCCCAGCGGTCCAGACCGGCGCGGACGCCGCAGATCAGAGCGTCCATGATGTCGTTTTTCGCCTCGTCCCGCACCAGGCTGCGAAGCCCGGCCAGGAACCCGGTCAATCCCTCGCTGGCGGCACTGTTGGGCTCATTGCCGGTGATAAAATGCTTGGCCAGCAGTTCAGGGATGGGGGAGGGGGTCGCGGGCTCCGCCGCGTCCATCGCCGCCCGCGTAATGCGCTCGTCGTTGCGCTCCAGGCTGCTGGCGATGCGTACCTCCGTGATGGACTTCATCATCGCTGTGGGCTGGCGGTCGTCCTCGCCGTCCTCCTCGTGCATGATGCTGTCCGCGAAGCCCAGCTCGATGGCCTGCCGGGCGTTCATATAGGTGCCGTTTCCGTCCGGACCGTTGAGCAGCTCCATGATCTTCTCGCGGGTCTGGCCGGTGCGGCGCGTGTAGGCTTCCACCTGGGCGTCCCGCACGGTATCCAGCACATCCGCCACGGCGCGAAGCACCGCGGATTTGCCCTGCGGACGGCTCCACGGCTCGTGGATCATGATGGTGCCCAGCAGGCTGATCCGGATCTCGTCGGCGGCCATGGCCACGATGCTGGCAGCGGAGGCCGCCAGGCTCACCATGGCGATCACCTTGCCCCGCCCGGAGGCGGAATACTCGCGCAGCATGTCGTGGATGGTGGTGCCGGCAAACCCGTCGCCGCCGGGGCTGTCCAGCCACACGTAGAGCGTGCCCTCGGCCCGGTCGATGTCCCGCTTGAACATCTTGGGGGTCACTTCGTCGCCCCACCAGGACTGCTGCTCGGCGATCTCGTCCAGGATGTACAGATCGGTGCGCTTTTCGGCCGACTGCACAGCCATACTCCAAAATTTTTGCATTGTGTCGTCCTCCTAAAATAGGGCCCATATATCATCGTAGGCGTCGCGGGCGCTCGCTGTACGCCGCGAGCGTTGCGCTGGACCATCTTGTGCTGGCTCTCACCCCGATCGCCCCATTGAGCAGAGGCGTCGTTGCGGCGCTGTGACTGGACCCGCCCGGGGAGGAGTAGAGTCCCGAGCCCGGCTCATGACCGCGGACCAGCTTCGGGGGAAAGAGGGACCGAAGCCGGTCCGGATAACGGCGGGGGATGCACACCCGCCGGTTACCGCGTTATTCGTCACCCTCCAGCTTGCCGGTCAGCAGCAGCTCGGGGTGCTCCACCACCACCCGCAGCGGGATCATGTCCCTGGCCACCAGCAGCTCGTCGCCATTGGGCAGATCGGGCAGGCCGTCCTCCCTGCGCGCCTCGTTGGGCGTCATCTTCGCACCGCGCACGGCCTTGGAGTGCTTGTCCGCCATGGCGGCGGTGTCGCCGCGCTTGAGGGCGTCCATATCAAAGCGGATGGTATAGCCGGCCACGATCTCCTCGTAGGTCAGCAGCTTGCGCTTGAGGATCTCCTCCCATTGCCGAACGATCGGAAGCATCGTCAGCTTCAAAAACTCCTGGATGTCCTGCTCGCTGGTGGAGTAACCGGAACTCGCGGCGTCACCCAGCATCCGGGGCGGCATGTTGTACACCGCCGCCACCTTGCGCTTGGTGATGTTGTCCACATCCAGCACCTTGGGGTCCACCACGCTGTTCTTGATGGTGTCCGCCGTTACGCCGCCGTCCAGTATGATCACGTGCCGGCCGCTGGCGTTATACACTTTCTTGAAGCGCTCCACGTGCCGCAGCTGGGCCTCCTCCGAGAAGTTGGTGGGGTAGGTGAGGATGATGGAGTCACCCACACCCTTGAGCTGCTCCAGGCTGACCTCCTGGATCTGGCAGTCGTATTTGAGCGTGCCGCCCAGCACCTCGATGGGGCTTATGCCGGTCACGCCGTCCGTGGACATGTGATGCAGGGCCACCATATAGCTGCCGTGCACCGTCACCACCTGGCTGTCATCCAGGGTGATCTTGTACCAGAGCTCCCGCGTCTCGGAGTTGCGCAGCACCTGTACCCTGGCAGGATCCAGCACGTCCAGACGCTCGATCTCCGTGCCGTTGTCATCCGGCACGGCCAGCAGGTAGGCGCTGCCCACCGTCAGGCGGCAGGCCTCCGCGGCCATCACCAGCTGGAAGGGCGTCAGGTCCGGGTTCGGCGCGTAGCCGAGCAGCTGCTCCCGTCGATCACCCTGCACGATTTTGTAATCTTTGTACAGGTGCACGGGCATGCAGGCCAGCGTGTTGGCGATGCGGCTCACGGCGGAGTAGATCGCCTCGCTGCCCTTGAGCTCCTCCCGCGAGCGGGCGTTGATCATGGCGTTCCACAGGGTCAGGGGCGTCACCCGTACCCCCTGGCTCGCGGGACGGTCCCGGCTCTTGTTGTCATCCTTCCTTCGCCTCGAAAAAATCGACATAACCTAGCCTCCTATAGGTCGATGATCGTCACCCCGGCGCAGTCCGTTCGACGACCCACCGGGTTCATCCGCATTTGCTCCTCGTGGGCGTTCAGCAGGGCGGCGAAGCCGTCGATCTTGTTGTAGCGCCCGGCCTTCGTCGGCAGCCAGTTCTC
>CADARO010000135.1 GCA_902790345.1 uncultured Eubacteriales bacterium | reverse complement strand
CGCTCGGCGTAGAGGGAGTCCACGGTGAAGGGCGTGTGGCCGATGATGCCCAGGTTCCACTCCACGCCGCCGGAGATCCAGGCGTTGCGCAGGGCCAGGTTGCAGGGCTGGAACACGGGATTGCAGTGCAGAAGCTCCTTGCCCGTGTGCTTGTCGATGAGGGACCAGAGCCGCGCGCCCAGCTCGGGCAGGAAGGTGGCCCGGATGTGGTCGTTTTCCAGCACGATGGACTTCCAGGCGTGGGGCCGTTTGGTGCGGTTGTAGTTGTTGTGGATGGTGTAGGGCAGGATGCCGTTCACCCGGCCCCAGCCCATGTACTTCGATTCTTCCTCGGAAACCATCTCCCGGTCCACGGCGATGTTGGCGTGGGCGTCGGCGTTTTTCTTGATGTCCGGCAGCGGATTGTCGATGCCCAGCGAGGCGGAGGGCATGGTGTAGCGTTCCACAGTCAGCGTAGACATGCGCGTGTTCCCCCTTGTTCGGTCTGAAAGAATGGATGCGGTTTGCCGCTTGACGCAACCCAATTATAACATTGCCTCCCGCGGCTGTAAACCACGGGAGGCCCGAAAAGGAGAAATATTTTTTTTCGCGCGGCCGCCTTACAGCCGCTTCACCATCTTGACTTCGGCCCGGCTTGAGCCGTCCGACAGGTGGTAGGCGTTGGGAATGCGGGCCACTTCCTGAAAGCCCATCTTCTCATAAAGCGCCTTGCCCCGCTCGTTGCCCTCCACATAGTCCAGTTCCAGCTGCTCCAGACCCCAGTCCCGGGCGATGTCGAACATGTAGTTGAACATGGCCGTGCCGATGCCCCTGTTCCAGTACTTTTTGTACAGCGCGATGGCCACGCCGCCCCGGTGCCGCACCTTGCGCTTGGGGTTCATGTGCAGCCCGCAGTTGCCCGCCAGCTCGCCGTTCACCTCGCACACCATCATGATTCGGCCCGGCGACTCGATGACGCCCCGCAGCAGGTTTTCCTCTTCTTCCACCGTCATGCCCGCCCGCTCGTCCGGATAGGCCATGATGAACTCCGTCTCGCCCGCGGTGGTCACGAGGTAATCGATGAGCGCCGCCGCGTCCTCCACCCGGGCCGGCCGCAGCAGGGCGGGCGTCCCGTCCTTCAGGACGATGGGTTTTTCTTCAAACAGCATAGCGATCCGCTCCTCTCAGCAATCATAATCATCGGTTCCGACGCCTGCGTATGGAATCGAATGGATCAGGCATTCCGCCGCGTCTTCGATGTCCTCATAGTCCGGCTCTTCGCCTTCCCGCGCGCTGCATTCAAACTCGTCCACGATGTTTTCGATGAGCACCATGTCGATGAACAGGGGAAGCCGGGCCAGAAGCGCTTCGGAGACCTCCGTTTCATGCCTGTATCCCCGCAGGACGGCGTCGAAATACCAGCGCATGATCGCCATGCGCCTCTCCGCGTCCTTTTCAGACCGGCACCAGCCCACGCCGTGCGTCCAGAGATTGGCCAGATCGAACATGTACCAGCAGTTCATGCAGTTGTCGAAATCGAACACGGTCAGGTCGCCCGTGCTCATGTCGACGTGGTAATTGCCGTCGCTGAAATCGAAATGAACCAGGCCGTAGCTGCCTTGATCCATCGGAAGCGCATGGAATTCTTCCAGCCGTTTGGAGATGGCGCTTTTCAATTCCGCATAGGAATCGGGGATCAGGCGGCTGATATAGGCCATGTTGTATTTATCGAAGTAGTCCGGGCGGCGGTGGGCCGGCGCATAGCGCTTGGAGAGAGCGTGGATCGCGCCGAGCGCCCTGCCGGTGTTGAAGAAATACTCCTCAAGGGGCGCGCCTTCCCGATAGCGATAGCCGTTGTCGGAGATCAGCATGCCCTTCGCGTACTCGAACAGGCTGACGCTGACCGCCTTGCCGTCCCATTCGAGGCGTTCCACGTCTCTGCCCTGAACCGACGGGATCACATTTGCCACGGGCGCTCCGCTTTGCGCCAGGTAGCGCACGAATTCCGTCTCCGCCAGGTACTCCTCCAACCTCCTGTCGCCCAGCGCCGAGACGCGCAGGACGTATCTGTTTTCCCCGTTCAGACTGCATATATAGACGAGATTGCGGCCGCCCTCGTGCCCGGACACCGGGCGGCACTCATACGCCTCCAGCGCGAACAGCTTTTTTGCGGAATCAAGAAGCTCCTTCAATGATCGTTCCTCCTGCCGATGCGCGCCAGGCGATTGCCCGCCGTCACAGCTTGTTCCTGATGATCTTTCCGCTGATGGTCTTGGGCAGTTCGTCGCGGAAGACCACGATGCGGGGGTACTTGTAAGGCGCGGTCTTCTGCTTCACGTAGTTCTGGATTTCCTTCTTGAGCTCGTCGGTGCCCACCGTGCCTTTGGTGAGCACGATGGAGGCCTTCACCACCTGGCCGCGCACCTCGTCCGGCGCGGCGGACACGCCGCACTCGAGGACGTAGGGGAGCTCCATGATGACGCTTTCGATCTCGAAGGGCCCAATGCGGTAGCCAGCCGGAGGACTTGATCACGTCGTCCGCGCGGCCCACGTACCAGTAGAAGCCGTCCTCGTCCTTCCAGGCCAGGTCGCCGGTGTGATACATGCCGTCGTGCCAGGCTTCCCTGGTGCGCTCCTCGTCGCGATAGTATCCCAGGAACAGGCCGCAGGGGATCTTTTTGTCGGTGCGCACAACCACCTCGCCGGTCTCGCCCACGGGCACGGGATGCCCCTCCGCATCCACCAGGTCGATGTCGTAGGCGGGGATGGGCTTGCCCATGGAGCCCAGCTTGTAGGTGGAGCCGGTGAGGTTGCCGATGGTCAGGGTGGTCTCGGTCTGGCCGAAGCCCTCCATCACCTCCAGGCCCGTCATGGCCTCGATCTGGCGGAACACCTCGGGGTTCAGCGCCTCGCCGGCGGTGGTGGCCTTCTGCACGGAGGACAGGTCGTACTTGCTCAGGTTCTCCTTGATCATCATGCGGTACATGGTGGGCGGCGCGCAGAAGGTGGTCACGTTGTACTGCTTGAACAGGGGCAGGATGTCCGCCGCGTTGAAGCGGTCGAAGTCGTAGGTGAACACCGTGCCCTCGCACAGCCACTGCCCGTACAGCTTGCCCCAGAGCGCCTTGCCCCAGCCGGTGTCGGAGATGGTGAAGTGGAGCTTGCCCACCTGCACGCAGTGCCAGTACTTGGCGGTGATGAAGTGGCCCAGGGGATAGGTGTAGGCATGCTCGGCCATCTTCGGGTAGCCGGTGGTGCCGGAGGAGAAGAAGATGAGCATGGGGTCCCGGCCGCAGGGCGTGTCCGCCGTGCGCTCGTACTTGCCGGAGAACAGCCTGTACTCCCGGTCGAACAGATGCCAGCCCTCCCGGGGGGCGTCGCCGGTGACCAGCTTCAGCTTCACCTGGGGGCACTGGGCCGCCGCCAGATCCACCTCGCGGCACAGGCCCTCGTCGTCGGCGCAAATGATGGCCGAGACCCCCGCCGCGTCGAAGCGGTAGGTGAGGTCGTGCTCCTTCAGCAGGTTCGTGGCGGGAATGGCGATGGCGCCCAGCTTGTGCAGGCCCAGTATGGCGAACCAGAACTGATAGTGCCGCTTCAGGATGAGCATCACCCGGTCGCCCTTCTTGATGCCCAGGGAGGTGAAGTAGTTGGCGCACTGGGCGGAGGCCCGCTTCATGTCCGCGAAGGTGAAGCGCTGTTCCACCTTGTTGTGGTCCAGGTGCAGCATGGCGGGGGCGTCGGGCTTCTTCTCGGCCAGGGCGTCCACGATGTCGAAGGCGAAGTTGAACCTGTCCTCGTTGACGAATTCGATCTCCTTCAGCAGGCCGTTTTCGTCCTCTTTGGTTTTGATGAAGCGCTCGGCGATGAGCCCGTCGGTGCGGCCGGCGGCCTTGATGGTCTTGGCGATGCGGCTCTCGTCCACGTTGTCCTCGCCGGGCATGATGACCGCCAGGAACTGGCAGGGCGCGCCGTCGATGGCGATCATGCCGTGGGGGGCGGAGGAATTGTAGTAGATGGAGTCGCCCTCGGAGAGGATCTCCGTGTGGCCGTCCACCTGCACCTTCAGATGGCCCTTCAGGATCAGGTCGAACTCCTGGCCGGAGTGGGTGGTGGTGTGGATGGGCTCGGTCTGCTGCTTGGGGATGTAATCGTAGGTGACGAAGTAGGGCTCCACCATCTTGCCCTTGAACATGGGGGCCAGGTTGCGGATGTCGATGCCGTCCTCATGGGCGGTCTCAACGCCCCGGCCGGCCCGGGTCACCGTGTAGCTGGACAGGCGGGCGGCGGAGCCCTCCAGCAGCTCCGTCAGCTCGATGCCGAAGGCCAGGGAGCACTTGTGGATGAAGGTGAAGGGCAGGTCCACCAGGCCGTTTTCATATTTGAGATAGGTTTCCACGTCCAGCTCGGTCTTCTCGGCCATTTCCTCAACGGAAATGCCCATGACCTCGCGCATTTCGCGGATGCGCTGGCTGACCTCGGTGAGCATGTTCATGACGTTGTTCGTGTCCATGGTTTTTCTCCTTTCGCGTTCTGCGCCGGGAAGAAAAAAGCCCGTCTCAGATTTCTCTTGAGACGGGCATATACTGCGCGCGGTACCACTCAACTTGCGCCCCGAAGGACGCCGCTCTTTTCGGGCTCCAACAAGCCCTGTGCTTTTACGCAGCCCTACGGAAGACCTTTACTGGCGACGCGCGTTCAAGGCTTCAGCTCGGAAGGGATAGGTTCTTCGATTTCGCGCTCCGCCGGCTCGCACCGCCCGCCGGCTCTCTGAAGGAGACGAGATCAACCGTCTTCGTCACAGCTTTTCTCTATGTGATTGAGGCTATTTTAGCCCCGACCGGTCCGCTTGTCAAGCCCTTCGCCAATTTTTTACGAATAAAAACAAGAATTCGCCCGGAATTGTTCCGGGTTTTGCAAAACGGCGGCGAATTTTAACGGGACAGGCGGCGATGGTTGAAAAATCGGCGCGCAGGGGTTATAATAGAACCTGCAATACGGGATGAAGACAGGAGGCGGCGGCATGGAGGAGAGAGGACAGAGCATCATCAGGTGGGTGCGGAAGAATTCCGGCACGCTGCTGGCGGCGGCGGTGGCGCTGCTCACCATCCTGGTTTTGAATTTCGGCGCGGTGAGCGTCCGGCTGGACGAGGACGCGCTGACGGTGGGCGCCGCCTTCGCGGGCAGCGACAAAATCGAATACGACGACATCCGGGCGGCCCGGCTGGTTGAGGATTTCGATCGGGGCGTCCGGGACAGCGGGGTGCGCACCCTGCGGCTGCAGGCGGGCACCTTCATGAATGACCTGGGCATGTATCGGCTGTACGCCTACACCGGCGTGCCCGCGTGCATCGATGTGCGCACGGACAAGGGCCACGTGGTGTTCAACGCGGCCACGGAGGCGGCCACGCGAACACTGTACGAGCAGCTGACCGAAAAGCTGCCGGATGTGCCGTAAGGCAGATATGGCAAGGGCTCCCCGCATTTCCCGGGGAGCCCGTTTTGTTATTCCGCGATCATCCGGAGCACCTCGTCCAGCTTTCCCGCCTCGTGCAGCCGGTACACCAGCTCGCCCAGCATGGAATTGGCCCAGGCGAACCAGGTGCGGGTGAACCGGGCGGGGTCGTCGGGGTGGAAACTCTCGTGCATGAAGCCGGTGCCGGCGTGGGTGGTCATGAGGGTTTTGAGGAGACGGGCGATCTCCGCCGTGTCCTCGGTGGTCATGGCCTGAACGCACAGCCCGATGGGCCAGATGTAGCCCTCCGGCGTGTGGGGGCTGCCCACGCCTTCGGCCAGGGAGCCTGTGCTGCAGATAGGGCAGGGCCAGGAGGCTTGGCACGTTGGCGTCGTCCATCAGGTTGGCATGGCCCAGGCCGTCCACCTCATAGGCATAGATGTCGCCGAAAAGGGGATGAGACACCTTGCCGTGGGCCTCGACCCCGGCGCGGATTTCATCGCCCAGGGCCTCGGCTTCCTTCGCCAGGGCCTCGTCCTTCAGCAGCCGGGCCAGCAGCGCGGCAGATCGCAGCGCCCGGACGGCGAACAGGTTGGAGGGCACCAGGTAGCCGTAACGGCAGGCGTCGTCGCTGGGGCGGAAGCCGCTCCAGGTCATGCCGGTGTAGCCCACCGGCTCGCCCCTGCCCTCGTGGTGCAGGGTGTCACCGGGCGGGCAGTTTCTGCGGGAGAAGCGATAGGGGCTGTTTTCGTGGCGCTGCTCGGTGCGCAGCACGCCCACGATGGTCTTCACCGCCTCGTGGAACCGCTCCGTGAGGAAGGCCGTGCCGCCGGTGGTCAGGTGATACTTTTCGGCCAGCCACAGGGGATAGCACAGCGAGTCGATCTCGTACTTGCGCTCCCACACCCAGTCGGAGGCCCGGGGCGTGTCGTCGTAGGGCTTGTAGGAGGAGGGCTCCCGGTTGAAGGCGTTGGCGTAGGGATCCCGCAGCACGCACTCCGCCTGCCGGGCGATGACGCCCTCCAGCATGGCGGCCACCTCCGGCTCTTTGGCGAAGCGCACGTAGTGCAGCACCTGGGCGGTGGAATCCCGCAGCCACATGGCGGGGATGTCGCCGGTGATGACGAAGGTGTCGCCGGGGGTCTGCTGGATGGTGGTCTCGATGGAGTTCAGGAAGCAGCGCTCAAACAGCGGCCACAATTCGGGCAGGGCGGTCATTTCGCTCTTGAGCGGCGCGATACACGCGCGAAGGGTGTCGAGGCAGGTCATGGCGGGCAGTCTCCCTTCCGTGATTTATTGATGCGTCTCTATTGTAAGGCGGCGGGGCGAATCTGAAAAGGGGAATCCCATTATTTAACAGGCGGGAAAGGGGACGAATCCTGTAAAAACATGGAACAGGCGCGGAGCCTGTATCGTCAAAAAGACATCATTTTCAAAGAGGTGAAAGATCATGAAGAGGCTGAGCGCGCTGCTGCTGTGCGCGGTGCTGCTGATGACCGCGCTGGAGCCGGCGGCCTGCGCCGCTTCGCTGGCCGGGCAGACCCAGACCGGCGGGGAAGCGTATGTGGATACCAACGGCAAGGCCGTGTGGGCGCTGAACGGCGCGGAGGAGGTTCTGCCCTACAACAACGTGAAGGACATCGTGTATGTGGGCGACATGAGGGTCTTCCTGACCGCCCCCACCCTGGAGGGCGCCACGGCGCTGTTCATGTGGAGCCCGCTGCTGAGCACCCAGGACTGCTCGGTGCTGGTGTCCGCCGTGGCCGGTGAGCCGGTGTACGTGGCGCATGACGACGCCATCTACTTCCTGAGCGCGGAGAACAGCCGCCAGCTGATGAAGTGCGACACCGCCCTGTCGCCCCGGACCAGCGTGGTGCGGCTGCTGCCCTCGGCCAACTGCGTTCTGCGGGAGGCCATGGACGGCCTGAACGTGAGCCTGGCCAGCGAGGACGGCGAGGTGTACTACAGCCGCGTGCTGGACGCCGCATCCGGCATGCTGCGGGTGACTCAGTTTGATCCCCAGGCGGAGTGGCACAACTTCGGCGACTTCGAGACCCAGCGCACCGACGAGGGCGGCCTGGAGCTGCGCCGGGCGGGGGAGACGAACTGGCGCTTCATCACCTATGACAACGTGCGGGCCCAGGCGGTCATGGACGGCCGACTGTACTACCTCACTCAGGAGCTGAACGGCAGCGGCCGGCTGTACTCCGTGGATCCGGCCAGCGCTGCCGCGCCGGTGTTCCGCAACGCCATCGACCGCGCGCTGCAGCCCACCCTGTGCGCCGGCGAGGGCTATGTGTTCGTGATCGATCCCCTGGGCACGGTGCAGGCCCTTCAGCCCGGCAGCGCCCAGATCGCCGGCAGTTGGAACGCCGGCACCATGAACGCGGAGATGGAGATCCGCGCCGGCAAGCTGTTGGTGTACAACGAGCAGAACGGCGTTAAAACTCTTCGCCTGAAGGCCGATCTGCCCGGCAGCGGTATGGCGCAGAAGACCTACACCACCCTGACCATGGGCAGCCGCGGCGAGGACGTGCGCGCGCTGCAGGAGCGGCTGGCCTCCCTGGGCTACAGCGCCGGCCGGGCGGACGGCGTGTTCGGCGCCAACACCCGCTACGCGGTGATCTATTTCCAGGACGCCGTGGGCATGGCTCAGGACGGCATCGCCACCCCCGAGCTGCAGCAGCGGCTCTTCGCCAGCAACGCGCCGGTGTACCAGCAGTATGTGGAGCTGGCCCGGGGCGGCCGCACCGGCGTGCGCGTCATCGCGCTGCAGGAGCGCCTGCGTGAGCTGGGCTATCAGGCCGATAAGGCGGACGGCGTCTACGGCGCGCGGACCCAGACGGCCGTGGCCCTGTTCCAGACGGAAAACGGCCTGCGGTCCACAGGCATAGCCACGGTGGAGACCCAGCAGAGGCTGATGGGCCGCGGCGCCGCCGTGTGTTCCAGCTACATCCTGCTGCGCAAGGGCGACTCCGGCGTGCGCGTGGTGGAGCTGCAGGAGCGCCTGCGCGAGCTGGGCTACTACGCCGCCGAGGCGGACGGCGAGTTCGACGATCAGCTGGCGGACACCGTGCTGCTGTTCTGCAAGGTGAACGGACTGACCGAGCAGATGCAGGCCGACACCGCCATGCAGCGCGTGCTCTTCTCCCGGGACGCCCGCTATTACGACGGCTACATCGAGCTGTGGAAGGGCGACACCGGCGAGCAGGTGAAGCGGCTGCAGATTCGCCTGTCCGACCTGGGGTATTTCAACGACCAGATCAACGGCGTGTATGGCTCCCGAACCAAGGACGCGGTGCGCCTGTTCCAGCAGATCAACGGCCTGGACGCGGACGGCGTGGCCGGCGTGCTGACTCAGGAGCGGCTGTATTCCCCCTGGGCCATCCCCAACGGCGTGGATCCCCGGTATACCCCCGCACCCGTTCCCACGCCCGCGCCCACCGGCGTTCAGCCCACCGCCACCCCCGCGCCCACGCCCACACCCGGCCCCAACGAGCAGAACGTGGATCCGGTGGACCTGGCGAAGATGATCATGTGGATGGACGACAACTACTACGGCTATGGCGATCAGGATCCCTGGGACGAGGTGTCCTTCGTCAGCTGGCTGCAGTTCGGCCTGTACATCGAGGAGTTCATGCCCGTGGAGCAGTACGTGCTCCGTCAGGACGGCATCTACGACCTGGCCACCAAGGAGGCCGTGGAGGCGTTCCAGCGGTTCTATGAGCTGGACAAGAAGCCCGAGCACGCCCACGAGGAATACCGCTACGGCGTGGCCGACGGCGAGACCCTGCAGCTCATCTGGGATATGCTGCCCAACGCGTACAAAACGCCCAACTGACCTGAATGCCAAAACGCAGCCGGCGCTTCCCGCCAAGACACGGGAAGCGCCGGTTTTTCATTTTGCCTTTTCGTATTCCGCGATGGCGGCCAGGAACGCCCCGCCGTAGCGGGCGGCCTTGAACTCGCCGATGCCGTTGACCTCCAGGAATTCCTCCGGGGTGTGGGGCCGCTTCAGGGCCATGTCCGCCAGGGCGGCGTTGTTGCACACGATGTAGGCGGGCACCCGCTCCTTCTGGGCCAGCTTCATGCGCACCGAGCGCAGCAGCTGCATGAGCGCCTCGTCGTCGGGCCGCGCCTCGGGCCTGACCCGGCGGGGCGCGGCGGCGGGCTTCGCCGTCTGGCGGACGCGCAGGGTGATGGTTCGGCCGTCGGTGCGGGCCAGGCGGCCCTCCTCGCTGACCCGCAGCACCGGGTAGTCGCCCTCTGTCTGGGTCAGCAGCCCCTCCGCGATGAGCCGCTCCATGACGGCGCGGATCCTGTCGCGGCCCAGGGCGTGGAGCGCCCCGTGGAAGGGGGTCTGGTCAAGCCCCAGCTGGATGATCCGCTTGTCCCGGCTGCCGTACAGCGCCCCGGCCACGGTGGCCAGCCCCAGGCCGGAGCGGTAGTGCCGCTCGATCTGGGAAACCGCCCGCAGCACGGTCTGGGCGGCCTCGGTCACGTCCTCCAGGATGTAATCCCCCACGCAGCGGCCGCAGTTGCCGCACTGCCCCTCGTGGGCCTCGCCGAAGTAGGCCAGGATGCGGGCGCGCAGGCAGCTCTCCGAGCGGCAGTAGGCGGTCATGGCGTCCAGCCGGCGCATGTCCTGCCGGTAGACCGCCTCCCGCTCCTCCGGGGACAGGGCCTCGTTGGGCTCGCTGGAGCGGATGAGGAATTTGGCCGTCTGCACGTCGGCGGGGGCGTAGAGCAGCACGCACTCGGCCCGCTCCCCATCCCGCCCGGCCCGGCCCGCCTCCTGATAGTAGCTCTCCAGATCCTTGGGCATGTTGTAGTGCAGCACGTAGCTGACGCTGGACTTGTCGATGCCCATGCCGAAGGCGTTGGTGGCCACCATCACCGGCGCCCGGTCGTACACGAAATCGTCCTGATTCCGGCGGCGCTCCTCGTCGCTGAGCCCGGCGTGATAGCGGGTGGCGGGCAGGCCCCGGGCCACCAGGCTCTGGCACACCGCCTCCACGGCCTTGCGGGTGGCGCAGTAGACGATGCCGCTCTGCCCTTCGTGGCGCTTCACGTAGTCCACGACGAAGGCCGTCTTGTCCTTGGGCTCCACCACGTCGAAGAACAGGTTGGCCCGGTCGAAGCCGGTGGTCACCCGGACGGGGTCGCGCAGCGCCAGCAGCCGGGCGATGTCCTCCCGCACCCGGGCGGTGGCGGTGGCCGTGAAGGCCCCCACAGGCGGGCGGACGGGCAGACTCTCGACGAACCGGGCCACGTCCAGGTAGCTGGGCCGGAAGTCCTGCCCCCATTGGGACACGCAGTGGGCCTCGTCCACCGCCAGCAGGGACACGGGCACCTGCTCGGCCAGGATGGCCATGTCCGGCGTGGTCAGGCGCTCCGGGGCCACGTAGATGATCTTGTACTGCCCCTGGGCGGCCCGGCGCAGGGCGGTGTTCATCTGGCCGGGGGTGAGGGAGGAGTTGATGTAGGCCGCCGGGATGCCCGCCTGAATGAGCGAGGCCACCTGATCCTTCATCAGGGAAATGAGGGGGGATATGACCAGCGTGACGCCGGGCAGCAGCATGGCCGGCACCTGATAACACACCGACTTGCCCGCCCCGGTGGGCATAACGCCCAGGGCGTCGCGGCCGGCGAGCAGGGCGTCGATGATGTCCCGCTGGCCGGGGCGGAAGTCGGCATGGCCGAAGTACTGGCGAAGGATGTGGCGCGCGTCCATGGGTGGTTCCCCGCTTTCGTTGAAGGTTGCTGCCCATAAGTATAGCGCGGGCGGAGGGCAATTTCAACCCTCCGCCCGTCAATTTTGCCGGGTTATTCGTCAGGCTCCGATTTGTCGGATCCTGATGCCCACAGCGTTTTCCAGCAGCGAAAGCCCATGCGCGACACGGCCTTGCGCACAGTTTCCCTGCACGCCCCGAGCCCCAGCGATCGCTTGATTTCCGGAATGGTCATGTCCGGCCGGGCGAGAATCAAATCGCGAATGGCGTTCAGCTCCTCCGGCGAGAGAGCCGGGGGACGGCCTTTTTTTCCGGGCATGGACGCTCATTCCCTTTCGCTCAGGATGCGCTGGATTCGTGCCAGCGCCTCCGGCGACAGCCGGCCTTTGAAGGGCTCCAGCCGCGCCGTCTCGCCCATGCGGGCCAGGGCGAAGCACAGGGTCTCCAGCGACTCGCGGGGCAGGTCGTCGATGAGGTCGTTCAGGAAGGCCGTGTCGTCGTACACGATGGCCAGGCGCACCGCCTCGTCCTTCTCCGTCTCGGTCAGCCGGTCGAACAGGCCGGGCAGGGCGGCGAAATTGCCTTCACGGGCGGCGGCCATGGCAGAGGCGGCGTCCGTTGCCTCATGGGCCTCCTCCGGCTCCTCCTGACGCGCGGCGCCGCGGATGAGATTCACCCGGCGCAGGAACGCGCCTTCGTCCTGCTCCCGGGCCAGCTCCGCCAGCCGGTTCAGGGTGACTTCATCCAGCGATTCCAGCGGAATGAGGCGCGACAGCGTGCTGAATTCATCTTCTTCGGCCAGGCGCAGCGCCACCTTGCGCTTTACGCCGTCCGGGATGAGCTCGCCATGGCCCCGCAGGAAGTCCAGGTCGTCGGCGTCCAGCGCCATGTCGATGACGGTCTCCCGGATTTCCTCGTCCAGCGCGGGGAAGAAGGGGCGCAATTCGTCGAATTCGCCGTTTTCCGCCAGGCGCAGGGCGACGGACTGCCGTACCTCGCGGGGCAGGCTATGGATGTGCGCCCGCAGGAAGTCGGTCTCGTCCTGATCCAGGGCCATGGCAACGATCCGCGCCTGGGTCTCGCCGTTCAGGTGGTTGAAAAGGCCGCTCATCTCGTCGAAGTCGCCGTTTTCCGCCATGTGCAGGGCGATTTTCTTCTGCTCCGCGCCGGGCAGCATGTCGAAGGCGGAGCCCATGACGAAGTCCAGGTCGTCCTCGTCCAGGGCCATGTCGATGACCTGGGAGACGGTCTCCCGCTTCAGGAAGGGCAGAAGCTCCCTGATCTCGTCGAAGTCGCCGTCCTCGGCCAGGCGCAGGGCCAGCCGGTCGTTTGAGGACGGGGCGCTCTTTTTCTCCCCCGCGGGCCGGGGATCCTCCGCCGCGCCGCGCTGATTTTGCAGCCCCTCCAGCTGCTCGCCGATGGTCTCCCGGGATAGGAAGGGGGCCAGCATGGTGAGGGCCTTCATGGGCAGTTGGCCGATGCCGCGCACCAGCCCGCCCAGCGCGTTCCGCCCCAGGAAGGGAGCCAGCGCCGCCAGTTGACCCGGCGTGACGTCTTCGGAATCCATGCGGGACACGGCGTCCTCCAGCGCGTCCCGGGAGAGGAAGGGAGCCAGCGCCACCAGGTGATTCGGGGAGACGCCGGTCATGTCCATCTGAGAGACGATCCGGTCCACCTCCTGCCGGCCCAGGAAGGGGGCCAGGGGCACCA